>JANQLH010000357.1 GCA_028280735.1 SAR324 cluster bacterium | reverse complement strand
GGTAATGTTAATTCCGGCGCCTTTGACCCTCTGGATCAGCTGTGCGACAAGGCAAATGAAGCAGGAGCGTGGGTACATGTCGATGGTGCTTTTGGATTATGGGCCGAGGCTTCCGGCAGATTCAAGCACCTGACAAAAGGTTCTAACAACGCCGATTCCTGGTCGGTGGATGGTCACAAAACCCTTAATACTCCATACGATTGCGGGATTGTTTTATGCAGACATCGAGATGTTCTGGTCGAAGCCATGCAGGCCTCCGGTTCTTACATTCAATACGGAGAACACCGCGACAGCATGCTTTACACACCGGAAATGTCACGCAGATCAAGGGCTGTTGAATTATGGGCCACTATGAAATACCTGGGAAGGAAAGGCATTGAGGAGCTGGTGGATCGCCTCTGTGACAATGCAAAAAAATTGGCAGAAGGATTGGCTTCCGCCGATTTTAACATTCTTAACGATATAGTATTCAACCAGGTTTTGGTTTCTTGTGACACTCCCGAACAGACAACAGCCACCCTCGCCCATATCCAATCTTCCGGCGATTGCTGGTGCGGAGGATCAACCTGGAATGACCAACCGGTAATTAGAATCAGCGTCTGCTCTTGGAAAACCGGTCCAGAAGATATCGAAAAAACTATCGCCTGTTTTATCGAATCGCGCAAAATGGCAATGCAGTAGTAGATCAGACGATTTATTCTTTTTTCACTTCGTTTTGAATAGGTTTCAGAGAGAAAATGTATTCGGTGATGGCATCCAGATCCTTGGCGTCCATGTATTGATAGCCTTCGTTGATGACTTCGAACATGATGCCGCCGGTGTAGTCTCCATCGGGTTTTTGGCCGGTCAGCAAAAACCAGATCAAGGCCTCTTTTTCCCAGTCACCGATGCCTGTTTGTGGGTCTTGTGTGATGTTAGGGGCTGTTTCACCTTCAGGTCCGTTAACGAAGCCTGAATACAAAAGTTTATTTTTTAATCCCCCGCTGATATCCCTGGGAGTGTGACATTCACTGCAATGGGCAAGAGCTTTCGACAAGTAAGCACCTCTATTCCATAATTCCGAATTGCTGCTGTCCTCTTCAAATCTGCCTTCCTCAAAATTCAGCAGTTTCCAGAAAATCAAACCAAATCTCCACTTAAACAGAAAAAACAGTTCATCACCCTTGTTTTCCATTGGCACCGGTTTAATGGTTTTCAGATAAGCATAGAGATCCTTCAGATCGTTTGTCTTTATTTTTGTAAAAGACGTGTAGGGGAAAATCGGAAAAAGGTGAGCACCATCGTTTCTGATGCCCTTGGTCATTGCATTGATGAAGTCGGTTTCCGTCCAGGACCCTATTCCCGTTTTTTTGTCTGGAGTGATGTTAGTGCTGTATATAGCTCCAAAAGGGGTTTTTAAGGCTCTTCCGCCGGCCATGAATTGATTGTTGCTGTTTGGAACTGTGTGACAACTGCAACCACCGGAAGCACGGAAAATATATTCTCCTCGGTTCACTTGTTGGGCAATAGCAGAATTCACAACGAAAACGCTCGATACCAGCCAGATAAACAAAATCAAACCGGTTAAACAACTTTCTCGTATCTTAACAATTATTAGCTTCATGCTTGGCATTTCCTTGATCTATTTTGTTTATCCAGGGCTGTGTGCTGAAATCCCGAACACAGGTTTATCGTTTGAATCGTTGCGATTTCGGTTTTCTAAAACTTCGATGACAGTCACCACAGGTTCCTCCCAGTGCTCTCATTTTACCCATCATTTGATCTTCACTGGCTCTTGCCAATTCTGCCGCAGCGGCAGCTGATGCTTTAGTCGCACTAACAAAACCTGCCCAGTTAGTCCAGACTTCCGCTTTGGAATCGGTTTTGCCTTCGGTAATTTTCTTTTTCCATGCGTCTTCAAACAACATGCTGTTCTGCTGTATAACGGTAGCATGAGAACTCACATGATTCTTAAACGGCAGTCCTTTTTGCATAATCTGGCCCATCACCCCCATATGCGTAGCGTTGGATTGCATCAGCTTTTGCCGGTAAGTCAAAAGCTCAGAATTGTCCTGTCCGAAAAGTGTCAGCGAAGTCATTATTAAAATAAGTGAACCGGTTAAACTTATCAGCATATTTTTCATGATTTTACTCCGTAACAGGTTTGTTTGGATCCATGCCAAAAAAAAGAATTTTGAGCCTGCATGGAAAAGCTCTAATGTGCTCATTATCATGAAGCAGTTTTAAGTGCAATAAATAGATCACATTGTGAGTTTAATCGGTTGTTTTCAATGGCTCCGGATCTCATCTGTCTCAAATTACATTAATGTCTCACGCCTTTTACCGGATGATCCGCCAGGCGTCTTGAAAATTGTATCCGGCAGCAATGTGATTTTGAAGTGAACCCTTTAGTTGCTTTTTGATCGTTACCGGAGTCGTCAGTAAGAACATCATCAACAACCACACTCCGGATTGCAGACAAAACGATTCCCTGCCTTAGGACCGATTATTGCAAAATTGCCCTTGGGCCAGGGTTATCAGGACTTGATAGCGTTAACTCAATCCATGCTGTTTTCTCTTTTCTATAATTTAATAACGGAATAAACATGGCAGAATCCAAACCTGTTAAACTCAGATATAAAAAACCCAAAAGATTTGATTATAATGTAATGGTGATTGGTGCAGGTTCGGCAGGCCTGGTCGCTTCTTATATCTCAGCCGCGGTCAGGGCGAAAGTAGCCCTGGTTGAAAGGAACAAAATGGGGGGAGATTGTTTAAATACCGGTTGTGTTCCCAGTAAAGCATTGATCCGTTCTGCCAAGATGCTTTCCTACGCCGCTCGGGCAAAAGATTTCGGTTTCAAAGATGCGTCAGTAGATTATGAGTTCAGTGAGGTGATGGAGCGGGTTCAAGCGGTAATCAAGCAGGTTGAGCCTCATGATTCCATTGAACGTTACACTGGGCTTGGAGTTGAGTGTATCACCGGTGAAGCGGAGATAATCGATCCATATCGGATTAAAGTTGGTGATAAATTGTACTCTACGTGCAGTATCATAATTGCTACCGGGGCCAGTCCTTTTGTTCCTCCAATTCCCGGTATTGATAAGCTTGGATATCTGACCAGTGACAACATCTGGAATCTCAGAACGCTTCCCAAACGGTTGGTTGTTTTAGGGGGAGGGCCCATCGGCAGCGAAATGACCCAATGTTTCTCCCGATTGGGTTCCGAGGTTTATCAAATCGAAATGCTGCCACAGATTTTGATCCGTGAAGACCGAGAAGTATCTGATATTGTGACCGAAAGCTTCAAAAAAGATGGTGTTCATGTCATGACAGATCACAAAGCCAAGGAATTTCTGCTCGAAAACGGGGAAAAGGTTTTGGTATGCGAATACCAGGGCAATGATGTGCGTATTCCCTTTGATGAAGTACTGGTGGCCGTCGGTCGCAAACCAAATACCGTGGGATTCGGATTGGAGGAATTGGGAATC
Organism: SAR324 cluster bacterium; assembly: GCA_028280735.1. Classification (GTDB taxonomy): domain Bacteria; phylum SAR324; class SAR324; order XYD2-FULL-50-16; family XYD2-FULL-50-16; genus JAHJTV01. Next base: position 3,002 of record JANQLH010000357.1, on the reverse strand, counting down.
GAAACCGTGCGTCCCGGCGTGATTAAAAGTGATCCTTTTCTGAGAACCAAATACCCTAACATTTATGTCTGCGGAGATGTGGCCGGACCTTATCAGTTTACCCATACAGCCGGTCATCAAGCCTGGTATGCCGCAGTAAACGCTTTGTTCAGTCCGTATAAAAAGTTTAAGGCAGATTACAGTGTGATCCCCTGGTGCACATTTACTGATCCTGAAGTGGCCAGGGTTGGAATCAACGAAAAAGAAGCCGGGGAACAGGGCATACCCTACGAAGTGACAACTTACGGTATCGATGATCTGGACAGGGCTATCGCCGATAGCGAAGATCATGGGTTTGTAAAGGTGCTTACGGTTCCCGGAAAAGACCGGATTTTAGGGGTAACCATCGTCGGATCCCATGCCGGTGACTTGATATCGGAATATGTATTAGCCATGAAGCATAATTTGGGCTTAAACAAAATCCTGGGAACGATTCATATCTATCCCACCCTGGCCGAAGCAAACAAATATGCAGCCGGCAATTGGAGAAAAAACCACATTCCCCAAAGATTGATGGCATTTCTGGAAAGATTTCATGCCTGGAGGAGATAGATGGACCCAGAGCTGGAACATATTAAGGTATTTGATCGCTTGAATGAGCTGGTGAAAAACTATCACTCAACCCGGGCAAAAGGATCTTTTGTAGAATACCATCCACCTGAAGACTTGGCCGAGATTCTTAACCCGGAAGCTCTCAGCGAGCCTTTAAACTGGGACCGGCTTTTTGAATGGGTGGAGCGTTATTTGAAATACTCATTGAAGACCGGTCACCCGAAATTTGTAAACCGAATGTGGTCCGGAGCCAATCTCCCTTCCGTTGTTGGTGAAATCATCACTGCTGTTACCAATACCTCTGCCTGCACTTACGAATCCGCTCCCGTTTCAACGATTATCGAAAAATACATGATCAATGAAATGCTGGAGTTGGTGGGATTCAAGGATGGGGAAGGTCAAATGACCACCGGCTCCAGCAATGCCAATATGATTGCCATGATGGTTGCCAGAGATCGCGTCAACCGGGATATAAAGCGAAAAGGCCTGTTCGGCAGCCGGGAATTATATGCTTACGTGGGTAACGATTCCCATTACTCCATGGACAAGGCGGCTACTGTTTTGGGAATTGGTACCGATCATCTGATCAAGGTTCCCTTGGATGAACAGGGCCGTATGCGACCGGATTTTCTTGAGGAATCGATCGGATGCGTTAAGCAGCAGGGAGGTCTTCCCTTCTTCGTAGGGGCGACAGCCGGAACAACCGTTAGAGGAGCTTACGACTCCATTGAAGATTTGCTGCGACTTCGGCAAAAGTACGGCTTCTGGTTGCATGTGGACGGTGCCTGGGGCGGGGCTGCCGTATTGAGCCCCGGGCTCAGGAATCAATACCTTTCCGGTATTGAAGAGACAGATTCCTTTACCTTTGATTTTCACAAAATGCCGGGAACCAACCTGATCTGCAATATTCTCTTGCTTAACGGGTTTCCCGGTGCTTTGAGACAGAGTTGTAGCATTGGTGATTCCAGCTATATCTTCAGGGAGGAATCCGAGAAAGAAGAATTCAACCTGGGATCATTTTCCCTGCAATGCGGTCGACGTGTAGACGCCCTGAAATGGTTTCTCGACTGGAAATTTTATGGTCATGAGGGATTTGCCCGGAGAATTGAACACTATTTGCAGTTAAGCAAGTATGCAGAGCGAGTGGTTGAGGAAACTCCTGAACTGGAGATGGTCGTTCCCAGGGAATCATTCAATACTTGCTTTCGGTTTAAAACACCTTACGGTGTCTCCGGTAACCATTTTAATTTGACACTCAGAACCAGGCTTTATCGAGACGCTGAAAACATGGTCGGATTCGGTTATATCGGCTCTGATTTATGCCTGCGATTGCTAATCACTAATCCGGTGAGTACCAAAGACACGGTACGCTCCTTTTTCCGGGATGTTGTTCAAGCCGGGAAAGCTCTTTTGGAGGAAACATGAATAATCTGAAATCAACTTTTCGAAATCAGGCACAGACACCTCCACCCTTCATTGCAAACGGTGTATTTTCTCGTGTGTTACAGCAGGTGGCCAATCAAAAATATGATTCTGAAAAAACTCTGGCCATTCTTAGTGATTTTTTCGCAATTCATCGCCTGAATTCAATCGACTTTCCGGTAATGAGACATTCTTACACGCGAACCAGTTTGTTAAGGGAGAAAACCGGGTTTGAGATCATGATGGCCCGTTGGGATAAGGGCGCAGCGACTCCGATTCACGGTCATCCCCGCTATTCTTTCCTTTATTTAATAGAGGGGGAGCTCAGTGAACGATTTTTCATTCGGGAAAACAAAAAACTAATGGAGGTGAGCACGCTGAATTATAAGGCAGGTGACTATTCCTATCATAACGGCGACCCTGGTACATTTGACAACGCGATTCACAGGATAACGGCAATAAAAGCCAGTTTAAGTATACACATTTACTCTGACGATGCTCTAAAGGGAGAGGTGTACAACATTTCGTAATTAAGGAGTTTAAAGGCTATGGCACGATATTTAATGATATTCTGCTATATTGTGAACTGCCTGAAGCTAAGGACCAATCCCTGGCGATTTTTTCAACTCAATGCCCAATTCTTCAACAAAAAAAAGGGTATCTATTCCAAATATGATATCAACAGGTTGATACCCATTCGTTGGCGTTTGGGGCAACACCTGGACAACAAAGCGTATTTTCCGGCCGAGTTTCCGGTTTTTTTAAAACCGGAATGGGGTCAGAATTCCTACGGTATCTTCAGGGCGGATGATTTAAATGAATTAAAGCGACTCCGCAAACGCACAGCCAACAGCGACCTCACTTACCTTATACAAGAGGCGGCCCGGGAATCCCGGGAGTTTGAGGTCTTCTACATTCGAGATGCCGACAATCCACAAATAGCCGCGGTTCTCTCCGTGACCGAGGTGAAGAACAGCAAGGAAAGCCAA
>JANQLH010000199.1 GCA_028280735.1 SAR324 cluster bacterium | reverse complement strand
CATTGGACGTTGTCCTTGTTGAACAGACTGTTGTAAATCCGGATCTGACAGATGAAGAGATTAACCTGTTTAAATCGGAAATACCAAAACGAAGGGAAGCATCTGCACGGGAACAGCGGCTTAAAGATCAGCAAAATGAATTAGATCCGGTATTGTTAGACGTTCAGGAAAAAATTCATCAGATGGTGGCGGAACTGGGGCAAAAGTATGAGCCCAAACCTGACAGTTTATTGATAACCCGAGCCAGAAAGGTTCTTTAGAACCTAATCCCTAAAACCTTTGGAGATCAAGGGAGTGAAACTTTCGAGAGCTCGAAATGTTCGTGATTGGAAACGCGCCGGTAAGTTACTGTTGGCCGTGGTTGACAAACTGGATGAACAAGGAAAATCGTTGTGGACTCGTAACCAGGTTTCTGAAAAAGCCCTGCAACAATCTTACCAGCTATCCGAGCTGTACTTTTTTGAAGAAAATGACTGCGATATTGGTCTTGTCTTCATACAAACAGCCGATCCCGTTTTTTGGCCCGAAATAGAAGAAAACACCAGCCTGTTTTTTCACAAACTGGCTATTCATCCTTCATACAGCAGACAAGGCAGGGGAGCAGCGGCAATCGGTTTAATCAAGGATTATGCTGGATATCATCAATACAGATTCCTCCGTGTAGACTGTGATGATCGGAAAGTACTAAAACAGTTTTATCTAAACCTCGGATTTGACCTGGTTAAAGAAGTAAGAATGAATGGCTTTAATGTTTTGAAATTTGAATATCCAATCTAAAAACAATAAAGCATTGCCTGCTCCTTGCTCCAGTTCAGCTGTTTTTCCCAAAACACCATCTTAGATTCACACTATTCTTGTAGCTAGTGTTTGAACGGAAAATGGCTAAGCCCTTATCCAGCCTAGCGCTAGATACCGGAATTCAACTTGAAGATTAAGGTGCTATCAGCCGTCAGCATTCAGCAGAAAGCATTGAGAATTCAAACAAAAGCAGGCTGAGAGCTGATCACTGAATGCTGAAAGCATTGAATTTCGAAGCATCAAGTTGCCCTTAAAGCTTTTATTGGTATGGTTTAAACTAGTTTTCATTCAGGCACTAACTAAATGAAATTAAAGAATAATGCACTGGTATCCTGTCAATGGTTAAAGGTTCATCTGGACGATCCCGACCTTGTGATACTCGATGCCAGTATGAATAAAACCGTTTCCGGTCCCGACGTGTCTAAAGAAAAAAAATACATTCAAGGGGCCAAAGTTTTTGATTTCGAAAAAACCATCTGTGATCTTTCAAATCCCTTGCCTCATTCCATGCCTCCTCCGACCGTGTTTGCTGACGAGATACGCAGGCTTGGAATTAACAACGATAGCGCCATTGTCGTTTATGACAACAGGGGTGTCTATTCCTCTCCAAGAGCCTGGTGGATGTTCAAGTCTATGGGACATGACAATGTGGCAGTTTTAAACGGTGGTCTGCCTAAGTGGGAACAAATCGGAAATCCTGTTACGGACAAGCAAACAGAAGAAAAAGAAAAAGGAGATTTTATAGCACAATATCGCAAATCTTTCGTCTATTCTGCAGATGATGTTTTGCAGGCATTCGGTGATCCAATGACTCAGTTAGTAGATGTACGATCTCCCACAAGGTATTCCGGCAGTGAACCCGAGCCTCGCAAAGGATTGAGGTCGGGTCATATTCCTTCCGCTGTGAATATCCATTTTAAAGACTTGATAACTGATTATCAGTTGCTTGACGTTTCGGAACTGTCGACTCGATTTGAAAAGGTCATATTATCAAAAAAACAAAAGCTGGTATTTAATTGCGGTTCAGGGGTGACTTCCTGCATTGTGGCTTTAGCGGCGTATTTATGTGGCTATTGCAATCTGGCTGTTTATGACGGTTCCTGGACAGAATGGGGAGCCAGAGAAGACCTACCTATTTCTACCTCAGCTGTTTGATTGAAAAAAAGACGGATACGAAAAGAGACTTCGTAATGGGATCGGTAACCTGTTGATGATTTCTTCTCCCATAACAATTGGAAGTCGACTAGAAGATGTGAGCGGCAATTAGAAAGCCAGATTAAAGTAATAAATGGTTCTGCGGTTTTCCTTCGGTTCCTCAGCGGTTCCGATTTCCTCTCCATAGTTAGCCCACCCCAGGATGATGTAGCGGTTAAATAGATTCAGTTCCAGCCCGGATGTTGTATACCCCTGGTTGTAACCAACCCTGTAGGAGAGATAGCTGCCACCTGTGGAGTTGGGAAACATGCCTATTTCAATGCCCGCATGCAGGGTGTTTTGTTTATCCAGGTGCGAACCTATATTTCGGACATCAATTGCAGGTACGATGCGAAAAATTCCCAGGTCATGATTCATGGAAACACCGAAGCCATAGGTTTGTTCGACCTTATTGTCCTCCAAAGAACCAAACTCGGTTCCACCTGCGTTGTAGGCAACCAATCCCCAGGTTATTCGGGCTTTGTTAGCCATTCGAAAAAGAAATCCCACATCATACCCGGTGCCCGTTTCTTCGTCACCCCAATTGGTAATTGTATCGGTGGAAGCTTCCAAGGCCGTTTTTCTGGTAATATCGCTCCTAGCCAGCCCCACCACAAACTGACCCAGTCCTATGGGGATTGATAATCCGTATTTTCGGATAACATCGTCTCTTTGATATATGTAGTTTCCCTCATCCAGGGAAGCTATCGAGTTTTCAATCACGTAAGTCCCCGCGACCGTCAACCCCTCACTCATGATATTGACTGTCAAGGTTAATCCGGCACTACCCCTGAGATAAGCGTCTTCAACTGCGAGGAACCTTGCTTTGTTTGTCTCGGAAAGCCCTTCCCGATTAATATAGGGATAGGCCGTTGAAATCATGATTAATCCGGCATCTTCCGGGGTAATTTCCTGGGTTCCTTCCGCTGTCCAGGTTCCGTAATCGAACCACCATCCTTCTACATTTGCCAGAACTGCGGGGTTATAGAAAAGCGCAGAACTGTCATTGGCACTGGCAATACCCGTGTTTCCCATCGCCAGGGAGCGATAGCTTCTTCCGACCTCGATGATGCTTTGGGGCACAGTTGGGGTCGTCTGCGCCAATAATCCAAAATTGACGGTAATGGTCAGGAATACCCCGATCACCAAACTATAAGAACGACGATTTTGTTCCATGGGTATAATGGGTAACTATATGTCTTGATAGAGCTTTTCCGAATTCAAGCTATGTTTTTTGATTTGATAGCAACATGTTATCACGTACATACAAAAATTGTACAAAAATAGAAGGTCGCCGAGATGAGGTCTTTATACCCTCAACACAGTTGCTCTCTCCGTGACAGGCAATGATCGAATGAATTGAATACAAACCATCGAGACTTAGGTCTGAAAATTTTATCCAAATAACTATTAATCCGGGGGTATAGTTATTTATAACTCTTTGAAAATACGATGGAACGATCCGAGCCTATCAATGTTTATGAGTGTTTCGATCAGAGTGGTGAAGCGTGAGTTTCAAGCTATGACCTAAAGGAGTCCTGGGAGAGTAGAGCGATATAAGGTAAGAATTATCCGGCCTGGAGAATATTGCCTAATGAGGATTACCGGTCAGCCGGTGAATAAGAAAAGCACCTGTTCTTCATTCCAGACAGTAAAACACTGCTGAAACTTAATCGGAAAGCAGGTTAAGGATCTGACTGGAATTGGAAGAGGGAGTAAATGGAAGATCCCGCCCCAACTCATCACTAATTGATTGATTTATTGTTTCTTCTGAAGCAATTCTTTTTTGGAATCCTTTTTCTCCTTTCCTGCGAATGCCAATCAATACCAGTCTTTTGTTGTCATTTTTTGTTTTCATTTCGCCCTCGGGGTATCAAGTTGATGTCAGACAATTAAGTGCAAAATGCCGGCCAAAATGGGTTGGCTGTTCTTTCTGTTGGTAAAACATATTACTCGTATCTACTTTTTATTTAAAAACAGTATGTTATGAGTTGTTACTGATAAACCAGCCGGTAAAAAAAGAATCAAGGACCTTTTTGCGCCAAAACTGGCTCGTCGGTTTTGTAAATGAATATCTATAGGAAACTACGATGGTTCCACAACATTACGGATAACTGCCGATCTCTTTTGCTTTTTATTGTTCAAAAGTCCCTTGGGATTAAACTTGAGACAGGTGCGATACAGTTTAAATGTGTAAATAGCTTGTAAAAACAGTAATTTAAACAAGGAATGATTGTTGCAAAAGACAACCCTTGTAGTTTGAACATTTTGGGAACAAAAGACCGACTCACAGGTGAGGATATTATGGACACGATACACCAAATCAGTAAGCTTTTGATCATAGGTTTAGGTATTGTCATTTTCTCAACAGCGAATGCTTTTGGTTACACTCCCTGGCAAGATAATTTAAGTTATAATGAAGAATTGGGGGAGGCACGGATTAGGGTGCGCCGGGAAATCAGAACGATTAAGGTTTATCCCGTCACTCAAAAGAACTGTATTTTTGAACAAATGGAGGAAAACCCGGATTCCAGAACAAGCACTGACTATCGGCAGCCTCATTGTGCCAGTCTTCGAAATCAGAGGGTTTCAGCCAGTGATAATAATGATATGCCGGAACATACCAAACTGACTCGCATACCGGCCAACGAGTATTTTAAAATCAGGATGATTGTTAGTGATCAAATGTCCAACCGGGTAGGTGAAGAATTTGGGATACAGATTATCGATGCCGAAACCAAAGAAACCCAATACCTGCAGGGTGGATGGAAACCGGGGGATGAAAAAATGTCACGTGCCATTAGGTTGAAACCCGGGCGCTACTACTGGAGATGCCCGGTTAACCCGACTCCCTGGTACGGATTGATTGCCGAGTAACTACTTGAAAACTACGCTTTTAATTTCACTTTGATAATCGTTTATAACGCTGGCAGAAGAGAAGACCATGGCTAATAATCAATCGTCAGGCAAAGGACTGACAAGGTGGTGGCAGAACCGTATCATTCGAACAAAGATCCTGGTCGGAATCTTTGTTGGTGTTTTTATCTTCCAAGGTATTTCTACTACGTATCAAATGCAGCAGGTCGAAAACGACATTCTTGCAACTTACAATGAAAAAGCGCTCAACCTGTCCGTTGCGATCGATTGTATTGTGCTTAAAGATGGTATTCTCTTTTTCAATTTGCTGGATCGGATCGGCAGGACGGAAGTGGTTGGTATTAAAATCGATGATGATCACCCTTCTTGTGTTGAAAGAGAAGACTTTTTACAAAGAATGGAGAGTAGCTTTTTCACAAAGTTTCAACAGGACCAGGTCAAGGACAATCCCCGGGCAGTCGCTCCGCGAGTCGCTGCAGTATCAATAGACCCGCAGGAAGAGGAAATTGAAGTTGTCGAAGAGATTGAAGATGTTCCCGTCGAACCAGGTGAGGTCGTTATTCCACGTAGCCTGGTTTTTGATGCTGAAAGCCTGGCGGGGGAGATGGAATCCACAAATATTGTCATCAATGGCGAAGATAAATCACAACTATTATACACGATCAAAGTCAACGGGGTGCAAATCACTTTTGACTTGACCGACTTACCGGCAAGAAAGCTGGACCGTTTCATTGCATTGTCAACCAACGCACTGGGAAATCTTGCTGTTCTCTTTATCATCATCTGGCTGATGGCCGGTCAAATTGTCGAACCTTTGAAAAAATTGACTAATTTTACGCAACGGGTGATGAAATCCGGTTCTATACAAAAAGGCGAGGAAGTCGAATTGGTGCAGTCTCCTGCAAAGGACGAAATCGGTATTTTGACACGGGCCTTCAACCAGATGATTTCCCAACTGCAGAAAAGCTATCGTCAGATCATTAAAAGTAAGGCTGCGATTGGGGATTTGTTGGATAACACGGGGCAGGGATTTTTTAGTTTTGGTCCCGATTACGTGATTAACGATGAATATTCAAAAGCTTGCGAAGCTTTTTTCCAGCACGAAATCCAGGGAAGTGATGCCTTGGATTTGATGGTTGCCGAGAAAAAAGAAAAAGTTAAGGAATTAACGGATCTTTTGTTTGATGGCGTGGGTGATTTAAAACTGCTTGAAGATCTACTCCCGGGGGAACTTGAGCTTCACGGCAGAATCCTGGATATGGATTATCGATTTATCAAGGCAACCAGCAAGGAAATATCCGACAAAATGATGGTGATCCTGACCGATGTGACCCAGGAAAGGCAGCTGGCCAGAAAGCTGGAAAAAGATGAGCGGATTAATGAACTCATAGTCCGGATCGCGAGGGATAAGGACGGCTTTATTCAGTTTGTTCAGGAAACGGATGATTTCCTGATCCGTACAGTGGATGACCTGAAAAGCAGTGGCGAACCCCTCGACAGCAATAACTTGCTGAGACAGTTTCATACCTTGAAGGGGGGATCAGCCAGTTTCGGGTTGTTTGATTTTTCGGAAAAGGCGCATGAATTGGAAGACCGGATTTTGGAAGCTTCCAAGCAAAAGAAGTTGGATGATACCACCTTTATCAAAAAGATTTGCGAGCAGATAAACAGCATGATTTATGTTCTTAGAAATTCGCTCGATCATGTGCAGGATGTTGTAACCTGGGAGGAAATTGATCAGAGTAGAAGTCGGGTTTATCGGATACCCAAGGAGAAACTGGAAAAGCTTGAACAATTGTTTGACCGGGGAGGTAAACTGACTGTCACCGAGATCAAGGCTGTGATTGAAGAAATGAAGAAACAGCCGATCAAACCCGTCTTCAAGAAATATGCTACCTCTGCATCGAAATTGGCTGACAGCTTAGGAAAACAAGTGTCAATCATTACCAGGGGAACAGATGTGGAAGTTCCTTTCGATCGCCTGAATCCCCTGTTTGACAGCTTGGTTCATCTTGTCAGAAATTCCGTTGATCACGGCTTGGAAGATCCGGATACCAGGAAAATGTTGGGGAAACCGGAAGAAGGCTGCCTGATCATTGAAGCCAAACAGGAAAACAGTAAATATAAACTTTTGATCAGCGATGACGGCTCCGGCATCGATCCTGAAAAGATCAAGAAAATTGCCGTGGAAAAGGGACTAATATCCAGTTCCCAGTCGCAAACCCTAACAGATGATGATTCAGTGAAATTGATCTTTCAACCCGGTTTTTCCACTGCCGATTCCGTTAGTAATATTTCCGGAAGAGGCGTGGGACTTGATGCGGTAAAAGCAGTTCTCAAAGACCTGGGTGGCAGTATTTCCATTCGAACGGTCATCGACAAGGGAACATCGTTCGTGCTTTCGATTCCTGTGTAGCCTAAAATTCTTTGTGAATTCTTCGTTACAAAGTTAAGGTTTGATACTCTGTGATCTGCGGAGGAATAGATTATTCGGTTTTGATGGGGGTTTTAATATTTTGTAATAATTGAATAATTATTGCCATGCCGAACTCACAGACGGTGTCATAGTGGAAAAACCTGTGATTTTTCCAGGTTTAATCGACGGTTAACCGCACTTGTCACTCTGTACTCGATCCGGACTATACTCATGGTTTCAGGAACCGTAGGATGGGTAACTCCGTTACCCATCGGGTGGAATGTGATTAAAAGCCATTTATAATGAGTTGATGGGTAACAAGTTACCCATCAACTCATTATAAATGGCTTTTAATCACATTCCACCCGGTGGGTAACGGAGTTACCCATCCTACGGTTCCTGGAACCATGAGGATAGTCCGG
>JANQLH010000288.1 GCA_028280735.1 SAR324 cluster bacterium | reverse complement strand
GTTCAAAATACTTTGGGGAAAAAATCCTCTGGCGTATTTTGACAGCATCTACCAAAAAGTTGCCCTCATGTGTGGGTAACTTTTCCTCTTAGCCCCAATTATTTTTGATACACTCTAAAACCAGCGAAATCTTTAATAAAAATAGGGGCTAAGAGGAAAAGTTACCCACACATGAGGGCAACTTTTTGGTAGATGCTGTCAAAATACGTCAGAGGATTTTTTCCCCAAAGTATTTTGAACGAAACAGGGAAAGACTTTATCGCAAGGTAAACCAGGAGACGATATGAAACCATCTCTAGAGCAATATGAATCATTTCAAAAAATATTCGATTACCTGAACGAATCGTTGTTCGATAATACGCTGCCCGACTGCATCTTAAGATTTTCTCAAAAGAGCAAAAACGTTAGTGGCTCATTTATCCCTTCATCCTGGTCTCGTGATGACAAGGATGTTAAGCATGAGATCAGTATCAACCCACTCTTGCTTGCGCGGCAAAACAAACAGGAGATTCTGGCCGTGATCTGTCACAACATGGTCCACCTCTGGCAGTACACCTATAGTGACTTATCCGAAGGCAGCAAAAAGTATCACAACAAACAATGGGTGGAAAAGATGGAATCGGTCGGGTTAGAACCTCGTAACATCGGGAAACGGGGCGGCGCCCAAACGGGAAGAGCCGTTACCCAGGTTCCGAAACCGAACGGCCTTTTTTTAAAGGTTTGTGAAACCATGCCCGACGGGTACCTAATGCCGTTTCGAGGTGTGACAACCAAAACAGCTAAAACAGGCAACACGAAACAATCAACCTATGTCTGCCCTATCTGTCGGGATGAAAGTTCCGGAAAACCGGGGAAAGTCATTATCTGCGAATCCTGCGTCATTCAGCTGTTTGATACCGGGTTTAGCGACGATGTTCCTGACAGTTTCAAAAAACAGGCGCTGGATCTCTTGTACAGATGCCGTTTCAAAGAGATTCGACCGGGGAATCAAAACCACGGTCAATCCACAACCATTCAATAATAAGCTAACAAGATCATGAACCCAACAAACCGCGCATCCTATCTGACCCTGATCACCCCCCTGGATCAATCGGTCAAACGAGAGCGAAAGTTCCATGTAACGAGTTTAAAAGGGGAGGAAGGATTATGTCGTGATTTTCATTACGAACTGGAAGTTTCCACACTTGAGCGTTTGAGTGAAACGGAAATAGATCTGCTTGTCGGTGGTCTGACAACAGTGGAGATTAGCAATTCAACCCTGGATGCGAACAGGAATCAAAGGGTTATTAACGGGATGGTATATAAGCTTCGGGAATTGGGGATGAGCAAGGCTCCTTTAATGCCTGACATTTGGCAGTACCGCCTTGAAATATCCTCCTGGTTAAAACAGCTCAATCATGCCAGGGAGTGCAGGATATTTCAGAAAAATGACAACACCAGCATCAAGATTATAAGAGAGCTACTGGCGGAGTTCGATTTACGACAGATAGAGAACAAAACGCGAAAGCAGTATCCAAAAAGAACCTATGTCACCATTTACAATGAAGACTACTATCATTTTATAATCAGGCTACTGCAATCGGAAGGAATTATCTGGTATTTCGATCATTCCAATTCAGGTCACAAACTGGTGTTATGCGATGATATGTCAGACCTTCCGGAAATCCCCCTGGTTCGCAACGCAGGATTGGACAAATTTATAAGGTTTTGCCGGAAAGACTCTTTTATTCCTGTTGATGGTTGCCAATCCTCTGATTACAACTATGACAATCAGCCCGCAAAAATGGTTGGTAAAAAAGGGAAATCCGGTTTCAATTATTATGAATACCCCGGACATTTTGATGAGCGAGAAGACGGGGAAAAGAAAAATAAAATCTTGTTTAGCTCTTTAAAATCAGACAAATGCCTGTTTGAAGGAACGTCCTCTATCCGGATGTTGGAAGGAGGAAAGCGCTTCAAACTGGCTGCACCTTTGTTAAAGGACTTGGATGACCGGTATTATGTCCTTAAAAATTTAAGAATCAGTGCAACCAGTGATTCCTATACCAATGAGTTTATTGTGCTGCCTACAAATCAATCCTTTTTTTACTCCGTTGGTGAACGTTTGAAAAAACCGTCAATTATTGGCAATCAAACCGCCATGGTAACCGGATCGAGTAATAAGGCAAACATTCACACGGACGAGCAGGGAAGGGTGATGGTCAGATTCCATTGGGACAGGCATTCACCACCTGATACCGGGTCGGCATTTATTAGAAATGTAACCCCGGTTGCCGGCCCCGGGCGTGGGTTTGTTTTTGTTCCTGCAATTGATGATGAAGTGGTTGTGTCATTTGAAAATGGTGATCCGGACAAACCATTAATTGTGGGTCGAGTATATTCCTCAAAACAAAAACTGCCGGTTTCACCGGAAAGGACCCCTTATCAAAGTGTGATACAGGCGAGAAGCGAAGGAGGAGACAATCGCGTTGTATTTGATGATAAAAGCGGGGAGGAGTCTCTTTCGTTCAGGGCAAAGAAAAATATGAAGATAAAGGTAGGCGGCAGTTTGAGTATAAATGTTGATAACGATATTAATATGTCTGCCAAAAACGTCACCATGAAAACAGAAGGTAATTTTTTAAGCGGCAATATCATCTCACTATCGCTTAAGGGGATCAATAATGCCGCAGGAAAAAAGATTAGCCATGCCACCGGTTTGGCTGTGGCGAACATTGCAGGGGGCGTCATGGACACCAAAAACGGGGCTAATGATGTGAACCTGGCATTGGGTAAGGTTAACACATCATCCGGAGGGGCCACAATTTCCAAAAGTCCGATCATGCTCAACACAACGGCGGGTGATGTCGAGTACTCCGCAAACAACACCATTCAAAACAAAGGAATGATCGTAGCCAATACCGGTTTTGATTTAATCGAAAACACTGCGGGAGAAAACATAAAGCAAGAAGCCTCATTGGCTGTCCTTACCAAATCAAAACAAGAAAGAAACAAGATCGACAGTACAACCACCACCAAAGCATTGCTGATTAAAGATAAAGCAGAAACAGCAATAAACGATGGGTAGGGCAACAGGCTGTATAGCCTGGTTAAAACCAAACGCGCAGCTTTCACAACAAAAGGCTGATAGCGAATAGCCGATAACTGTATGTATAAACCCAAAATGAATCACTCATATTTGACGCTGCAAACTCGACTTGATGACACTGTCAAACGAGACCATAAGTTTTCCATTCAATCCTTAACCGGTGAAGAAGGGATATGTGAAGAGTTTAGTTATAAAATCAATGTCTGTTCGCCGGAAAGACTCACAGCAAGCGATAGTGAAAAGTTGATTGGAAATAAAGTCACGCTGAATATTGCCTGGTCCGATAGCAGTTCAAAAAGGAAAACTCGTTACATTAACGGATTGGTTTACGGATTAACGGAACTGGGGATGAGCCGAGCACCCCATTTACCTGACATCTGGCAATATGAAATCGACTTGTCATCCTGGCTGAAAAAACTGGATTTTATTTCTGATTGCCGTATTTTTCAAAAACCCAACAACAACTCAATCCGAATTGTCAGCGATATCCTGAGAGAATACGGGTTCCATGATTTTAGAAGTGAAGTCTCCCGTAAATTAGTCCCAAGGAAGTACTCAGTGCTTTATAATGAAAGTATCCTGAATTATATCAAGAGATTATTATTGGAGGATGGAATACTCTGGCATTATGAGCATCATGAGAACAAGCATGTCCTCGTACTCACTGCTAATGCCCTGGATTTACCGGAGATCCCTTTGGAAAACATGCCGCGAACGGATATGGTACAGAGTTTTAGAAAGAAGAAGTCTCACTTGCCGGTGGGGAGTTATAGTCGCGCAAGTTATCGTTGGGAGAATCAGCAGGTCAAAACCATTAAGAAGCCTGTCAACTATGATACCGGTAAACTCCACCATTTTGAGTATATTCCCAACTTTAACGGCAATGAAGAAGGTGAGGAAATTGTAGCCAGATACTGCACCAACCTGGTTGGAGAATCAGGGATCTATGAAGGGGAATCAACAATCAGAGCGTTTGCTTCAGGGCATAGGTTTACTTTAACAGCACCGGTACTGTCGGATCTTAACGGAAAATCCTTTCTTTTAAGAAAACTGAAAATAGAAGCAACCCAATCAAAGTATCGGAATTGTTTTACTGCCTTACCGGGAACCGAAGGATTTTTTGAAAATGAATTAAAAGGTGTTAAAACACCTAAAGTGTTGGGTCCCCAAACAGCTGTCGTTGTTGGAGAAGGCGGCAACGGTCATGTCAGAACCCAGGCGGAAGGATGTGTTAAGGTTAGGTTTCACTGGGATCACTATTCACCGAAAGATGCCAGCCATACCTCTGCATATTTACGCCTTACTATGCCGGGTGCCGGTGAGCGTCGAGGTATGCTCTTTGTCCCTAAAATAGGGGAAGAGGTGGTTGTTGATTTTGAAAATGGTAATCCGGATAAACCACTCATTATCGGCAGTGTTTATTCGCGCCACAACCCACCGCCTTTCAAACCAAATACGCAACCTTTTAAAAGTATCATAAAAAACGCTTCGGCTGCGGATTCAAACCAGGTTGTCTTCAACGATAATCCCGGTCAGGAAAACCTGGAGATCATCGCCAAAAAAGATATGACCATGGCGGTCAGCAGGGACTTCAATATAGATGCCGTGAACAATATCAATATTAAAGCGAAATCGATAGTCATCGTCTCTAAAGACTCCATCAATGTCGCTGCCGGGAAAAACATTGAAAACACGTCGTTAGCAACGATAATCAACTTGGGATTAGCGGCAATAATGAATACGGCTTGCGTTAACATCCTGGATCTTGCCCTGGGTATTGTCTACAACAAATCGGGTGGACTTGTTTCCCAGCTCGCCGGCGGTATCCTGGCGAATACTTCGGCCCTGGGAATTAAACAGGCATCTGACAACCTGATTAAAAACACATCCGCTGCTCTATTACTGAATACAAGTCCTGCGGTGATAAACAGCGGTGACAAATCAATTAACACCAAGGCAGGACTGGCCATACTGAACAGCGCTTCAGAGGCAATAAGCAACGAATCCGACAAAAAAACAGGGGATGCCTTGGTCAGCATGACCGAAGCGAAAAATGCCGCGGTTAAGGGCAACACGACTATGGGGTCTTAGCGCTGGAAAACAAATTCTTTTTTATAGTTTATTCACCACGAAGACACGAATACTACTGATGGATGCTGGCTATTTTTTGTTTGCTTCGTGAGATTCGCTGTGAATAGGACTTCTTTTTTTGTAGGGTTCAATCAAATCATAACTAATATGAACAGATGACATCTTATTTAACAATACATACGAGTCTTGATGATTCGGTAAAGAGAGACAGAAAATTCTGGCTGCAAAGAATTGAAGGGGAAGAGGGGCTCTGTGAAGACTTCAATTATCGCCTGGAGCTCAGTTCCCTGGAAAGGATTAGGGAAGAGGAAATCAAAAGCCTTCTCGGAAAAACAATAACCGTTGAAATAGCTTACCTGGATGTGAAGCATAAAATTCAACAGAGTTATATTAACGGTATCGTGTTTAGCATTGTGGAAGTCGGGTTGAGCCGGGCACCCCACTCTCCCGATATCTGGCGATACGAAGCCGAAATCGGTCCTTGGTTCAGAAAGCTGGATTATGTAAAGGATTGCAGGGTCATTCAAAAAGGCGGCAATAACAGCCTGAAGATCATTACAGACTTGTTTCACGAATTCGGATTCAGGGATTTCAGGGACAAGACAAAAGGCAGACTTCCAAACAGAGATTATTCCGTCATCTATAATGAAACATTGAGCAACTATATTAAAAGGATTTGTCAGGAAGACGGTATTATCTGGCGATACGAGCACTCCAAAAAAAGGCATGAGCTGTTGTTTTACAACGATTCCACCAGGTTACCCAAGCTGCCGGATGTCTCAAGAGCTGGTAAAGACGGTGTGTTGTCCTTCTGCCAGGAAAGAATCCATATGCCGCTTAACGCGTCAACCATTGCCTCCTACGAGTGGGACAAATCACCCGTAAAAACCATAAGCAAACGGCTGGGCGCAGCTAAAGGAATTCTTCCCGACTACCAATATGACGTCGGATTTAAGTCAAGGGCCGAAGGAGATAAAAAAGCGGAACGCCAAATAAATACCCTTAAAAATCGCCAGGCATGTTTTTATGGCGAGTCCACCATGCGCCATTTTAGTGCAGGTGCCAGTTTTAACCTGCATGCTCCTACACTGCCGGAGCATCACCAGGAATCGTTTTTGATTAAAAAACTGAGAATTGAGGCTACGGAAGCGACTTATAGCAATTCTTTTGAGGCATTGCCTGCCGGAAACCGGTATTTTCCCGATTGTGATAATGAGGTTCACAAACCTGTTGTTGTTGGTACCCAGACAGCAGTGGTTGTGGGAGCAGCAGGTAAAAACAAAGTCAGTACAAATAAAATGGGTCAGGTGAAAGTCCGTTTTCACTGGGATCATCTATCTCCAAAAGATGCCGCTCATACCTCGGCTTTTGTCCGGGTTTCCTATCCGGCAGCAGGTTCCCAACGAGGATTTGTCTTCACACCTCGTATTGGTGAAGAGGTAGTGGTCTCATATGAAAACGGCAATCCTGAGAAGCCGTTGATTCTTGGCGGAGCGTATTCGCACAGAAATCAAACTCCTCATATTAAACCTTCCGGTTCGCTTGCGGATTCCATTATGGATACGGCAGGCATGGGAAATGGCGGAAGCTACAGTTCACCTGTCTCCCAGCTTCATACCGGAACGATCAAAAGTGATCAAGACAGCGACTCCAACCGCCTGACATTCGATGATAAATCCGGAAAGGAGAAGCTTGAAATTAACGCCAAAAAAGACCTTAATATTGATGTCGGTAATGATCTGGATATAGAGGTGGAAGAGGATATATTTATTCTAATGAACCAGGAAAACATCAATGCTTCAGAAAACGTGAAATCCCAGGCCGGAGGCAGTATAATCAACGCTACCTTAACCGCCGTAACCAATACAGCGGGGTCTGATATCTCCCATATGGCATTGGGCAGTATTCTTAATATTGCCGGCGGCGTAATCTCAAACATGGCTGGTGCCACTATCACCAATACGGCAATTCTTTCCGTAGAAAATGAAGCAGGCGGCCCCTTGTCACAGGACGCTGCCACCCTTTTGGCAAACACCTCCCTGGGTGCTGTTCTGCAAATGGGCGAAAGTATCTCACAAGAAGGTGATCTGGCCGTTACCAATATATCCCTGGCGGATATCATGAACAATGCTTCCAAGGAAATTAAAACAAAAACACTATTCCAGAAAGTCAAAACAGACAATGAAGCAACAACAGAGACAGGTAAATACGAACTCAAAGGCCTTTTGCCGAAGATTAACTAAAAACAATTACCAATATATTAATTGAAAGCGAAGCTTTCACAGACTGTAAATCTAAAATCTAAGATCATCAATCTAAAATGACCGTGGAGCTTTCACAGACTGTAAATCTGAAATCTTAGATCATCAATCTAAAATGACCGTGGAGCTTTCACAGACTGTAAATCTGAAATCCAAAATCATCAACTTAAAATGACTAAAAGGCTTTACATTCATGACGACGCCCCGGAAGAGATCAGGGAGAACATCCGCCTTTCTCAGCAATGCCTGGATAATATGGTCGTTTATAAGGAAAAAGCAGAGAATAAAACACTGACCTTTTCCGATTTGGAAAACATGATGAAAAAAAACCATGCCGTCATTGATCAGTTTCCCAAAGGCAATCCTGCGGCAGCCGGTTTACCCAAAACGGTAGAAGGCATCAAGGGAGTGCTTGAATTGGCTGCTTCAAGACAGGCGGAACTAAAACAGCTGTTGGATAAGAAGCCGCCGGTTTATAAAGTGGATTCCATTAAAGACCTGCATCATTTATGTCAAAAGCCGCCGGAAGAGATCGGTGATCTGGTGATAGCAGCCGCAGAACAGCAAAATCAGGAGCAAAAACCAAGCGAGGCGGTCGATCATCAGGAACCTGGAAAAAAAAGTCAAAAACTTCCAAAGAAACTGCCCATCGGCGAACAACATTTACACCTTCTCAACCGGCATCTTGAGATAACGGTTGGACTGCTTGCCGGCTGTAAGCAACACTATTATGACCTTCAACAAGTGCAGTGGGAACTGGCTGAGCCGTTGGAACAGAAATTTGCAGCAGAAATCGACGGATTTGTGGAACAGGGTGAACCGGCCCTGGA
>JANQLH010000273.1 GCA_028280735.1 SAR324 cluster bacterium | reverse complement strand
TGATTTTTAACATGCATACCGTAGGCACCGGGGATAAAAAATTCGGATTGGTGGCCTCCTTTCGCCGTAAGGATGAAATCGATTATCTCAACCAAGAGCTCAGCGTGATCAATCAAACCTCAGATCTGCTCAGGGTGCAAAGTCACGAATATTCAAATAAACTGCACACCATAGGCGGTTTACTGCAAATTGAAGAATATGAAGAAGCCAAAACCCTTATCCTCAAAGAGTCCTACCTGTTTCACGACCTGATGGAATACCTGGATGAAAAGGTGAACTGCCCCCTGGTAAACGGTATGCTGATCGGTAAGTTCAACAAGGCTGGTGAATTGAAATGTCGCCTTGAGTTTGATTTAAACGGCAGCTGGCTCTCTTCACCGTCATTTCCGGAACACTTGGTGACTGTACTTGGAAACTTGATCGACAATGCCATTGAAGCTGCACTTGATTCAAAAGAGCCAGAACCCCTGGTTCGCGTGGCCCTTTCTGAAGATGATATGACGTTTTTTGCTTCCATTGAGGATAACGGCCCGGGAATTCCGGAAGGTTTGGAAGTTTTTAAAAAAGGGGTGTCTTCAAAAGCCGAAGGCAGGGGAATCGGCCTCTACAATGTGGTTACATCACTGGAGGTCATGTCCGGAAGCATTCAACAGAAAAATGCAGGCTCCGGCGGCACTTGCTTTACCATTGAAATACCAAAAACCTGGTCATCATGATACTCAAAGTTTTAATAGTTGAAGACGACATCAACGTTTCCCGCTTACATTCAAGGTTTGCCGAAAAAATCGAGGGATTTGAGGTGGCGGGGATCGCCAACACCCTGGAAGATGCTAAAGAAATGGTGCAATTGCTGGAACCGGATCTGATTCTGCTGGACGTTTTTTTCCCGGTTGGCACCGGTTTGGAGCTCTTGAAAGAAATTCGCGGGCAGGACAGCCAGATCGACGTTATCCTGATCACAGCCGCTCGTGAAGCGCAAACATTCAGGCAAGCTATTCACGGGGGCGCCTTTGATTATATCGTCAAACCGGTGATATTTGAGCGCTTTAAAAAAGCCATGGAACGTTTCCGCAAGTTCCGGCAAGAACTGAAAACAGATGCATCGTTCGACCAGGACGATATCGATGAACTGCTGGAAATAAAAACCGACCAGCCTAAAACCGGTGATGCTCCCAAGGGCATTGATTCAATCACACTGGAGAAGGTCAAGCAAACCCTGTTTACCAGCAATGAAAGCCTCAATGCCGAAGAAGTCGGACAACTGATTGGGCTCAGCCGCAACACAGCCCGCCGGTACCTGGAATACCTGGTTTCGATTGACATGATCCGGGTCGATCTGGAATACGGCACCATCGGTCGACCGGAGAAAAGATTCTCTCGAATCAATCTATAATACCTCCTTTTGGGACTCACAAATATGTGACCAATTCATTGCCCACCCCCGGTGACGACACGAGAATAAACCGGACTCCGAAATAAGTGTTGTCAGCTTCAATAACCTTCCGTGAGCATTATGAGCAAAATAGTGCTTTATGTAGAATAAAGAGAGTAAGTCCTCAATATTTGCTCATCTCAAACACTTTCCTATACTGAATACAGGTTAAAGCAGGCTTGCTTTAATCGGTAATTATCGATCAACTCTCTCGACAATTTACAAGAATGTAGTGCCCTTGCGGGCACAGTAATATCCGGAGGATGTGAATGTTATATTTACAATTTATCTTTTTGTTAATCATGCTGTACATAGGCAGTCGCTACGGCGGTATTGGCCTTGGTGTGGTTTCAGGTATCGGACTGCTGATAGAGGTTTTTATCTTTCAGATGACCCCAACGTCACCCCCCATCACCGTGATGTTGATTATCCTGGCGGTTGTCACTTGTGCTTCCGTGTTGGAAGCAGCCGGCGGTTTGAAGTATATGTTGCAGGTGGCTGAAAGAATTCTGCGGGCAAATCCCAGAAAGATCACCTTTCTGGGGCCACTGGTCACCTATACGATGACGTTTATGCTGGGAACCGGACATGCTGTTTATTCCGTTATGCCTATTATCGGAGACGTTGCCCTGAAAAACAAGATCAGACCGGAACGTCCCATGGCAGCTGCTTCCGTGGCTTCACAGCTTGGTATCACAGCCAGTCCGATCTCTGCAGCCGTGGTTTACTATCTGTCACAAATGGTCAGTGTGGACAGCAATATTACCCTGTTCAGCATATTAGGAGTAACAATTCCTGCAACCCTTTGCGGAACGTTGGCGATGTCGCTCTATAGTTTACGGCGGGGCGCAGAGCTGGAAGATGATAAAGAGTACAAAAAGCGAATGGCCGACCCTGTCTGGAAAAAACGAATCGAAGAGACAACAGTTTCTTCCCTGGGTGAAGAGCTGCCGGTTGCAGCCCGACGGTCCGTACTCCTCTTTTTGTTAGCCCTGGTAACTATCGTGATCGTTGCGATGGTGCCTTCAATCAGAACGATAGGAGAAGCGGTCAAACCTATTAAGATGTCCGTGATCATTCAAATGATGATGCTGGCTTTTGGTGGTATCATTTTGATAGTGACGAAAACCAAAACCAGTACCATTGCCGAAGGAGTTGTTTTTAAATCGGGAATGGTTGCAGCTATTGCAATTTTCGGTATTGCCTGGATGAGCGACACCTATTTCAAACATGCTATGCCGGCTTTTGAAGGGGGTATCAAAGAAATGGTCCAAAGCTTTCCCTGGACGTTTGCCCTGGCTATGTTCGCTGTTTCCATTGTGATTAACTCACAGGCGGCAACCTGCAGGATGATGTTACCGGTAGGATTGGGACTGGGTCTCTCCCCGGCGTTACTGATAGGAATCATGCCGGCGTGTTACGGATACTTCTTCATCCCGAACTATCCCTCTGACATTGCAACCTGTACTTTTGATTCAACAGGTACCACCAAAATCGGGAAATTCTATTTCAACCATAGCTTTATGGTCCCCGGTTTGATCGGTGTTCCCACAGCCTGTTTGGTAGGCTACTCCCTGGCCCATCTTCTGCTGTAAGCTGGGGGTCAGGCTTGCGTTATTGCGTTAAGCCTGACACGATTTTCTAAACGCTGATTCTCAGTCGGGTTTTGGAGGTTTCTTGTCCCATCATACTCCGGAACCCGGACTTAAAACTGGCTTTATTCCTCACCCCGGCAAGAAAAAGGGGAGGAAAGGACCAGATCTTTTTTTGAATTTAACGCCTGTGTCTTGCTTGGCTTTTTTGTGATTTTCAGAAGATGCCTCAAAAGCAGGCCCCATCTTTCTAATTGTTGTTAGCTTGTTCTTCATGGCAATGTAACTATGCAATCTGTAAAGCCTGTAATTACAAGTGCTTGTGTCAATGAAAATATGAAACAAATTGACAGAGTTTTTTCCTTGGAAGAACATGAAACTCGTTTAGTTTGTTTAACAGATTTATCGCAGGGCATCCAGCCACTGTTTCACGTTTGGAAATTATAAAATTGCAGAGTAGAAAGGCATCGCTCAATGATTCACGATGAAATCCCACAAAAACATGAAGACCCCCTAATAAACTTTTTGCACCAGATTATTCGATTCGCTGTCAGGATTTTGTCAGTGATCATGGTCCTGGTCATTATTTGGGGGATTGGCGATGTAATCTATGTTTTGTATCAACGATTAAGTTCCCCACCATTTTTGCTGCTGGATATCAACGATATTTTTGAGACTTTTGGTGCTTTTATGGCGGTATTGATAGCCATAGAAATTTTCATCAATATTAGGCTTTATCTTGGTACAAACGTTCTGCCCGTTCAGCTTGTGATTGCAACAGCCCTAATGGCAATCGCACGAAAGGTAATCGTTTTGGACCTGGATAAAATCACCTCGGATTATATTCTAGGTATTTCAGCGGTGGTCTTAGCGCTGGGAATTACTTACTGGCTTATTAGTAAGAAATCTTGATGTATCGTTTAATTCCCGCCCAGGTAAATCTCACATCATCAACTCAACCGCTTCACCGGTTTGATGTATGAAGCGCTCATTAAAACCGGGCTAAAACCTACTTGTTGGATTTTACTACTCCCTCGAATCAAACGGATTGTTGTCTGTAACCGGGGAGTGAAACTTAAGAGCAATCGATAAGATACGATAAATAAAGAGGAATAAGTTATGGAGGAGACTGTCTTGATATCCGATTCTCCAAAGGAAAACCGCAAAGATAACAAAACTAAGGCAGATCGAAGATGGAAAATGGTTGACAGGGCCATGAGAAAGAATGGATATGAACAACATTCGTTGATAGAAGTTCTTCATGTGGTCCAGGAAACGTTTGGTTATCTGGAAAACGACGCCTTGGAATATGTTTCCAAGGCTCTTGGGGTTCCCTTGAGTCAAGTTTACGGGGTAGCGACATTTTATCACTTTTTTACTCTCAAACCTCAGGGAGAGCATACTTGCGTATTATGCACCGGAACCGCCTGCTATATAAAAGGGGTTCCTGAACTAATCGACACCCTAAAAGATGTTGCGGATGTCACCACCGGGGAAACAACAGAAGACAACAAACTGTCCGTCTTAAGTGCCAGATGTGTTGGGGCCTGTGGTTTAGCTCCTGTAGCAGTATTAGACGGTGAAGTGGTCGGCAAACTAAAACCTGGGCAACTCAGGAAAAAAGTAGAGGAATGGATAGCATGATTAGAGAAGAACTGGATGAATTAGCTGAAAAAGAGCGTAAGAAAAACGCGGAATACAAACACGAGGTCAATGTTTGCGTTGCAGCTTCATGCATCAGCTCTCAAAGTGATGTTTTGAAAGAATCCCTGGAAAAAGAAGTCCGGGAAAAGAAGCTGGATGAGTGTTGCAAGGTGAGAGGCGTCGGCTGCATGGGGCTATGTTCGGAAGGACCTTTGGTTCATATTCCGAATAACGATCTAATGTACCAAAACGCAGAACCAAAACATGCCCCGCAGATTATTGACAGTCTTGATAAAGAACCGGTCAAGGAGCTGGTCTGTTCTCTCGATCTCCCGTTTTTTAAAAGACAACATAAAATTGTGTTGGAAAACTCCGGGGTCATCGATCCCGAAGACATAAATGAATACATTGCACAGGAAGGCTATGCCGCCCTGCTGGATGCCATTACCTTTATGACTCCGGCCGGAATCATGGAAACGATTCGCCGCAGTGGACTGAGAGGTCGTGGGGGTGGGGGTTATCCCACCGGGCTAAAATGGATAACCGTGGCCAAGGCTGAATCGGATAAAAAATATGTTATCTGCAATGCTGACGAGGGAGATCCCGGGGCTTTCATGGATCGCAGTATACTGGAAGGAGATCCCCATAGAATTATTGAAGGCATGGCGATTGCTGCTTACGCAGTCGGTGCCGATGAAGGTTTTATTTACTGCAGAGCGGAATATCCGTTAGCTGTGGCACGTATCAAACGGGCTATCAAACAGGCAGAAAAAATTGGGCTGATCGGGCAAAAGATCGGCGGAACCAATTTTACCTTTCATATCAATACCCGACTCGGCGCCGGTGCTTTCGTCTGCGGCGAGGAAACGGCGTTGATTCATTCCATTGAAGGCAAAAGGGGAACCCCGCGACCTCGGCCACCTTATCCCGCCGAGTATGGATTATGGGGAAAACCCACCTTAATCAATAATGTTGAAACCTTTGCCAATATCGCTCCCATCATCAGAAAGGGGAGTAACTGGTTCAATGAAATCGGCACTGAAAAAAGCAAAGGCACAAAAGTATTTGCCCTGGCAGGAGCTATCAATAATACAGGCTTGATTGAAGTGCCCATGGGAATTAGTTTACGCGAGATTATTTTTGAGATTGGCGGCGGTATCCCCGGCAATAAAAAGTTCAAAGCCGTACAAACCGGTGGTCCCTCCGGGGGATGTATCCCGGAATCCGATTTGGATATCAAGGTGGATTATGATTCTTTAAAACAGGTGGATTCCATGATGGGGTCCGGGGGAATGATTGTCATCGATGAAACCTCCTCTATGGTCGATGTGGCGAAGTTTTTCATAGAGTTTTCCAAAGAAGAATCTTGTGGCAAATGCACACCATGCCGCGTTGGGACCACTCAAATCTACAATTACCTGGAACAGTTTATCAAAGACGGAGCCTCGGCAAAAGATTTAAATGGATTGGAAGAATTATGCAAATTAGTCCAATCCACCAGTTTATGCGGTCTGGGCGTTTCGGCCCCGAATCCTGTATTAAGTACAATGAAGTATTTTAAACAAGAATATCTTGATTGTATTCGTTCCAATGACAAAAACATCTGAAAAAAGGTAACCATGAAATCGGTAGTTGGAATCAAGACCTTAAAAATAGATGATCAAGACGTGGGAGCCACCGAAAACCAGACGATACTGGAGGTGGCCCGAGAGAACAATATCTTCATCCCGTCCCTTTGTTATGTAAAGAGCCTGACAAAAGCGGCCGCCTGCAGACTTTGCCTGGTTGAACTGAAAGGGTCGTCCAGGTTGGTTGCCTCTTGCGTTACCAAAGTGGAAGAGGGTATGGAGGTTATCACCAATTCCGAAAGGATAAAAAAGACAAGAAAAGCTATTCTAGCCCTGTTGTTTTCCGAAAGAAACCACACCTGTGCGGTTTGCGTCAGTAACAACCATTGCGACTTGCAAAAACTATCTCAACTTCTGGAAATGGATCATGTCCCCTATCCCTATCTCTACCCGAAAATGCCGGTGGATGCCTCTCACAGTAGGTTCGTGGCGGATCATAATCGATGTATTTTATGTTCCGCGTGCATTCGCGTTTGCAGCGAAATAGAAGGAGCCCATAACTGGGACTTTGCCGGTCGCGGTGTTCAAACAAGAGTTGTGACCGATTTAGCCAGTCCCTGGGGGGAAGGAACACGCTGCACCGAATGTGGAAAATGTGTTCAAATTTGCCCGACAGGCGCTTTGTTCGAAAAAGGACGATCCGTGGCGGAAATGGCTAAAAAACGTCCTAACCTGGCTTATTTAAGATCAGTACGGGAGGTACGCTATGACTAAACTAAAACTGGCGACATTGTGGTTCGATGGTTGTTCGGGATGCCACATGTCTTTTTTGGATATGGATGAAAGACTGATTGAATTAAACGATCTGGTCGATGTAGTCTACAGTCCCCTGGTGGACCAGCATACCTTTCCCGACAATGTTGATATCACCTTAATCGAAGGAGCTGTGGGAACAGTGGAAGATCGGGAGAATCTGGAAATGATCAGGCGTAAAACCAAAACACTCGTCGCTTTTGGCGACTGTGCAGTGACGGCCAATGTCCCCGGAATGCGCAACGCTTTCAAAGTGGAAGACGTTCTGGACCAGGTTTATATCCAACAATCGGATTTGAATCCACTTATCCCCGACCAGGTTATTCCCAGGTTGGAAAAAAAGGCCGTACCCCTTCATCATGTGGTTACTGTCGATCACTTCATTCCCGGTTGTCCGCCCCATGCTGATGTCATTTATAAGACGATAATTGGCCTGGTTAAAGGTGAAAAAGTTAATATTAGTCATGACACTCACTTTGGAGCATAAGGAGAGGTTGTATGAGCAAAACAATAACAATAAGTCCCGTTGTAAGAATAGAAGGACACGCAAAAATTACTTTGCAGCTGGATGAAGACGGAAAGGTGCACGATGCCAATCTGCATGTGACACAATTGAGAGGATTCGAAAAGCTGGCTCAAGGACGACCGTTTTCCGAAATGCCGTCATTAATGGCGAGAACTTGCGGTATCTGCCCCGTGGCACATTTGATTGCCGGAGCCAAGGCTTGCGATGAAATTCTGGCTGTCCGCATACCTGAAACTGCCAATAATTTGAGAAAAATTATCAATCTGGCCCAAATCCTACAATCTCACGCATTGAACTTTTTTCATCTATCCTCACCCGATTTTCTGCTTGGTTTTGATTCTGATCCTGCTAACAGAAACATTTTCGGCCTGATGAATTCCCATCCGGAAATGGCCAGGAACGGTATTGCATTGCGGAAATTTGGTCAACAGATTATTGAATCGCTGGGTGGAAAACGAATCCATCCTTCCTGGATTGTTCCGGGAGGGCTGAGCCATCCTCTTTCCCAGGATGTCAGGGACAGTATCTTGAAAGATATACCGGCAAACCTGAAAATCGCTGAAGAGACATTGAGCTGGTTTAAGAAAGAGATGGAGAATTTTAAGGAAGAAATTAAATCCTTTGGTAACTTTCCCAGCATCTTTATGGGCCTGGTGGATAAAGAGACCGGGGCATTAACCTTTTATGACGGCTATCTCCGGTTTGTGGATGCCAACGGAAAAGTCATCGCTGACAAAGTAGATTGTAAAGATTACCAGAAGTATATTGGCGAATCGGTAGAACCTTTCAGTTATTTAAAATCACCCTATTACAAACCCTTGGGATATCCGGGCGGCATGTATCGGGTGGGACCCCTGGCAAGATTAAACGTTGCGGATAACTGCAGAACTCCGAAAGCCAACCAGGAATTGATCGAATTCAAAGAATTGCAAAGAGGTTCGGTTTTAAGTTCATTTTATTATCACTATGCCCGGCTCATTGAAATTCTCTATTGTGTGGAAAGGCTGGAACAATTGCTGACCATGCCGAATATCCTGGACGAGCACGTCCGATCCTTTGCGTCACCAAACGATTTTGAAGGCGTCGGAGCAGCGGAAGCACCGCGAGGAACGTTGTTTCATCATTATAAAATTGATGAAAACGGATTGATTACCTGGGCCAACCTTATCATTGCATCCGGGAATAATAACCTGGCCATGAACAAGAGTATTTTGCAGGTCGCCAAGGTTTTCGTGGATGGCAACAACCTGAAGGAAGGGATGTTAAACAGGGTCGAGGCGGTTATACGTGCGTATGATCCTTGTTTAAGCTGCTCTACTCATGCGGTCGGCAAAATGCCGTTGCAGATATCTCTCATTGATCCCGATGGTAATACCATAAGCCAAATTAGCAGATCATGATCAATCAAAACCTGGTCATCGGGCTTGGTAATCCCCTTCGCGGCGATGACCGGTTAGGCTGGGAAGTGGTTGATAAGCTTGCTGCAATCAACATTCCCAATCTAAAAACCTTTTCCTGTCACCAGCTCACCCCGGAATTGGCAGAGGAGATCAGCTATTCCAACCTGGTTGTTTTTGTTGATGCTTCCATGGAGTCATTGCCGGGTGAAGTATCCATCACCGGGTTAAAATCCCTGCACAAATCGCTGGATCATTTTTCCGCCCATGATTTGTCTCCACAGGGACTATTAAATCTCTGCCGGTATTTGTATCAAAAACATCCCACGTCTTACCTGGTTTCAATCGGGGCTAAAACCTTTGAGCCGGGTGAAAGCCTCTCACCCGAAGTGGAAAAAAAACTCGACCAGGTTATAAGCCGGATTTCACAGCTCATTTTAACCAATCAGTCCCGGGGTAACTGCCAGTAACCCGGTCATTGGGCTAACCGACCTGCGCTCAATACGAAAACCGGGTGTCTATTGGCTCATCCCCTGTCAGCGAAACAAGATCCTTATCTGGAATCCGAAAGACGCCTGGAAGACAATTCACTCGGCAATCGGATAATTGTGGTCATGAGGCTTAATGGGCCAATAAAGACCGCCTTGATGAACGACTTCCTCCAGAATTCGATCCAGCAGTCTTTCGAATTGTTTTGAAACGTCATCACTTAGCCCGATCTCAAGACTTTGAATATCTTTTGGTTCAATACCGTAAACAATGGTTTCAGTGGGGAGCATACCCAGGAAATCAGCGTTGGCAAGTGTTTCCATGAAAGTTGATTGATGAACGGAATGTTTGGGCGGTAGGGTCTCCTTAACGGTTGATAACTGCATTTTGAACATCGTTCCCGGGGGTGATCCATTGATCATGGCATCGATCACAATGAGGATTTTTGCCCGTTCGATCGCTATCAAAAGGCGATTACCAAGTGTACCTCCGTCATACAACTCAACGTTGTCACTAAAGCGGTACCTTTCGGATAGTCGGTTAACGGCATGAATGCCCACGCCTTCGTCTTTTAAGAGGAGATTCCCAATGCCAATAATGACAATTTTATTGCTGCTTTCCATAACTCTTCATTGGGCGATAAACCTAAATTATCTTACTTAAAAACCGGCAGATTGGAATTGAAAGGTATACGGCCCCGTTTCAGCCACCTCTGCCGGCTGCCTTATGGCCGGAAAACCTATTTTTCAATCGATGATCGTAACCGTATATTGCTGTCCTGTCGTCCGATCAATCACATGAACGGCGCAAGCCAGGCAGGGGTCGAACGAGTGGATTATCCTTAGCAGTTCCACCGGTTTTTCCGGGTCTATGACTGGAGTTCCAATCAATGATTCCTCCACAGGCCCGCGTTTCCCTGAATTGCAGCGCGGTCCCAGGTTCCAGGTTGAGGGTACAACCATCTGGTAATTATCGATTTTTTCATTTTGGATATTGATCCAATGCCCTAAAGCACCACGAGGTGCCTCACCTGTTCCCACTCCGCTGGCGGAGTTGGGGATGAAAGGCTCAACATAGGTTTCACCGGAAAGGACAAGCTGATCGACCCACGACGACATTTCATCGGCTATTGTTTTGGTCTCAATCATGCGTGCAGCAACCCTGCCCAAGGTCGAGTGCAGATCACCAGGTGTTAAACCGGTGTCATGCAAAAAATCATCGACCAAGGAAACAATTTGAGATTGATTGTTGGCAAAAGCGATTAATACTCGTGCCAGCGGACCAACTTCCATCGGTTCTCCATTGTAACGAGGTGCTTTGAGCCAGCTATATTCGCTTCCGGTGTTGTAGCCTGTATAAGCCGGAATGGTTTCCCCATTTGCCGGATGTCGATCAAGAGATCCCTCGTACCAACTGCGATGGACGTGTTCACTTACCAGCCCAAGATCGACAGGTTCTACATTGCCAAGGTTTTTGTTGTGAATGACACCACCGGGGAAAAAGAGTCCGGCTTCCGGTGTGTCGCCTAATGGAAATTCCCCAAATGCCAAATAGTTGTTGAAACTCCCAATGTTGGACCAAGAGGCGGCGTATTTATTGGCCAGATAGACTACATCGGGTTTATAAATCGTGTCGACAAAATGCCGTAACTCGCTAAGATAAATCTTAAACTCGTTGATACGCGTTGGATTAATATCATGATCGCACGTGATTCCCCCAACCCTGATGCTTTGCAAGTGAGGATTCTTTGCACCGAATATGGCATGCATTTTTGCTGCTTTAACTTGTTCCCTGAGGGCGAATAGATAGTGAGTGGTAAACAGCAAATTTTCCTCGGGAGAAAAGGTATAGGCTTGGTGCCCCCAATAGCCTTGTGAAAAAGGACCTAATTGTCCGCTGTTCACCAGGTTCTGTAGCTTGGTTTGGGTTCCCGCAAAATCCATGAGTGGTGCATTGGGCGAGAGTGTATTGGCCAAGTCTTCCGTTGCAGTTGGATCTGCGCTTAATGCACTTACCACATCGACCCAATCCAGCGCATGCAAATGGTAGAAATGCACAATATGATCATGGATGTATTGACCGCCCATCAACAAATTTCGAACGATTCGGGCGTTTCCCGGAATATTCAGTGAGATAGCATCCTCCACACATTTGACTGAAGATGCCCCGTGGACA
The DNA here is from genome assembly GCA_028280735.1 of SAR324 cluster bacterium. Lineage (GTDB taxonomy): Bacteria > SAR324 > SAR324 > XYD2-FULL-50-16 > XYD2-FULL-50-16 > JAHJTV01. The sequence continues at coordinate 2,229 of JANQLH010000273.1, read as the reverse complement.
TAGGTGCAGACACCGCAGAGACGCTGGGTAAATAACCAGGCATCTTCGGGATTTCTGTTTTTTAATATCGTTTCAATTCCCCTGAACAGTGTGCCCGAGCTCCAGGCATCCGCGACAACGCCATCAACGATTTCAACTTCGATTTTTAGATGTCCTTCGATTCGTGTAATCGGATCAATGACTAAACGGCTTGATGTCCCTGCTGCAGGTTGTGATTGGTTTGACATAGTGATCTCCTCTTGGGTTTACTTTTTGACCTGAACAATTGTTTATTCATAAAACGGTGTATTGTTGTCCCAAAAATTGGCAGAAACGCAGCCAATACAAGGATGCCCGGCTTCCATGGGAAAGCTAATGCCGTCGTTGAATTTAACGGTAGGACAATTGCCAAATGTCCATTGACCTTTACAACCTTCCGTTTTTTTGCAACGCGAAGAACTCGGTCGGTAAGGACATAGCTTATGAATTTTTCTGCCATAAGCAAATAAAGGTCTCAGAGAACGATCTAGAGGTGGAAGGGTATTGTTCAGCAGATAATCAACAATGACTGCAACAAGGTTGACCGGATTAGGCGGACAGCCCGGAACGTTGATCAGAGGTGTGTTTAAGCCTGGTATGGCACATCTGACACCTTTCGCACCGGTTGGATTTGGCTCTGCAGCCGGTAACCCTCCAAAGGCTGAGCAAGTGCCGCAACAAATGACAACTTTGGCTTGGGGAATTATTTCCTCAGCAATGCTCAGCATCGTGCGATCGCCTATTTTTCCGAACAGGCCGTTTTCCGCAGTGGGAATCGCACCTTCCACCACACAAATAAATTCTCCCGGGTATTGAACTACCACTTGATCACGAATTGTTTCGGCTGTGTGTCCGGAGGAAACCATCAACGTTTCGTGATAATCTAAAGAAACCGAATTCAGTATCAACTCGTCAAACCACGGTCCGGCAGTTCTCAAAACCGATTCGGTGCAACCGGTACATTCAGAAAAATGAAGCCAAAGAATTGGCGGTCTTGTACCGGAAATCAGAATGTCTGCGACCAAATTAGGATTTATTCCCAATAGACCGGCAACTATGCCGCTGAACTTAATAAAATCTCGACGACTTATAAAAGTCCCTGAACTGCTGTCTTGCTCTTGATTCACGCTGTTCTCCTTATTAACAAAAAATGTCTACAAAGTGGATGGCGAATGAAAAAAAGACAGTTTTTTCGTATCATGTCCTCATTCGGTATGGAACAAAAAATAAGAAAAAAAACATAAACGTATATCGTAAAAGTACATAATTACCGTAGGTTAAACTTCAATACCGATCCACGAATATCGCTTAGAGGACGAATTGGGGGACGTAGTTGAAATGTTGACATTTGCGTTACGATGTCATGTTTTTTGAAAGCTGTGTTGACGTCGCCAAGTTAAAAGTCTGTTACCAGCTTGTAGACAGAAGACTCATTGATAGTATGGTGGAGGGCTCCAATGTTTTCTTCGAGCTTCAGGATCGAACAGCCATACCTTAGAGTATGGATTTGGCCTGATTTAGGAAGCGTTGCGTGCGGGAGTTTATCACAACAGTTGGTGGCAGTTTAATAATGGTTCCAGAGGTCAATCGTGAGTTGATTCAAGGGATAGGTGTTTTTTGCTGATACAAGTTTTTGGTGAGATGGATCGGTGTCTTTCAGCTCTTCTAAGAAGTAATGCCCGCTCCAGGTATTCGTGCATGACTCAAGGTGCATTCTCCTTTTTGTCCGGGTGTTGCAAACCTTTTCCAACCTCCTATTTTTCAAAAAGAATCCCTCCGGTCAGATCGTCGCTGGATTCCTCTTGTATTACACGGAGCAGGCTATTTGGAACATGAAGTCAGGATTTACGGGTCATAGGGCTTTAATGCGCAGTTTGTATGTATCAAAAAACAAAGGGGAAAATTATCTTAAAACTCAAATGTCAACATTTCAACTACGTCCCCTATTGTAAAATGTCTTTAAACACGTCAAATAGGCTATCTTTTGTCAGTATGCGTTCGGAAACCGTGTCTAAATCTTTTGAAGATAACTGGTCCAGTTTTTTGAGCCAAGGCTTGGCTTCATCTCGAAATCTGATCGTTAAGAGTCTTGAGACAATCCCGATTTTTCCTTTCTCAATACCTTCCTGTTTCCATTGTTCTGCGAGGGTCATCACTACCTCTTTGATTTCTTTGTTTTCAGGTGTATGGCTTAGTTTCTTGACGACTTGA
>JANQLH010000260.1 GCA_028280735.1 SAR324 cluster bacterium | reverse complement strand
CACGTCCTTATCTTTTCCGGCGCCCAGCAGTGCCTCACTAAGCGCAAAACAATTGGCATCGTTCTCGACCAATATTGGTAATTGGATTTTTCTTTCCAGGTCGGTTTTTAGCGGATTTCCATTGAGACAAACTGTGTTTGCGTTTCTAACCAGATTGGTTTCCGGATTAACAGAACCAGGAATACCAATCCCGATTAACGGGGCTTCATCGCAAAGCTTGACATATTCTGTGATTAAATCTGCAGTTTGCCCGATAATAAAGTCATATCCTCTTTCCTGAAGGGTAGGGACGCGTTTGCGCTCGAGTATCTCCCGGGGATTGCTGCCCGTCAGCATAATTTCCGTCTTGGTTCCCCCCATGTCAATGCCGATTCTTTGTTTCATTTTAGTCTGTCTCTTTGGTGGTTTTCCATGGAATGTTCGGGTCACTGATCAAGAAAATTGTCAATCAGTACATAATCAACCGCAGTGCCTGGTTTGAGACACCATTCAGGCTAGGATCATAACATAGACTATTAAAATGACAACCCGCTTCCTGAACTTGTAGACCGTATCATAATTAAACAATATGCCTATCATGCTATGATTTTAAAGCTCTGTCATTTCAATCGATGATGCAAGCTTCGCATCTCACAACCCGAAATCTATCGCGTAGCCCTCTGAAATGATCAACAGGCTCCGCATTCTCCAGTCTAGCTGAGGACAGACATATCCGGAGTGACAAGTGTAGCATTTAGTCGGTTATATTTTAAAAACATAGGTGTTTCTATCATGACATAATCTGTTAGTCCGGGTTTAGCCTTGCCTTTTCGGCAAGATGTAAATTCCCTAAACTGAATTAGCCACCTGACACAGGATGACGCCAACAAGCTTGAAAGCTCCGGACATTAATTATCTACTCTTCCGGGGAAATATAATATATCATGCGAATGATTCAGTGATTATGAAGCCAAGCCGCAGTCAAAGCAGGTGTTTTAACCCGATTTGATTGCCTTTCAAAAGCTCTTATGTGAAAAGACGTGACTGGTAGGATTGATTCTAGTGCAGGTTTTTAATCTTGATTTGTTCAGCTATGCCCCGGCCAATGGCAATTCTGGACTCATCTACTTTGATGAGCAGGGGACCGCGACCCTGTTTGCGCATTAACTTTAATACTTTACCAACGCGTATTCCCAAATCATTGATACGATTACGCCGACAATGACAGCTGTCCTGCTGATGGTCTTTCTCCTGGTCGTGATTATTATCAGAAATCTCAGCGACTTCGCCGCTGTCACCTTCCTGTAAATCAAGTAATGGTACCATTGTAGTTAGAGTTCGTTAGTGCTTGCAATCCGGTTAATACTGGAATGTGTTGTTTTTGCGTTCGTGTTGATAGATTGATACTTTAGTGTATGCGAATGTAATTTATTGTCAAGGATGTCATGTATTAAGTGTTGATGTAAACAGGAATCGATTATCGTATTGTCATTAATGTCACTTACACCAAAACTACGAACTAGCTATCTGTTATGTTTAAGTATTTTAGATTGGCCCAGTATGCGGTTATTTTGTCTTAATTGTCACTTTTGTCATTTAAAACACACCCTCACAACAGACTATCTACCTGTAATATTTAAATAATAAAAAATGGCATTTCATTTGCAGTTTGTCATACCATGATTAGGCACACGAAGCGCAAACTTAAGAAAAGGAAGGGACTATGTCAGCATCAAGACAGAAAGCAAAATCGGGTATTATTGATCGCATTGTGGACACTGAACTCGCAGAGTCCGAGAACATCACAAAAATCTTTGGCGAGCAGGTCTTTAATGATCGCGTAATGAAAGAGCGCTTGCCTGAAGATATTTACGAAAAACTCAAGAAAACCATGGTGGAACGAACACCTTTGGATACCAGCGTTGCAGAAGTTGTTGCCAGTACTATGAAAAACTGGGCCCTGGATCATGGTGCCACACATTTTACTCACTGGTTTCATCCGTTAACCAGCAGCACAGCTGAAAAGCATGATGCTTTTATCGTACCCAAGGGTGACGGCCAGGTCATTTTCCAGTTTTCCGGAAAAGAGCTTTCACAAGGTGAACCGGATGCTTCATCTTTTCCATCCGGTGGTGTCAGGCAGACATTTGAAGCTCGCGGATATACGGCTTGGGATCCTACCTCTCCGGCATTTATCAGAAAAACCAAGTTGGGCGCCACACTTTGTATTCCTACGGCTTTTTGTTCCTACACAGGTGAGGCACTTGATAAAAAGACACCTCTTTTAAGATCACAAGACGCACTATCAAACAGTGCTTTAAAGATGCTGAAACTGCTGGGTAGCGAAGAGGTAACCCACATAAATACTTCTGTCGGACTGGAACAGGAATATTTTTTGATTGACAGGGGATTTTATAACCAGAGACCTGATGTTATCGCTTCCGGCCGTACCTTGTTTGGTTCCGAGTCATACAAGGGGCAGTCATTGGATGATCATTATTTTGGTAACATCCGTGAACGTGTCGTTAATTTTATGCATGATGCCGAGCAAACCCTGTATCGATTGGGTATTCCGGTAAAAACAAGACACAATGAAGTCGCTCCTGCTCAGTATGAGATTGCACCGGTATTCGAAGCTGCAAACCTGGCTGTCGATCACAACATGCTTGTGATGGAAGTGATGACGGATACGGCAGCAAAACACGGCTTCAAATTCCTGACGCACGAAAAGCCTTTTGCAGGTATCAACGGTAGTGGTAAGCATTGCAACTGGTCTATGTCGGACTCTACAGGAACAAACCTGTTGAAGCCCGGTGCCACACCCCAGGACAACCTGCAATTCATGGTGTTCCTCACTGCAATTATCCGTGCGGTCGACAAACATGCACCTCTGCTGAGAGCAGCCGTGGCGTTACCAAGCAACGATCATCGATTGGGCGCAAACGAAGCACCTCCGGCAATTATTTCGATTTTCCTGGGAAGTGAATTGAATGCCATTGTCGAGGCCATCGTTGCAGGCAAAAAACCGGGTAAGTCTGACAGCGGCTCTATCAAACTGGGCACTGATTACTTGCCTGAACTTCCGAAAGATAACACAGATCGAAACAGAACCTCCCCATTCGCATTTACCGGTAACCGTTTCGAATTTAGAGCGTTAGGATCGTCTCAGCATGTCGGTGATCCGTTGACAACCTTGAACACCATTGTTGCGGATTCGTTGGGATATATGATTGAACAGATCGAGTCAAAAGCCGGTTCGGGAAATGATGTTGAAAGCGCGGTCAACGAAGTCGTAAAAGATGTTCTGACCCGACACCAGAGAATTATTTTCAACGGTGATAATTATACGGATGAGTGGGAAAAAGAAGCTGAAAGTCGTGGATTGCCCAACCTGAAAGCGACTCCGGATGCCATAGCAAAAATGAAAGATCCGGAAGCTGTTGAGGTGTTTGGCAAATATGGAGTGTTGAATGAAAATGAGGTTAACTCCAGGTATAACGTAAAACTGGAAAAATACACCTTGAAACTGGATATCGAATTTAAGGCCAGTATCGATATGGCATCAACCATGATCCTGCCTGCGGCTTTTAAATATCAAAACACGCTAGCCTCCTCCATTGCCGCAGCAAAATCCGTGACAGGAACCGAACCTGCTGCACAAAGAAAGGTTTTGGATAAGGTCACAGCAGGTATTGACGGCCTGGTGGAAGCTGTCGACACATTAAAGGCGATTTTGGAAAAAACCCCACACGGCGACGAACTTGAGCACGCCATGTACTACAAGGAAACCGCATTACCGGCAATGAACAAGATCCGTGAATTTGCCGACGGGCTGGAAGTGTTGGTTGAAGATGAACTTTGGCCATTGCCAAAGTATCGTGAAATGTTATTGCTGATGTAATTTTTGTGAGAGGTTACACGGCGATAGCATAACATTGGATCATTATCTAGTGATTCAATGTCCGTTTCTGTCTTAGATGTTTCAATCCGGTCTGTTGAGATGAGACAACGGGCCGGGTTGATTCATTGAACTACCCTATCAAATGAACATGAAAAAAATAGAACTACTTATCAAACCGTTTAAACTGGATGAAGTTAAAGATGCCTTGGCAAGCCTGGGAATTTACGGCATGACAGTTTCTGAAGTCAAAGGATTCGGACAACAAAAAGGTCATACCGAACTCTACAGGGGAGCCGAATACCAGGTGGATTTCGTTCCCAAAATCAAAATTGAAATTGTTGTTAACGATGAGGTCGTGGAAAAAACGGTTGATGCTGTCATCTCCGCAGCAAAGACAGGAAAAATTGGTGACGGTAAGGTGTTCGTTACCAATGTGGAAGAAACCATACGCATCAGAACCGGTGAAAAAGGTACTGCAGCTATATAGATGGGAACTGAAAAAAGTAAAAAACGCATTAGCTTTTTTGCCGACCCCGCATGTCAAGTTAATTAATGTCTGAACGGAAAATCGCCAGTTCCTTACCCAGCTTTGTACCAGATACTGAAATCCATGGTGAAGATTAACATGTTATCAACCGTCAGCATTCAGCATTCAGCAACTGGCTGAGGACTGATCGCTTCCGCTTGATTCTCCTGATTGAGGACCGTGCCGGATTTACCGGTACGCTCTTTGGCTGCCATAAACATTCCCCTCTTAAAGTAAAACCAGGAAAACAGATTGCAACGGCCTGCC
>JANQLH010000258.1 GCA_028280735.1 SAR324 cluster bacterium | reverse complement strand
ATGAGTTCGACCATAGATACCCCTTAAAATCGATTCTGACCAGTATAATATGAAAAAACCTGTATTAATCGTTTACCCAGGGGAAGAACAAATTAGCCCCGTCCCCGGACTCCTCAAGAAGGTTTGTCAGCAAATCGTTTAGTATGTTCCCCCAGGTATTTTTGACTAATGGCCCGAAGGAATTCTCATAGGTTCTTTTTAAATCCGGTATTTTGAAGGAATTCTTCCGATTTTCCTGCAAAAACATCAGAAAGTTCTTTATTTCACGAATTCGATGGAGAGGAGGCACCTCATCTTTACCAAGCCTGTACGAAACGGGAATTCCTTTTTCCTCAAACAGACCACGAATAGGCACCAATATCGCCCTGGTACGCGCCAGAATAGCAAAATCAGACCAACGAATTTCGGGTTTCAGATTTTTCAAGCGTTCCATTTCATTGAAAATAGCCTGCGGCTGATCACCATGATCAGGAACCTTGAGGATCAGTACCTTTCCTTTTCTAACAGGATCTAGTCTTTCCCAGTATCCTCCGGAGGGTTCATTTTTTCTGGAGTTGTTAATCCTGATGGGATAGTCCGTTTTCATGCGATTATGATTGTGCCTGATAAAAGAATTGGCCATATCGATAATCGCCCGGCTGGAGCGGTAGTTTTCCGTCAAATATTTTAAAGCGACCTCAATGCTTCCCTTTGAAGTATCATTGGGAGTGACCCGATAGTCTTCCCGAAACTTTCGAATATACTCTATGCTGGTTTCTCGAAAACTGTAGATATTCTGGTCATCGTCTCCTACAGCCATAATGGAGATTTTTTCATCTTTATCATAAATTTCACGGCCGGCTATTGCAGAAACAAGTTCATATTGAGAAGCGTCGATATCCTGGTATTCATCAACCAGAATCGTCTGAATCCCCCCTAGCAGCCTTTCCCGTTGTTCTTCGCCATCAACTCCGGGCAGTTCAATGTTGCCGTTTAAAAGATCTGTCGCATCGGTAATCACCTTCTTAAAATCGACCTGCTCCGGCTCAAGTTTGTCTCCTCGGAAGAAGACCCCTGTCAATCGCATTGCCAGTGCATGATAGGTAGAAACCGTGACGAACCTTCCTCTCTCTCCGATCAGTTCAATCAGTCGTTTTTTCAGGTTTATCGCCGCATTATGATTATAACACAAAATTAGAATAGAAGAGGCTCTAACCTGCTGCACACAAAGCAGGTAAGCGCAACGATGCACGATCAACTTCGTTTTGCCCGATCCCGGGCCGGCCAGCACTAGAATATTCTCTTGCATGTCATTGACGACGACTTCCTGTTGTTGAACGTTGCCCAATTCATCTACAATTTTGCTGAATGTTTCGGGATTCGCCGGGTAGGCAACTTCATCTTCACGACCTTTAAAGTATTTATTAAAAAACGACTGTTTATCTTCCTCGAAATAGTCATACACAAGCCGGAGTGCCTGTTTCAGCTTTTCGATCCCTAACCTTGCATACTCCCCCATCACATGAATCTGAAAAATCCTTTCAGTATAGTGCATCTCCAAGGGTTTATAATCTCCCTTGTTGTACCTGGCTTTGCTTTTTTCCGGTAACAAAGTGATACGCATTGCCTGCCTGAAAACAGCCAGTCCTCCTTGAAGGGTAATGATTTTCATATCATGCATTTGAACCAGGCAACGTTCGATTACGGCCAGATGGTCTCCTATAAGTCCCTGCAACTCCACATCCCTTTTCAGTTCATCAATAAGTTCTTCACAGGTAAACTCAATCAGTGGGTTGTTATCCATTGACCGTTTTTCCGGCATTTTACTGATCAAATAGTTTAAAATCACCATGGATGACGCTTGACGTCGTTTTATGGTTTCTGTAACGCCTGCCCAACTTCGCTGTAGTTTAACTTTGTATCTTTCTTTCGAAACTTGTTTATAAATTAAGCTTCCTTTTTTTCCTGCCAGTCCTTTGCCGTCAACTGATATTCCTTTCAAAATCTGCTTCAGGGTATCGGGGGCGTTCTCAACTCCGTTGCTTTTCAAGCGTTGGCTGATTTTTACCAGGTGGAAATCAACCCATTCTCCTTTGTCGGAATCGGGATCTTCCTCCTTCATTAAATCAATCATGGCATTTTCAAGAACGCAGATCTCGTCCAGCAGGGAAACACCCTGTTTCTTGCCTTTGGATTGTATAAACGCAGACAACTGAATCCCTTTTTTCAGCAATCCGGCATCCACCATCTGGTTTAAAATGCGAATGACCTTTTGACTTGGAGTCAGCGGACTGTTGAAAGCCTCTTCTGCGCTTTTTTCGTAAGGGATGGCCGCTTCCGCTATTTGATCGGCTTTCAAACCTTCATCAATTTCAGCATTGAATATCTCCCCCAAAATACTCAACCAGATCTCTCTTTGTTTGGGTTTGAGGTTCAAGGAGTCGATCTTTTTTTCAGCCTCCGCCATTGAGACGACAGTGGGCTTTCCCTGGAAGATGCTGGTTTGATTCATATTTCTTTCCAAGTAACCTGCTCGCTCCAGCCAGGCTATTCCCGTTCGGATTTTCGTGTCGGTTGATGACTCCGATGGGTCGAAGGAATAGTCATCCTCATCAAAGCGTGAAATTTCCCCACTTGTCACAATCACTTCATTTCCCCGGGTTTTTCTGCACTTCCTCAGGGTGCGCAGGATACCGGCGATATCCTTCTGCGTTAGTTCGGAGTGCTTTTCCAAACCGAATTGGTTATCAAGATCAGATTGATCAAACAGCAAAATACACTCGGCTTCTTCCAGGTCGCGTCCGGCACGACCGGCTTCCTGAAGATAATTCTCCAGGGAACCCGGAATATCGGCATGAATCACCAGTCGTACATTATCTTTGTCGATGCCCATACCAAATGCATTTGTGGCACTGATTATCCGGATATCTCCTTCAATAAACCCCTCCAGAATCTTTCTTTTTTCTGCGGCATCCAGTCCCGCATGGAAAGCCCGGATATTATGTTCAAATCCTTCCAAATATTCTGCGATCTCCTCGGTTCGCCTTCGTTTTGAGGCATAGATAATCGCAGTTCCATCAGTATCCTGAAGCTTATCCACTAACAGCTCATGAATCTTCGCATTTTTTTCATAAGCATTTGAAGGAATTACCCTGAAGGAGAGATTTGAGCGTTCCACTGGCGAATTAAAATCCGTCAGTTTCTGATCGAGTTCCCTTTGAAAATGCTCTTTTATCTCGTTCATAACATCCAGTTTGGCGGTCGCCGTATAGCAGGCCACCGGCGAGATACCGTGCTGGTGCTTTTCGGAAAACTCTCGAATGAAACGGGATGCGTACAGGTAATCCGGTCTGAAATCATGCCCCCATTTGGACAGGCAATGAGCTTCATCAAAAACCCAACAACCGATCTCTCGTTGGGAGATAGTTTCCCTCACTGAATGGTTTCTGAGTTGTTCCGGAGAGACATATAAAATCGAAATATCTCCCAAACGGACTCTTTCCAGAATTTGCCGGCGCTCCGGAGGGGTGAGTATTCCCGAAATTGACTCAACGGAAATGGATTTCAAGTTATCTACCTGATCCTTCATCAGGGCCTGCAGAGGAGAAACAACGATCGTCAAAAGCCCCCTCCGTTGATAGCGGACCAGGGCAGGTAATTGATAACACAAGGATTTTCCACCTCCTGTTGGAAGGATGGCCAACAAGGGCTTTCCCTTTATACCGGCGACTACAATTTTCCGCTGCAGACTTGAGCCGTCATCAGCTTCCGGCTGTGATCTGAAATCTTCAAACCCGAAGTACTGTTTCAGTTGTTTTTTGGGATCATGGTTTTTTGAACAATAAGGACAATCTTCCACTCCGCAAGGTGTTTCACGCAGCTTGGTTAAGATGGATGCTGTCTCAGGTAATCGATGCCAGACCCAACCGGGTAGTACTGAATTTCCTCCCGAAACCTGAAGCCATGAAGCACAGTAAGCAATAACCAAAGCATTTGCCGAATCAAGGAAATCCTTGCAGGTTTCCAAGGCAGCAGTTGCACAGGCTTTGTCTGTTACCAGCTTAAGGAAAAAAGCCACTGCATCTTCTAATGACAGGGCTTGATCAGGAGTAAGATGGCTGAAAACCTGGCTGATACCGTGGGAATCCTTCAAACCATGCTTCGATGAACTTTGGTGGAAACAAAAACTAAATAATCTAATCAGTTCCGGAGATTTCTTGTATTGATTTTCAAAGCTTTCCCATTGATCGATGAATATTTTTCCGGCAAGCCGGGCATCGTTGACAGGATTGTTAAGGGAGTCCCTGACGAGTTTATAATTTTTAACAAGCTTGTGATAGGGATTCTCAGGGAAAGCCAGCGGTGAAAGATACAAGGTATCTATAACTGGCAGGGAAAGAATGGATAGACCAGGGTATCGCTCTCTGAGAATGGGGAGGTCATGCCGAATGATATTGTGACCAAGGATATACTTTGCACCAGCCGCAAATTGATCCAGCCTACGCAAATCCGACTCGACTATTTCCTTGTCCTTTACCTCAAATTCCCGGTCACGATTAACGGCACCCACCTGGTAAATCTTTTCATTTGCTCCCGTTTCCAGGTCTAGCAATAAACTTTGTGACAGAAACTCATTTTCATCCATGATCGTTCTGTATGACTACTTATAAAGGGAATTAGTTGGAATCGAAACCTTGTTGATTCAATAACCAATGATGCAACAATCTCTCTAAATCCTTCTAAACCGGAACCCAAGTCTTACGCTGTTTTCAAAAGTGATTCGGTCATTTTTTGCTTTTTTGTTGGTTAAGAATTCTTTGACCTTTTTCAGTTAATTGGTAACTACCTGTTTTTTTCGGCCCGGAGAAGATAATCCAGTCATTGTCTTTCATTCTTTTAAGAATTCTTTCGATACTACTGAGAGACATTTGGAGTGATTTAGCCACTTCACTCGTTTTGAAACCCTTTTGAATATGCTTTAAAACCTTAGTATGTTCACTGGATAATCCTTCATTTATACCGTCATTTAATCCCTCATTTATCCCGTCAAAATTGCGGCTTATCACAAGCTGAATCCCTGACTTGGTAAGCTCATATTTTCCTGTTTTTTTCGGACCTTTAAATGTGATCCAATCATTATCCTTTAGTTTTTTGATTAGTCTTTCCGCAGTACTAACCGATACTTGAAGCGTTTCTACAACATCTTTTGTGTGTACGATTTTCTTTTGTCGAATCAAATCTAAAACTTGTAATTGAGTGTGTTTTATCCCGCCATTTATTCCGTCAAATTCTGATTTTACTTTGTGAAAATCAGGTGACGCCAAATCTATTTTGATGATTCTTTGATCAGTGAGTTGTCGCCAGATTCTACTGGTAGTTTCACTTGTTTAGTTGTGCTTCCAAACGTTTGATGTTTGCCTGGCAGCTTTTTTCAGTCAATTCCTTCAGCCGGGTGACTCTTTCCGCCAGCCATTCCAATTGTTCCCCGGTGATATGAAACTCGTCCATATTATACCTGGAATCGATATAGGCTTTTTTGAGCAGGATGAAGTTTTCTTTCTCCCATTCGGTGTTCCGGGGGAAAATCGTCATGAAAGCAGGGTCCTGGGAAATCACCTGGGGATACAACTTTTTGAGATCATGTGATTTGGGTTTGTAGTTGGTGTAAACGAGCAGGTTGGTCATGAAAAATCGTTCTGTGGCTTGATGGAGTTCAAATGCTGCTTTTGGGAATCGTTGTTTTGAAATTTCAAAAAATGTCGTTTCTAGAAATTCATTCGCACTATTGAACCATTTATCGAAATGAATGTTAGCCTCTTCCCATCTCAGCTCCGGGGACAATTCTTTTGCTTTTTCGAGTTCAAAGAATTGCGCATCATACAAAACAATCCCTTCCTTTTGAATATCCCGATAAAAGAAACGACCACGTTGTAGCTCTTTATTGAGGGTATTGATATCGATAACGATCAAGCTGATCAATGTTCGCAGCCCGGGATGGTTCCGTAATTTGTCTTCAATTCGTCTCCATTTGGCATGCCTTTGCGCTGCTTCATGGGTGGTAGTGACAACCAGCAGATCAAAATCGCTTTTGTATTCGTAAAGAATACCATCCTCCCCGACATAGCGATCTTCCACCCAGTCTCCCCTGGCGTGGCTGCCAAAGAGAATGATCATCCCCGTTTTTTTGGAAGAACTGTTCTCCAAAACAACCTGAACAATCGTTCCCAGCTCTTTTTGTTTAAACTCAGGCAAATGCTTTAAAGACGTTTTCATTAGTTTAATTGGCATTCCAAAATCGATTAGAGACCAGAAACCTCATCGGTTGACAGTCAAAATCACAGCAAAGTTTGGTGGTGCCCTTCGGCTGATGTTGGTTCACCTTACCGCAATAACTTGAAATGATAAACTGTAAGTTTAGGCTCTTTTAATCGGCTGACGCCATACCTATCTTAACGATACTTGCAATTTTCAGGTTGGCAGCGAATGCAGTCAAACAGCTTCGTTCTGAATGTTAAGCTTATGATTTTCGGATCAACTGAAAACCATTTTTTTGAGGGGGTTCAGGGGCGTATTTGTGGATGCAGGATTCGGCGACGGAGGAGAATTCTTCCTCCTAGGCAACGCGAAATCAGGTGATGCCATACCTTTTATCCATGAATCCAGAATAACTGTCTCCGCGGTGCGGAGACTTTATCATCACTTTTGAATTCATCCACAAACAAATCATTTTAGACTAGTTCGTATCTGATAAGCAATTTCAATATCTACTTTTCAATTTTCTCAACAGCTCAGTCTTTCTTATACCTTACGTATTTAAAGGAAGACTGAAATTGGTATACTGTCACGCGATTTCAATTCCGGAACACTCTTTACATTACCTATTTTATTTATCTCTTTTATGCTCAATTGCTTTTACAAACCGATCAAAATCGGAGTTTATTTTTTGCGTTTTGTTAAATTCGTCGTATTCGGCGGTAGCTTTTGCTTTGGCCTGCTGATGGGATATGGTTCCTTTACCTTCCAGAACCCGATACTCATTAAACTCCAGGAATTTGTTCACCGAATCAGCCAATTTGGCCATGGTAAGTTCCGTGTGATTCTCGATCAATCGTTCGATATAATCAAAATAACCGGAGATGCTGCGTTCCAGCCTTTTGATTTCATCTTCACCAAGGTAATTTTTAGCAATGGCGGTATCGGATTTCAGGATTCTTCCTTCTGGTGCGGATTTCCATGTTTTTAGCCCCATAAACGGTTGATTTTTATCGGCCTTGGTATAGACAATCTCTGCGGCTGTTTGCCCAGTGATGGCGCAGTGGAATTTATTCTGAACCGTGGCAAAAAACGTTTGGGTTACTTCTGACTTCGGATCATAGTCAATACTGCATTCCGAAAATATATCTGTGATTTGCTGGTAAATTCGTCGCTCGCTGGCTCGGATCGAACGAACGCGCTCCAGTAATTCCCTAAAATAATCTTTGCCAAAATAGCGGCCGTTTTTCAGTCGATCATCGTCAATGGTAAAACCTTTGATAATATATTCTTTCAGAATTGTGGTTGCCCACTGTCTGAACTGGGTGGCCTGAACAGAATTAACGCGGTAGCCAACGGATAATATGGCGTCGAGATTATAACATTTTGTTTGATAGCGTTTTCCATCATCGGCAGTTATTTCCAAAATGGAAACAACTGAATCTTCTGTTAATTCACCGCTTTCAAAGATATTGGATAGATGCTTTGAGACCGCTGGTACCTTAACACCGAAAAGTGTCGCCATTCTTTTTTGAGTTAACCAGACGGTTTCATGATGTAAGAAGGTTTCGACTTTTATATTCTGATTCGGAGTCGTATAGAGCAAAAACTCAGTCAGTTCATCCCGCATACTTAATTGCCGCTGATCTTTAGCCATATATTGTCCTTAAAACGGTGTGTCGATTCCCAATTCTCTGCAATACATCTTAGTTTCCCGGTCGGTTTCTTTGATCTCAGCATCCAGCGTCTTCTAAATCTGATGACGCCATACCTATTTTGATGAGTCTTCAAATTGTATGCTACCTGTTTGTTTCAGGAACATTTGGTCAGTAAATATCCTGCTAGTTTTCCTTGTTTATTTGCGATTCCAAACGTTTGATTTTTACCTGGCAGCTTTTTTCGGTCAATTCTTTTAGCCGGGTGACTCTTCCCGCCAGCCATTCCAATTGCTCTTTGGTGATATGAAACTCGTCCATATTATACCTGGAATCGATATAAGCATTTTTGAGCAGGATGAAGTTTTCTTTCTCCCAGTCGGTGTTCTGGGGAAATATCGTAATGAAAGCAGGATCTTGGGAAATCACCTGGGGATACAACTTTTTGAGGTCATGTGATTTGGGTTTGTAGTTGGTGTAAACAAGCAGGGTGGTCATGAAAAGTCTTTCAGTGGCCTGATGGAGTTCAAAAGCTGCTTTTGAAAATCGTTGTTTAGAAATTTCAAAAAATGTCGTTTCTAGAAATTCATTTGCACTATTAAACCATTTCTCGAAATGAATGTTAGCCTCTTCCCATCTCAGCTCCGGGGACAATTCTTTTGCTTTTGCGAGTTTAAAGAATTTGGCATCGTATAAAACAATGCCTTCCTTTTGAATATCCCGATAAAAGAAACGACCACGTTGTAGCTCTTTATTGAGGGTATTGATATCAATAACGATCATGCTGATCAATGTTCGCAGCCCGGGATGGTTCCGTAATTTGTCTTCAATTCGTCTCCATTTGGCGTGCCTTTGCGCTGCTTCATGAGTGGTAGTGACAACCAGCAGATCAAAATCGCTTTTGTATTCGTAAAGAATTCCATCCTCACCGACGTAGCGGTCTTCCACCCAATCCCCCCTGGCGTGACTGCCAAAGAGAATGATCATCCCCGTTTTTTTGGAAGAACTGTTCTCCAAAATATGCTGAACAATCGTTTCCAGTTCTTTTTGCTTAAACTCAGGCAAATGCTTTAAAGACGTTTTCATCAGTTATTATATTGTTTATCTTTCCGTGAGCTACCAAGAGACCATTAATACACAAATTGAGGATTGGTTTGATCATGCATCATCTGCAGTTACTGACATATTATCTTAAGTTGCATAATAAGGTGAAGCCATACCCTTTATGATGAATCTTGAAATGGTACCACGTTCGCCGATTTCATCTTTCTTACTCACTCCAACTATGTGACAATACTTCCGCTTGTTTTAAACAGAGATTGATGGCTTCTTCGGCCCCATCAGGGGGGTATTTCCATTTCCTCAGGGCACGGCGAACAAGGTTTCGCAGTTTAGCCCTGACACTGTCTCTGACCTGCCAATCAACAGTGGTTGATTTCCTAAGTTGAGCAGTGACGTGTTTTGCCAGTTCACGCAGGTTGTTATCTCCCAATTCCCGAACCGCACTTTCGTTCTGGATGAGCGCTCGATAAAAAGCTATTTCATCAGCCGATAATCCCAGGTTTTCCGCTTGCTTGGTATCAGCATCCATATCCTTGGCCATTTTGATCAATTCCTCGATCACCTGGGCCGTTTCGATGGCTCTGTTGTGATATTTCCGCAGGGTTTCCAATATTCGTTCAGAGTACTTCTTTTCTGATACCACATCTGTTTTCATCCGTGCTTTTACTTCATCCCGCAGAAGCTTTTCCAATAATTCCACTGCCAGGTTCTCTTGGGGGAGATTCCTCACATCTTCCAGAAATTCATCAGATAGCAATCCAATGTTTGGCTTATCCAACCCTACCATTTCAAACACATCGGCAACACCTTCAGATATAATCGCGTTATCGATAATCTGCCTCAGTGCGGAGTGTTTTTCATCGTCTGTACGGCGTTTGTCAATTGTTGTGTATTTACTGATGGCTGCCCTGATGGCTGAGAAGAAGGCAATCTCCTTTCTCAGGATTTCAGCCTTATCCATAGTACCACACAGGGTATACGCTTTGCTGACTGCTGCCATCACATCCATAAATCGTTTTTTACCATCCTTCAAACCAAGAATATGGTTCATGGCGCCGGGCAACAGATTAATAGCTTTGGATTCGAATGAAGTATAATCAAATCCATGCAGCAAACCACGTACAATATCCATTTTTTCCAATAGAATAGCATAGGCTTCATTGCTATCGATGGAAGGAGAGCCTTTCCCTTTGGAATCTGTGTAAGTTTTTAGAGCCTGTCTCAATTCATTGGCAATGCCGATGTAGTCCACCACCAATCCACCCGGTTTGTCCTTAAAAACACGATTCACCCTGGCGATGGCCTGCATCAGGTTGTGGCCCCTCATTGGTTTGTCAACGTACATGGTGTGACAATTGGGAGCATCAAATCCGGTCAGCCACATATCTCGGACAATGACGAGTTGCAGCTGATCATTCTCATCCTTGAAGCGTTTTTCAAAAAGCTTTTTGGTCAGTTTGGGATGTATATGTGGTCTGAGTTTAGCCTTGTCTGACGCAGACCCGGTCATCACAATCTTGATTGCTCCAGCTGTTGGATCTTCACTATGCCAGTCGGGTTTAAGGGCAACTATAGCATTATACATGTCTACACATATTTCCCTGCTCATGCAGACAATTAGGGCTTTTCCCGGCATAACTGCCACCCTGCTTTCAAAGTGGCTGACCAGATCTTCAGCAACCCGTCTAATGCGTGGTTCGCTCCCCACCAGTACTTCCAGAGCTGCCCATTTGGATTTGGTTTGCTCCCTGGTTTCGATATTTTCCTCATCTTCGATTACCTCATCCACATCTTTGTTCAAGGCTTCAATTTCGGCCTGTTTGATATCCAGTTTCGCCAGACGAGATTCGTAATAGATAGGTACTGTCGAGCCATCATCCACTGCATCCTGGATGTCGTATACCGATACGTATTCTCCAAACACGGCCCGGGTATCCTTGTCTTCTTTGGAAATCGGGGTGCCTGTAAAACCAATAAAGGAAGCAAAAGGCAAGGCATCACGCATATGTTTGGAATAACCGAAAGTGTATTTACCGGTATTGGGATTTAAACGGGCTTTGTCTCCATACTGACTGCGATGCGCCTCATCGCTGATTACAACGATATTACCTCGTTTGCTGAGGATAGGATGATTTCCTTCAGCTTCAAACAGGGCAAATTTCTGTACGGTTGTAAAAATAATTCCACCAGCTTGTCGCGCTGACAGTACTTCCCGTAATTCCTCCCGATCTTCAACCTGAATCGGGGTTTGTTTTAATGCCTCAGTAGATAAAACAAAGGTATTGTACAATTGACCATCCAAATCATTGCGGTCGGTTACCACTAGGATAGTTGGGTTGTTCATTTCCGGCTGGGCCAATAATTTAGCGGCATAACACACCATGGAGATCGATTTTCCGGACCCCTGGGTATGCCAGATCACACCTGCCTTGCGTGACCCGGGAACCACCCGGTCTGCGTAATCTGCCTGTGGCTCATCCACCATATCATCTTTCAATGCAGCAACGACAGTGGCTTTAACAGCTTCCCGAACTGCGTGAAATTGGTGATAGCCGGCGATTTTTTTAACGATGGTGTCACCATCCTGCTCAAATAACACAAAGTAGTGGATGTAATCCAGAAACAGGTCAGGCTTGAAAAATCCCTTCACCAGTGTCTCCAGGTGATACTCCAGTAACGGCTTATCATTTTGATTGGCAATGGTGCGCCAGGGCATAAATCGTTCCCTGTTAGCTGTTAGGGAACCAACCCTGGCACTCAAACCGTCACTTACCACCAGCGCTTCATTGAACACGAACAGTTCAGGAATATCTTCCTTGTAGGTTTGCAATTGTTGGAAAGCAGACCAAATGTCTGCTGTTTTATCCGCGGGATTTTTAAGTTCTATGACCGCCAATGGCAATCCGTTAATGAACACGACGATGTCAGGTCTCCGCATATGCTTCATACCGGACATGGTGAATTGGTTCACTACCAGAAACTGGTTGTTGACCGCATTGGCAAAATCGACCAGTTGCACATAGTCGGTCTTGTCCTGGCCCTCCTCTTTATAGTTGACTTTGACCCCTTCCAATAACAAACGATGAAAAGCCCTGTTGTTCTTA
>JANQLH010000240.1 GCA_028280735.1 SAR324 cluster bacterium | reverse complement strand
CAAGTACAATCTCTTTTGCATGCCGTAAAGCTGGGACATTACTACTACGACAGACTGCCCAGGCAGCTTAGCGGAGGGGAAAAGCAAAGAGTCGGAATTGCCCGGGCATTAGCCAGCAGACCCAGTATGATTGTTTGTGATGAGCCGGTTTCAGCCTTGGATGTCTCTGTGCAAGCCGCGGTATTGAACCTTCTCAATGAAATTAAGGAAGAGTTTGGCTCAACCCTGATATTTATTGCTCACGATCTGAGTGTTGTCCGTTTCATCTCGGACTTTATTGCCGTCATGTATTTAGGAAAGATAGTGGAATATGGCAGTGTGGAGCATATCTATCCGCCACCCTATCATCCCTACACCGAAGCATTGCTTTCGGCCGTTCCGATACCCGACCCTAAAGCCGAGAGGAGGAATATTCGACTTTCAGGCGAGGTCCCCAGTGCACTTGAGCCACCTCCCGGCTGTCCTTTTCACACGCGTTGTCATCGTAAAGAGATTTTGCCGGATAACGGTAGGATCTGCGAAACCGAAATCCCACCCCATCAAATGGTTAGGAAAGATCACACCATTGCTTGTCATATCCCTGCAGATCAGTTATGTCGTTTAGAAAATTAATCATTTGCTGGAAGCACTAAATTCCGTAGTACCAAAATGCTTTTAAGGTTTTATTGGTATGGATTAAATTGGTTTCCGTTCGGACACTATTTAACGAATCCTAAAATGTGAGTTGATCGAAAATGATGAATCCCGGGTTTAATGCCCCACCGTTGGCATATCTTACCGAAGCGCAGCTTAATCGTCTGCATAAGGCATCTCTTAGCATTCTGCAAGATGTGGGATGTGAGGTGCACCATGAAGAGACGCTGGACATGTTAACAAGCAGGGGTTGTACGATATCGGGTGATGGTCTGGTCAGTATGCCGAAAAAGTTGGTGGAAAGCGCAATTGAGCAGGCCCCGGCGCAGATTACCATCTATGATCGCGAGCAAAATCCTGCCCTTGATCTGCAGGGAACGAAGGTGTTTTTTGGCACCGGACCGGACTGCAAGAACTTGTTGGATACCGAGACGGGAGATCTCCTGGATTTTAACCTGGAACGAATGATCCGGGCTGTGCAATTGGCAGACAATCTGCCCAACATCGACTTTTTAATGAGTATGGGGTTAACAGCAGAATTGGACTGCACGACAGCCAATCTCGTTAAATTCGGCGTAATGCTGCGATACTCTTCAAAGCCGGTTGTAGCAGTTTTAGGAGCCAACATAGCAGAGCTTGAAGGTATGATAGAAGCTGCTGCTCTCGTTGCAGGCAGTGTTGAGAAACTGGTTAAAAAACCGAGCTTTTTGCTCCTGGTTGATCCCACCTCTCCTCTTGTTCATTCTACTGAGGCTGTTAAAAAACTAATGCTGATGGCTATCAACCATCTTCCGGTGATTTATGCACCCGGCATTATGGCAGGAGCATCCAGCCCGATTACAGTAGCCGGAGCCATAGCCCAGGCAAATGCGGAAATCTTGGCCGGTTTGGTTATCCACCAGCTTTACAAACCGGGAGCACCGTTTGTATTTGGTGCGGGCATGTCGCCTCTTGATATGAAGAGTGGGCAGCCCACCTACTCTGCACCTGAAGCCATGACTGCGCAAGCGGGATTATGCCAACTGGGCCGATCCCTATACAAGCTTCCAACATGGGGATTTGGAGGATGCAGTGCGTCCAAACTCTGCGATGAACAGGCAATTATGGAAGCTTCCAATTACCTAATGATGTCATCCTGGATGGGCACCAATCTTGTGCACGATGTTGGTTATCTTGAATTTGGACTAACCTATTCCCTCGAATTGCTAACCATTTGTGATGAAATTATTGGTCAAATCAGGCACTTAATGTCCGGTATAACAATAGATGATGAACACTTGGCGTTGGAGGTAATCAAACGTGTCGGTCCCTCGGGTAATTTTTTGAGTGATGTGCATACGGCGAAGCATTATAAAAACAACTGGCAACCCGGTCTGGTTGACAGAAAGACTCGTAAGGCCTGGAAAAAGCAAGGCTCCAGTTCTTTGTCGGAAAGATGTCGAGAGAAGATTACTTCCGTTTTTCAACAAGCTCCGATTAACAAGCTGGACAAGGAAGTAGACAAGCAGTTGAACGAAATTTGCGGGTTGACTGGATTTTAAAAAGGTGTGTTTGCTAATTGTTTGGAATGATGAACTTAAAAATCACTCCCTTGGGGTAATTGTGTTCCGCCCAAATTCTGCCGTTGTGAGCCGTAATAATTTCACTGCAGATTGCCAGTCCCAGTCCCGTTCCACCGGCACCGGTTTTGGTTTTGCTACTTTGGCTGAATTTATCAAATATGGATTTCAACTCCGAATTCGGCACGCCAACTCCAAAATCACGTACGGATACCTGTACGGCGGGTAATTCTTGATATTCGCCGGTTAAAACCGCATCGGCCAGATCGATGAAAATTTCAGAACCTTCAGGGCTAAATTTTACCGAATTGGATAACAGGTTTCTCATCACCTGGGCTATTTTGAAGTTATCGCATATGACCTGTTTAATGACATTGCTGTTTTCCATGGTAACGTTCAGTTTTTTATCTTTGAACAAGGGATTCAGCTCACCCACCACTTCCTGAACAATTGCTTCAATATTGTTCTCGGTCTTCTGGTACTCCATTCTTCCTGATTCCATCTTGGAAAGATCCAACAGATCATTTAGCAGCACCATTAGTTTGCCTGCGGAGGTACGAATTTGATTGAAATAGTGATACAGTTTGGGCTTGGGATAGTCGATTTTCTCGATTCCATATTTTGAATAGCTTAAGATCTGATGCATGGGATTGCGAAGCTCATGAGAAATATTGGCCAGAAATTCCGATTTCGCATTATTGGCAATCTCTGCTTCGTCCTTGGCCAGTTGCAGTTCGAATGTCCTTCTTTCTACTTCCTCTTCTAATTCTCGCTGTGCATTGCGCAGAAGTTCCTCGGTTTTTTTTCTGGCATCGATGTCAAGATTTACTCCTATGTACCCGGTAACATTTCCCTCACTATCGATAATTTTGTTGGCAACTCCAAAAACCCAGGTAATGTCGCCCTGCCTGTTTTCAAATCGATATTCAGTTTTCCAGACGGAGTCGGATTCCACCATCTGGTTCCAGGATTTAAAGACATCCGCTTGATCTTCATTGTGGATTCCTTTTACCCAACCTTCTCCCATGGCTTCATCAGGAGAGAGTCCGGACATATCACACCATTGGTTGTTAACATACACACATTTCCCGTTTTTATCGGTTAGATAAATTCCGACAGGTGCCATTTCAGCAAGAATCTTGAAGCGGGTTTCGCTTTCCTGGTAAGCTTCTTCGGCTTGTTTTTCCAATGTTATGTCCTGGGAAAATCCAATGATTTCCGTTACCTTTCCATCAGCATTATACTCAAATGGCATCAAGGTGGTGTTAAACCATTTATTGAATAAGGAGTAATCATAACTTGCCCTGACTCCTCTAAACGACTCGTCGTAATAGGATAATAACGGGTTTAAATTATCCAAACCGACCACATCCTTGAGAGTTTTCCCCAAAACCTTATCAGTTGTAATGTTCATTTCTTCGGCAATGCGGCCTTCACTGAAAGTAACGCGATATTCACCGGAATCGTCTCTTCTGTACTTAAAAACCTGGTTGGGCAATCCCTGCAACGTTCGTTTATATTCTTCGGCCATTTTGTAACGCTCTTCTTCAGCTTTTTTTCGTTTGGAAATATCAGTGTTTTGAATCACTACATTTGTGATATTGCCATCGATGTTATGGATGGCATAAGCAAACACATCCAAAAAGATCCTGGAATGCCTGGAAAGACTCACATTCCGCAAAAGAGCGGTATCATACTCCAGCTCAAAACTAGTCGTGCCCCCATACTCAAAAACCTGTTTCAGAGGAGCTAACAGGTTTTTTTCCTTCAAAATCGTATCTTCAAACAGGTTGTACTTGCCGATGATCTCTTCTTCCGTAGTTTTATAAAGATTCAGAAAAGCTTGATTGGTGCGAATCATGGTGCCTGAAGAATCGGATATCCACATGGCAGTTGGATTTTGGTCAATCATGCTGTCCAAAAACAGGTTTGACATTCGCAGTTCCTGCTCTGCTTTGAGCCTTTCCGCTTCAACCCTTGCATTGTTCAGTGCCATTTCAATCGTTACTTTCAGGTCTCTATCCTGGACAGGTTTCAGCAGGTAACCAAAAGGCATGATTACTTTTGCACGCTGCAGCTTTTCCTCTTCTGCATACGCCGTAAGAAAAACAACCGGCGTGTTTTGGATTTTTCGGATTTCAAACGCAGCATCGATTCCATCCATCGGACCTTTCAGTCTGATATCCATTAAAACGATATCCGGATTCAGCTGTTGAGATAACTCAATAGCGTGGGGTCCATTGTCAGCTCTCCCGGCTACCTTGTACCCCATTGCTTCCAAGTTGTTCTTCATTTCAAGAGCAACAACCGCTTCATCTTCAACAATCAGAATTGATGTTCCATTCATTAACGTTCCGTTTGTTATTCAAGGTTAGTTTAGGTACGCACTGTTCCGATTTCCGAGCGTTTTCAATGATTAAGCCGACCGGTGATCTATCCGGCTGCAAACCGGGTTGTTATAAAAACCTGTGATAGTGTATCAATTGGAATTGATAAATCAAACTCGAACAATGAGTCAATTCATGCGATTTCAATGAACCACGGCTTTGAGCTCTATTTGGGTAATCGAATCGAAAAAACAGTCCCTTTGCCGGGTGTAGACTTAACATTCATGCTACCTTCGTGATTGTTGGTAATAATCATATATGAGACAGCCAACCCCAACCCGGTTCCCTTGCCGATGTCTTTGGTAGTATAAAACGGTTCAAAGATACGTTTAATCACCTCCTGGTTGATTCCGGGGCCGTTGTCTTCAATCTCGATTAATCCCATGATGTCTTCATTTTTAGTCCGAATGATTATCTTTGGCGGAGCATCATCACTCTTTTTTTGAAGGGCTTGCGCCGAATTTTTAATAACATTCAGCAACACCTGTTCAATTTCCGTTTCATTGCAGACAATATTAGCCAGGTTTGGATCGTACTGTCGGACAATGGTTATGTTTTTGAAGTCATAGTTTTTGGTCAGATTAAAGTCATTGCCGACAAACACCAGTGCTCTTTCCACAAGTTTGGTGACTTCAACCGTTGATTTAACCGATTCGCTTTTACGAGTAAACTGCAACATATTGGAGATTATTTCCGAAGACCGGTGTCCGGCTTCCCTGATGCCGTCAATATACCGGTTGACTTTTCGCTCTTCCAGATAAGAGGCCAGTTTATCCAGATCGACCCCGACTTCTCTGGCTATATCCCTGTTTTTCTTTAAGTTGGATGAAAGACGATTTGAAACCATTTGTACTCCCTGTAAAATGACTCCCAGGGGATTGTTGATTTCATGTGCAATACCAGCCGTGAGACAGCCAATTGAGGCCAGTTTATCTGTTTGAATCATCGTTTCTTCCATTTGAACTCTGACTGTTATATCATCCATTCTAATCACGGCACCCAGCTTTTCTCCCGTACGAATGGGATACACCAGCAAATCCACAAATCGTGATCCATCCGGAAAATCGAGCGGTAATTTATTTTGTTGATAAGTCTTATTCTTAAAAATTGCCTGATGAATTTCCTCCATTTCCGATGTCAATTGAGGAAAAATGCTCATCAGCTTTTTCCCTTTAGCTTCGTCTTCAAGGCACCCGGTTGCCTTTTCTGCCTCCTGGTTCCAATGGCTGATGCTTAAGTCTTCTTCCACACCTATCAAAATTGAAGGCATAAAATCGATGATGTTTCGTAGATACTCCCTTAATTGCCTTTTTTCCTCCTCGACCTTCACCCGTTTGGACATTTCCTCAAATAAAAGCTGGTTGGATTGTTTCAAATGCTCGGCTTTTTGATTAGCCGTTTTTAAGGACTCCTCCAAACGGAACAGTATCATCTGGGGCGCAATGATCATTAACAGTGTCCCCAAGCCAAATACAACTGTCGCAGTGATCCAGGCCATCCGGGATTTAGAAGTGAGCATGTGATATTCATATATCACAACCAGTTCCATTGTCATGATATAAGCAATAACCACGATCGCAACAAGTCCAATAACAATTAAAGCCAGACTGCGTCTTAAGCTGAACAATATAGAGCAGGCAAAGCAGGATATAATCATCAGTTCCATGCCGATGCCACTCAAGCCTAATCTTGAGAGGACAACGACCGACAGACAAAATAGCCCAACCACCAGGGTTCCACCGCTTGGGTAGTAC
>JANQLH010000096.1 GCA_028280735.1 SAR324 cluster bacterium | reverse complement strand
ACAAGTTACCCATCCTACAACATGTATCGATGAATGCTTATTAGTCTTCTTCATGCACGTTTACGGAGATAGTGGTTCTGGAACGTAGGATGGGCAACTGCGTTGCCCATCGGGCGGAACGTTATAAGAAACAAACAACTCTTAAAATTGCGAAAATCTAATCTTGTAGGGATCATCATGATGGGTAACGAGTTACCCATCCTCTAACATGTATCGCTGAATGCTTTATAATCTTCTTCGTGCACGTTCACGGAGATAGGGATATTCATAAATAAAACAGGAAAAATTATGGCAGGTGTTGCGGATATCGGGTTAATCGGGTTGGCCGTTATGGGTGAAAACCTGGTGTTGAATATGGAGCGAAACGGCTTCAAAGTAGCGGTATATAACCGCTCTGTCGAAAAAGTCAACCAGTTTCTGGAAGGACGTGGTAAAGACAAACAGATTTACGGTGCTCAATCAATTCAGGAATTTGTGTCGCTTTTATCCAAACCTCGCAAGGTGATGATGCTGGTGAAGGCCGGTGAACCTGTGGATCAATTGATTCAACAATTGCTTCCTTACCTTGAACCCGGTGATGTCATCATCGATGGCGGAAATTCCCACTACCCTGATTCAACCAGGCGAACGAACGAACTGGAAAACAGGGGATTATATTTTATAGGCGCCGGCGTTTCCGGAGGAGAAGAGGGAGCCCTGACGGGGCCTTCAATCATGCCGGGAGGCTCTGAAGCGGCATGGAAGCTTGTCAAACCGATCTTCCAGACTATTGCCGCAAAAGTAGACGATGGCACGCCCTGCTGTGACTGGGTCGGTAAAGAGGGAGCCGGGCACTTTGTAAAAATGGTACACAACGGCATCGAATACGGTGATATGCAGTTGATCGCCGAATCCTTCCATATTATGAAAGACTTGTTAGGATTATCTTACAGCGCCATGGCAGAAGTATTCAAAAGCTGGAATAAAGGGGTATTGGATAGCTATTTAATTGAAATAACAGGCAATATTCTGGATTACAGAACAGAAAAAGATGAGGTCCTGCTTGAGAAGATTTTAGATGTCACCGGTCAGAAAGGCACCGGAAAATGGACCACGTTTTCGTCACTTGAATTGGGAACGCCCCTTACGCTGATCGCCGAATCAGTGTTTGCCCGCTCTTTATCCGCTCAAAAAGATGAACGAACAGCAGCTTCAAAAACCTTATCAGGTCCTGCTTTAATGTTCGACGGTGAGCTGCAGCAAACCATCGATCAATTGCAGCAAGCACTGTATGCTTCGAAAATCATATCGTACTCCCAAGGTTTCACCCTGATGAGCCAGGCAGCACAGGAATACGAATGGGATCTAGACTATGGCAGCATCGCATTGATGTGGCGGGAAGGATGCATCATCCGCTCAGTATTTCTGGAGCGAATTGCAGAAGCTTTTAAAGAAAACAAACAACTGAACAACTTGCTTTTAGCCCCGTTTTTTAGAGATAAAATGGCATGGGCACAGCAAGGATGGCGAAAGATCATTGCAAATGCAGCTTTGAGTGGAATACCTGTTCCGGCTTTTTCCTCAGCTTTATCATATTATGACGGTTATCGTTCCGCTCAATTGCCGGCTAATCTGCTTCAAGCTCAACGAGACTATTTCGGCGCCCACACCTACGAGCGAACAGATAAACCAAGGGGTCAGTTTTTCCACACCAACTGGACAGGAAGAGGTGGCAATACAGCGTCCTCAACCTATAATGCATAACTTAAGATGGTAATTATTGTGATCGGTCCCAGTGGTTGTGGAAAGACGACCGTGGGAAAAATATTGGCTAACCAGCTGGGATGGAGCTTTTACGATGCTGATGATTTTCACTCAAAAGAAAATGTAGAAAAAATGAGACAGGGCACTCCCCTGACAGACAAAGATAGAGAACCGTGGTTACAGGGATTGGCAAATGAAATAAAACAATGGAATCACAACCCGGGAAACGCCGTTTTGGCATGTTCCGCACTCAAAGCAAGCTATCGTCAGTCGCTGGGAGTCAATCAAGCCACTGTGGTAACCGTGTACCTACATGGAGAGTTTGATCTTCTTTCAAATCGCTTAAAAGCCAGGCAAGGTCACTACATGAACCCAAACCTGCTACAAAGTCAAATCGATACCTTTGAAGCACCACAAAACGGGATAACAGTCAGCATTGACCAGTCACCCGAAAAGATGGTTGAAGAAATATTCCACAAGCTAAAGGAATACCAGTAAGGTAGGCTGGGTAGTTCGTCATGCATTGCAAAACATGAAAACCATAAGCGAAACTTCACAATTCCTGAATTTTCCAGGCATGATCCCGGCCATCCGGGATACAACATCGATCTGTGACAGCTCCTTCCTGTAGGGTATAAGGTTGCAGCTTAAATGGGTGAGGGCAGTTATGCCGCATTGGACAAAAACCGGGAATGTGTTGCAAAAAATGTGGCGGAAAATATTTTAAAAACAAATAAAACGAGTGTTTCTATGAAAACTGATAAAGCAATAAAAACCGGTCTGATCGGGTTCGGATTATCGGGAAGGGTATTCCATGCACCTTTTTTACATTTGTCACAACACTTTGATTTGTCAGTCATTACCCAGCGATCCGGCGAAACTGCAAAACAGAGCTATCCTTCTGTTGGTATTGTCAAATCTCACCAGGAAATTCTCAACGATCCTTCCATTGAACTGGTTGTTGTGGCAACACCCAACGAATATCACTTTGAAATGGCCAAACAGGCGTTGGCAGCCAACAAACACGTCATCATCGAAAAACCGTTTTCCCCTACCACGGCCGAAACCAGTGAATTAATAAGCTTAGCTGAAACCGGAGCGCAACATTTGTTTGTTTTTCACAATCGTCGTTGGGACGGGGATTTTCTGACCGTCAAAAAAATTATACAAGACGGGTTGATTGGAGATGTTGTGGAGTATGAAGCTCGGTATCATCGCTTCAATCCCTCGTTAAATCCAAAACCCTGGAAAGAAATCGAAGGTCCTGCCAGCGGAATTCTTTATGATTTGGGGACACATATCATTGATCAGGCGGTCTGTTTGTTCGGAACACCACAGACTGTCACCGCAAGGCTCTATCAACAAAGGCAGGGTTCCCAGGTTGATGATGCCTTTGATGTGCGACTCGATTATCCCTCAACGAAGGTAACATTAAAATCAACCCTGCTGGCAAAAGACCCGAACCCCAGATATATCGTTTACGGAAATAAAGGATCATTTATCAAACCTGGAGTTGACCCCCAGGAAGATGATATGCAGGCAGGTCTTTTACCCGATTCACCTCGGTGGGGAATAGAAACAATCGAAAACTGGGGCACTCTCAAGACATCAGTCAACGATCTGGAATTTAATGGAACCATAGAAACCCTACGAGGCAACTACATGGGGTTCTATGACAATGTATACGATGTGATACGACATGGTGGCAACTATGCCATTGACCCACACGAAGCTCAAATTACAACGACTATTATCGAGGCCGCTATTGAAAGTCACCGGCTGGGTAAAACTATCTGTTTTGACTAAATTGCCTCATCCACACGGCATGCAATTTAATTAGCAATCAAGGTCGTTCCGGCCACCCCACACAATGGGGTGCTTCCCTCTTTCCACAGTTGATTGACCCTGACGCTTTTAGAGAAAAGGAATATGTTAATAAAGAGATGGCATTATTTCGGATGGCCGGCTTAAGGCGGCATTGAGTTGAATGTGCTGACCGGACCGGAATCCCATTTGACAAACCTTCCTGTTAAAGCGCTTGTTTTATGTAAGTCTTCCTTTATAAGCCCAAAGCCCAAGGGCCGGATTTGATATATAAAAAATTCTTTCCCCATCGGGTAAAGTATTAAATCCGTCTTTAAGAGTCGTAATATCGTACTTGGATAAGTATTTTTTCAAATCTCCATGTTGGTAATGAACGCTTTCAACTTCGGCCTTGGTTAGCTCTTTGGTGCAATAGGTAACCTTGAACCTTTTTTCGGTTGATCCATGAACCAGGTGAGCCGCAGCACCCAGGTTGTTTTGCAGATCCTTGTTGTTTTTTACAAAGTCCAGAATCTCCGGGGTTGTACAATAGCCGTATTTTCGAATTAACTCATCGATCTCCTTGTCTTCTCCAAATTTCTTAAGCCCCGGGGCTATATCTGTCATCCAATTCAGTACTTATACATGATGTGTGCTTCAATCCCTATGTTAATGGTAAAATCAGGACAGCTGATGGTCAGCCC
>JANQLH010000034.1 GCA_028280735.1 SAR324 cluster bacterium | reverse complement strand
ATTAGGCGAGCCACAGCAACTCGCCCAAGCCTAAAAATACTGTTTTTACTACTAATCAAAGTTGCCTCCGGACAACTCAATGTAAAAAGTAGTCCCTTTCTCACTATCACTAATACAGTCGATCGATCCGTTAAACTGTTCTGTCACAACCTTGTAGATGATGTGCATACCTAATCCCGTGCCCCCTTCATTGGGTTTGGTTGTAAAAAAGGGTTCATAGATCTTTTTCTGAATGTCTTCGGGAATTCCCTTGCCATCATCTGAATATCGAAACTCAATGGCATCACCTTGTTGGTTAAAATCAAGGTTTATATTTCCCGATACACCTTTTTCAAAACCATGCATTATTGAGTTCAAAATCAAATTGGTAACCAACTGCGAATAAGCCCCGGCATAACCGTTGATTTCCAGTTTTTCATCACAATCGATCTTTATCACATGCCCGGACTTACTAATGATGTTTCCCATACTCAAGAGAACTTGTTCGGTATACTCCTTTAGTTTAAAAAGGCGTTTTGATTCTGAAACCTGATCCACAGCCACCTGTTTGAAGCTTTTTACTAAATGGTACGATTTTCTAAGATTTGAAATGATCAAGTCGGTGATATCGATTCCCACGTTTAAAAAATCTTCGAACTCCGACTTGGGAATTTCCCTGGTTTGATACAACTTTTTGAACTTGGTTAACTCGTCAGTCAAATGTGAAGCACCACTGACACCGAGACCTAAAGGGGTATTTATTTCATGGGCCAAACTGGCTGTAACCTCTCCCAGGGCCGCCATTCTTTCCGATTGAATAAGTCTGGATTGTGTCATTTTCAGATCTGCTAAAGCTTCTGTTAATTCCGAGTTAGCATCTTCCAGTTCTGTTTTGACAGCTTCCAGTTCGGCTTCCCTCCGTTTTCGTTCTGCGAGTTCCCCCCTCATCCGCTCAGAATCTGAGATACGA
Source organism: SAR324 cluster bacterium (assembly GCA_028280735.1). GTDB lineage: Bacteria > SAR324 > SAR324 > XYD2-FULL-50-16 > XYD2-FULL-50-16 > JAHJTV01. Next base: position 14,337 of record JANQLH010000034.1, on the reverse strand, counting down.
GAAACACGTTCCTTAATATTATGCTGGATTGTATCCAGCAGTTTGTTTGTGGCGTTAACCATTCTTGCAAACTCATCTTTATTATGACCGTTCGGAACCCCAAGTCTAACTCTTTCAGGATTCCTGGGATCGACCGTAAGCAATTCTTCTTCGATTGCCACAAATGGCTTGGTTAAAAAATAATGGAAAAACACCAGCAACATAAAGGAAAGTATAAGATTCCGAAACATGCCCGAAAAAAAAACAATCAGGGATCGTCTGATAAACTCGATACCAATCGGATAAGTATCCACTTTGACGGTCAACTCCCCGACCGCGATGATTTTGCCCATCTCGGAAAAGCTTACGGGAGGGGGTAGTATCTTTAACATGATGTTGTATTCTCTATCCTGACCAAATATGGAGTCGGTCAGGGGCCTTAGCCAACCATTTTCCTTACTACCTTCAATTCTGGAAAGAATATCCCCCAAGTCCGATTTGATAGAGGCTTCATAAATCGGTTTGTATTCAAACAAACCATTGATCAGCTCTGTAGCAAATTCCCGATCAAGGCTGTAGGCAGCCTGGGAGGCTGATTGTTCAATGATGTTTAAGACCTGGTTAACTGTTGATTCCAGACTTTCTTCCTGGCGATAGAAATCAAGATAGATTTGAAAAAAGCTGAATATCATCCCGAGGACCAGTGCAATGGCTACTGTTGCTTTCGCCTGTTTATAAGAAAGACGGTCTCTTAATTTGAATTTGGAGGGGAAGGAATCTCTCATTTTTATCACCTGTCAGCCAAGCTTTTTAGTTAAGGCAGTTGCCATCAATTTAACGTTTGGATCAAGATTCATGGTATAGTGGTCACCGGGAATTTTAATAACAGTCACACCGTCCTTGGCCAAATCTATCCAGTCTCTTTCCGGGTGAAGCGAATATTCCAGAAGCGGCTTGGAATGCTTAAAGTAAAGAATTTCCCGGGAAATCGCTCTTGGATGATAGGAGTTCATAGCCTTGAGATGGATTCTCGCAATTTCAAAACAGTTTTCAACAAAGTCTCCCGAAAGTTCAAATCCGGAGTCGATGGAGCTATTGGTCTTCACAATATGGTGTATTAATTCTTCCGTTCCCAATGACTCAAGGGTGGGTTTTTCCAGCGGCAGGTTTCCACCAAAAAGCAAATAGGCAATTTCAGCATCCGAAGGAATGTTTTCGTTCTTTTTGGAAAAAGGTCCGGGTGTGTCGACAAGCATTAGTAACCCCACTTCCTTGCCTTTTTCCAATAACTTTGTGGCCATTTCGTACGCTATTAGTCCCCCGAAAGATGCTCCCCCAAGTAAATATGGGCCTTTAGGCTGAAAGAGAATCATTTCGGAAAGATAAAACTCCGCCAAATCTTCAATGCTGGGGAGAAGCTTGGATCTGTCTTTTATACCCGGGGATTGAAAAGCATATACTGGTTGTTCTTCGTTTAAACATCTAACCAGGGGAATATAATTGAATACAAAACCGCCGCCGGGATGAACCAAAAAAATAGAATCTTTCGCCGGATCACCTTTTTGCAGCTCAATCAGTGAATCCAATTGATCCAGCTGTTCTATGTCACGATTGGATTGTAACAAGTCAAGTTTGTCTTGAATCAGCAACGATATTCCCGCCACCGTCGATTCCTCCAAAATTGATTTTTCTGTTACCGCTCCCGGGAAAACCTCTTCCATTTTGGCCGTCAATCGCACTGCCATCAGTGAATCACCACCTAACTCAAAGAAATCCTCATGAATACTGATTTTTTCAACATTCAGAAATTCCCGCCAGATAAGTGAAACCTTATGCTCGATATCATTTCTTGGTGCGACGTATGTCTCTTCTTCAGCTGCCCTGGTTAAAGGCAGACTGGTGTTTTGTGTCGGCTCCCTGTCTGTTGACAATAATACACTTTTCGATTTTAAACGGCTGAGCCTGTTGTAAAGATCAATAGTGGATATGATCAGTTGTGTGGTAAAATTTTGCGAAAGTATTCGATGCAGTATTTCAACCCCTTCCTCCCGGCTCATCAAAAAGTACAAATCCTGCTCATCACTGGTTTTCCAGCCATCCCAGTTCACGGTAATCCAACGAATAGGAGAAAACCTGTCCAACAATTTTGCAAAACAGTCCAAAAAGTGGTTTCCGGCAGCATATGCCGCATAATCTACCCCACCGGTTATACAGGACAATGATGAAAACATCATGATAAACGAGACCTGCTTGGCCTTAAAAATATTCTCCAAAACAAATGCCCCGTTAACCTTGGGTTTGAACAGCCGTTCGCATACTTCAGCTGTCAATGTATTAATTTTATGGAAAGAAGTCTCGTTAATCTCTCCTGCTAAATGGAAAATTCCATTTATCTGACCAAAATGGTCCTCAACCTGCTCGACAGCAGCTTCCATTTGATGTTCGTTTGAAACATCTGCTTCCAATACCAGTATTTGGGCACCGTACCGTTCCATTTGCTTGAGCCGCTCAATTTTCGCCAAAACAGGTTCGGATTCCGTTTGTAACTCCACACATTTTTGCCAATCGGATTTCTTTGGAAATGGCGAGCGCCCCAGGAGTGCAATTTTAGCCATTGCGGATTTTGCCAGATACTCGGCCACCATCAGACCAATTTTCCCCAAGCCCCCTGTAATCAAATAGACACCCCCCTGCTTTAGTTGGATGGCATTCGGAGAAAGCGGTTCCCAATAACGTTTCTCATACGCCTGCACCCATCGATATTCATTGCGATAGGCAATTATTCTGTCATCATCGTACAGGCCGATTTCCCTAATTAATCGAGGAATTAAATCATCAGCTTCCTTGGAATTTGGATCAGAAATAGAGATATCCGCGCTTTGGCAATAGAGATGTGGATATTCAAGATGCAAGGTGTTTACAAGTGACAATAACGTGGCTTTACCCGGGGATAACTGCTCGTTGCCCTGAACCTCCTGCATGTTGTCCGTCACCACCTGGATTTGCATTAAACGCTTCATTTCTGCGTTTTCAAAAGCCTTGATCAAATTAACCAGACTGTAAAATCCAATCTCCTGTAACGAATAAAAATACTCCAATCCCCAAAATTCTTCCCCTATCAGGCTCCACAAATGCATAATCTTTTGCGGAATATATCCCTGTGCCTGGAGCTCTGTTACCAATTCTTCATATTGAAGCGATTGACCGGGATTAAGCTGATACCACCGGTTTTCAATCTTTCGAAACCGGCTTCCCATGGAAACCTCAACCACCTGTTGATCATTATCCCTTAATGACTTCGCAATTCTTTGCCCAAATCCCATGCGATCAACAAACACAAGCCATTTCATGGCGTATGGCAACTCTATTTTGTCCGAAAACCGGTGACTGTGATAGGTTTGTTTCCAGGTTGGCAAATAAAACCAATCGCCCAGGTTTGGTATTTTTGCGGAAGAGAGAATTGGTTTGTTTCCTTTGGATATCCAATGTCTCCTTCTTTCAAATGGATAAGTCGGTAAAGGCACCCGGCGTCGCTTTGCGGATGAGTTAAGCTTTTCCCAGTCTATCTTCACTCCATGCAACCAAAGCCTTCCAAGACTTGCCAGGATATACTCTCTGTCGGAGTGCTTGGAGGTGAGGTGAGGAATTGAAGAAACGACAACATGATCCTTGGCTTTATCGAGGTTTTGCACGGATAGTGTTCTCAAAACTCTACCGGGACCGACTTCCAAGAGCGCAATATCGGGTTTTCTTAATATTTGCCTGATACCGGGGGAAAACTGAACCGTCCCCTTAAGATGCTCGACCCAATAATCCGGATTCAGGACTTGCTCCGCTTTAATCCAATCTCCCGTGACATTTGAAATATAGGGAATGGATGGCTCTTTGCAGTGAACTTTTAAAACAGCCTGTTTGAAATCGTGAAGCACAGGCTCCAACATATGTGAATGAAAAGCGTGCGAAGTTTGGAGAATGAAGCAATCCTTTCCAATCTCCTTCAATTCCTTTTCTACACTGTTTACGATATCTATCTCTCCTGCCAATACGCATCTGTTAGGTGTGTTAACAGCAGCCAACGACAAGCCTTTGGCTAGAAAAGGACGAACTTCCTGCTCCGAAAGCCTGACAGAAAGCATTGCACCACCCGGTAATCCCTGAATTAGCCGCCCTCTTTCTGTGACTAATCCAAGCGCATCTTCCAGACTCATCACTCCGGCCATGCAAGCGGCTGTATATTCTCCGATACTATGACCGATCATACATTGAGGTTCGACACCATACGCCATCCAAAGCCTGGCAGTGGCATACTCTATGGCAAACAGCACCGGTTGTGTGTAAACTGTTTGCCATATATCACGAGCCGCGTCTTCAGTTTGTCCCGAATCAGGATAAATAACCGCTTTAATATCAAGATCCGACTGGTCCAGTAATATTTCAAAACACTGATCCATCTCTTTTTTAAAAAGGGGCTCATTTTCATAGAGATCCCTTCCCATACCTACATATTGAACACCTTGTCCGGGAAACATGAAGGCAACCGGTCTGCTGCTGGCAGTTGTTTGGGAGAAAGTCATCTGCACCGGATCTTTATTAGCAAGAACATCGACGGCATTCTCTCGATCCTTGCACATAACGATGCATCGATGATTAAACTCTTTTCGTCCGTTCTGCAGGGTATAGGCAATGTCTGTCATCCGATACCCTGGGGTTTTGTCAGCCATCAGGAACTCAAGCAGATTGTGAACAATACCTTGGAGAGAACCTTGTGTCTTCGCGGATAAAGGAAGAATATGCCAACCGGCTGCTTCTTTTAGTTCAGGCTGTGGGGGCGCTTCTTCTAATATGGCATGAGCATTAGTACCACCGAAACCAAAAGAGCTTACACCTGCTCGCAGTGGGTACCCATTAGACGTGAAATCTTTCAGTCGATCCGTGATAAAGAAAGGACTGTTTTCAAAATCGATACCCGGATTCGGATTTTTAAAATTGGCTAGCGGAACCAATTGTTTGTTTTTCAAAGTTAATGCGGCTTTAATCAATCCTGTCACGCCGGCCGCAGCATCCAAATGCCCAAGATTGGATTTGACCGCCCCTAAAGCACAGTCTCCGGTATGCGGACGGTTTGCTCCATATACCTTGGATAAGGCACGGATTTCAATCGGATCACCCAAGGGAGTGCCCGTGCCATGAGTCTCGATATAACGAATTGTTTTTGGATCGACTCCTGCAGCATGGAGTGCTTCACGAATCACGTTCACCTGTCCTTCAACGCCGGGAGCAGTATAGCCGGCCTTCATCGAGCCATCATTATTTGTTGCAGTACCTTTGATAATTGCATGAATAGTATCCCCATCCTGCAGGGCATCTTCCAGTCTTTTTAAAACGACCAGACCGACTCCCTGGCCTGGCACGGTACCCTGTCCAAGCGCATCGAAAGGACGACAATGGCCGTCGGGAGAAAGAATACCACCCTTTTCGTAAAAATAGCCCTCGCAAGTATTCCCAATGACGGATACCCCTCCTGCAAGCGCCATATCACATTCCAAACTCTTTAGCGATTGACAGGCAGAATGAATCGCTACCAGGGAGCTGGAGCAAGCAGTTTGTGTTGCGACGGCCGGTCCTTTTAGATTAAGTTTATAGGCAACACGCGTGCAGAGAAAATCTTTTTCGTTGCCAATCATTGTTGGAAAGTCCCCGGTGGAATTCAGGGAAGATGTATTTTCTTCCAGTCCATAGCGATAGCTGTTAAAACCGCTCCCGCCGTAAACACCGATCTTTCCTGGATAACGGGATGGATCATAACCGGCTAATTCAAGCGCTTCCCAGGAGCATTCCAGAAAAAGCCTCTGTTGAGGATCTGTCAAGTCCGCCAATTTAGGATTGAATCCGAAAAAGTGCGAATCAAAAAGCTCCGGCGCAAGGATAACTCCCTTTGATTTTACATAATCGGGATGAATGAGATCCTCCTTGCTTATCTTGGCAGCCAGTAGTTCTTCCTCGGTAAAATGGGTAATCGATTCAACCCCACCCAACAAATTCTGCCAAAGCTCCTCAACAGAATCAGCCCCGGGAAAACGCCCAACCATGCTGATTATTGCAATATCTTTACTGTGACTGTTTCTGTTTGAAGGTCTCGCAACCGGAGGATTGGTTGCCGTTTGACCGTTCCTGCCGGTATGAACTGCCAAACTTTCAATCGTTGGATACTCCAACAAATCCAGCAGGGTGATTCGTTCTCGCATTCCAGGTGGTAATTTCCCATGAACCTGCAACATGAGAATAGAATTTCCCCCCAAATCAAAAAAGTTATCCCTCGTTCCTACGTTTTCAAGATTTAACACCTCTTTCCAAATTGAAACCAGGATTTCTTCTTCTTTCGATGTTGCTCCCAGGTATTCAACGCTCAAGTCCGGTCTTTCCGGTTCCGGCAATGGAAGCTGGTTTCTGTCGAGCTTGCCGTGGCGGGTCAACGGCAGGCAACTCAGTGTCACGAATGTTGAAGGTATCATATGATCCGGCAATTGACTGCTTGTAAACCGTCTGATCTCGTCTGAAAAGAGAGTTTTTTCCTGCTCTGGCACCAGGTAAGCTATCAACTGCTTATTACCGGGAGTAACTTCCTTGGCAACCACCGCTACATCTTTTACTCCCGGAAAATCAGATAAACAAGCTTCGATTTCTCCCGGCTCTATTCGAAAACCTCTTATTTTGACCTGAAAATCTGTTCTACCCAAAAACTCAATATTACCATCAGGTCTGTACCTGGCTAAATCACCTGTTTTGTAGAGTTTCTCCGTCTTATCCTCGGAAAAGGGGTTTTCGACGAACTTTTCCAACGTTTTTTCCGGCTTGTTTAAATAACCTCTGGCCAATCCATCCCCTGAGGTACAGAGTTCTCCGGTGACACCGATTGGAACCGGATTAAGATTCTTATCGACAATGTAAACCTTGGTATTGGCAACTGGCCTGCCAATTGGCACTGTATATTGAATTTGGGCCGGATCATTGATGCCGTAACAGCAAGTGAAGGTTGTATTCTCGGTCGGACCGTAGCCGTTGATAAGCTGTGTATGTTTCAGTGCTTTAATAGTCTTCAGTGCGTGAGGCACAGATACAACATCCCCGCCAACTACCAGCTGTTTTACGTTAACAAGCTTGTGCAAATGAGCTTCTGCAATTTGGTGATACAGCCCCGAAGTCAGCCAAAGTGTGGTGATTTTTTTATCAAAAATAAACTGCGCCAGTTCTCCCAAAGTCGGCAGATGGGGATCAAAGATAGAAAGTCTGCTCCCGTTTAACAAGGCTCCCCATATTTCGAATGTGGACAGGTCAAAGCTTAGAGGAGCAAACATAAGCAGGTTCTCTTCCGGTCCAAAGTGCATATAATTGGTATTTTTAACCAATCGAATTGCGTTTCTATGCGAAACGCAAACACCTTTCGGATTTCCTGTTGAACCTGATGTATAAAGGACATATAGCAGCTGGTCTGCATCGATTTTCAGATTCGGATTTTGATCGGAAAACCTGCCAAACTCCTTCCAATCCTCATCCACTCTGGAAACAATGAGTTTTGACCTTTCAAAATCTGAAGCACAGGTGCCCTGCGTCAAAACCATTTTTGAAGCTGAATCCTTGAGAATGTATTGCTTTCGATCCTGAGGATAATCAGGGTCTATTGGAACATAAACTCCACCCGCTTTGATGATGGCAAGTACAGCGATGATCATTTCAAATGATCGATGCATACTCAGGGCAACCGGCTGTTCTGATGCTACCCCTTTGGAAATCAAAAAATGAGCCAGCTGATTGGATCTTGTGTTTAAATCCTGATAGAGCACTTGAGTTCTTTCGAAGTCTAACGCAACCTTGTCCGGAAAATCCCGGGCATAGGTCTCAAATATGGAAACCACGGAGTCATGCCTTGGGTATGCAGTTCCGGTATCATTCCAATCTACTGTAATTGTTTTATATTCAGACTCAGTCAGGATAGGTATTCGATTAACGGGTAAAGTCGGTTCTGCAAGTATTTCATCAAGCAGCGTGTTGAAGTGTTTGGCAAACCGCTTGATTGTTTCCGGTTTGAAAAGTCCGGAATTATAGGCCCAGGTGATTGAATAATCGTTTTCAATGACTCTGACTCGCAATGAAAGGTCAAAATCGTCTACAATCGACTTTTGTACCAGTCTCATGGAAAACGTTCCCAGATTCCATATCTCCCCTTTATCGGAATTGGAGACCAGAACCTTACCTTGATCCAAAAAGCTGTTTGGGTCTTCCAAACTGAACATGACGCTGAAAAAGGGATGTCTGTTGGTGTTTCTTGCGGGCCGAAGTTTTTCTGCAAGTAATGACAGCGGGTAATCCTGATGCTCCCTGGTGGCTTTAAGCGAATCGGTCAGAAGTTTGAAAAACATCAGAAAGGATTGTTCAGGGTCGATCTTTTGTCGTACAACGACAGTATTAACAAAATACCCTACAACATCCTTAAAATCCCTTTTGTTCCTGCCAGGTACCGGTGTTCCGATGCTGATGTCTTGCTGGTGAGTAAGCCTGTACAATAAAATGTAGTACACAGCCAATAACAGCGCATATGGAGTTGATGAGTGTGAATACGCCAGGTTTTTAATTTTTTCAGCCTGCGAGGATGTGAGGCTGAGTTTTAATGAGGAGCATCCGAAGTTAGGATTTGCAGACCTCATGTAATCTGTCGGCAAATCTAATACCGGCTTACTGCCCTTTAATCGTTTTTTCCAATAACCAAAAGCTTTTTCGCCGGCTGACGTATTAATGTATTTTTGTTGCTGTTCAATGAAATCTGCATAGCATTCCTTCTGTTCGTGATCAGTCGGATCACTTCCCTCGGCCAATTGACCATAGGCACATCCCACTTCATTCATAAAACGAATGTGAGACCAAAGATCTGAAGCAATATGCTGTCCGGTGACGCTGAGCAGTTTCTTTACACCGGCCAATTGAATGACCGTCCAGCGAAAAAAGCAGCCTTCCCGGAAGTTAAATGGTTTAAGGGTTTCCCGTCTGATAAACTGATCCAGTTCATCAGCTTTCCATGATTCTCCATCAATGATCTCAAAGTAAATCTCGGTCCCTTTTCTTTCTTCCTGAAAAGGGACTCCGTCTTTATCCCGGATTAGATTTTTAAGCTGAGGATGACGATCAGTAACTAGTTGGATTGCGTCTTTAAGGGCGAACAGGTTTATCTCGGTGGTTACTTCCCAAGTATAATTGATATTGTAACAACCACTGTCAGGAGAGAGTTTGTAGATAAACCATAGGGATTGCTGGTTGTAGGATAAGGGATATTTGTTTTTTGGCAGATCATTATAAACATCCATCTTTTCTATTCAAGTGTTTCATTTAATTCAACTTCATTATACCTGCTGGTAGGGTAGTAGCTTTGAACCTGATAAACAGACCCGGGAACATTCATTGTATACACTCCCATAGTCAAAGGTTTATCTGTCAAAGGCCACCATTGCTTTTGATATCCCCAAACTCCGGCTTTATTTCTCGCAAGTTTTTCACAGAGATCAACGCCAATTTTTTTTCCGTTTACATCTTTGTAGATTTTGACGAATCCAGGTTGACTCATCGCTGCAAAGAACTCTTTAATCGGGTGGGCAACAATTCTTGCCTGATCACAGCGAAGCAAAACAACATAGGGGTGAAATATCGTATTTATACTATCAAATCCCTTGGTATTCATTTGAAACTTTTTTAACAATTGACCTGCTAGGGCTTCTTCCTCAGATTTAGATAATTTTGAAAGTTCTGAACCGTGAGTTGCAAAAAGCGTTGCTGCCGATTTGGTATAATCAACAATATCACTTGGTAAAAAACTGTTGAAAAAGGTGTAAACTTCATTTGCCTTGTATTTTGGTTTTTGATTTTGTGATAGCCCTGGTTGCCCTATGGATATGGAAATAGCAAGGATTAATAAAAGCTTAACAAGACCTTTCATTGGTATTCTCCTATCAGTTTTTTAGTATTAAAAACTTAGACTAATTGTAATTCAATTAAAGAAATGCAATTTTGTATTGTCTTGCTGCCGACAATATTCGCAGTTTCTTTGGTTTATCTGAAAATATGTTAAAAATCAAGGAGCTCCTGAACTCTGGAATTCCCTGACTAATTGATTTTATTCCAAAAAGAAAAAACCTGTTGGAATTCAAGCAGCGCATCACCAAGTTGGTAGGGAGCGTTTGAAATACAAACAAAGAGAATTTCGAATTGATTAGATCCGGTAGTTAGTGCTTGAACGAAAAGCAATTAAACCCATAGCAATAAAAGCTTAAAAAGCAGTTTGGTACTTCGAAGTTTTGTGCTTTCAGTGATCAGCTCTCAGCCGGTTTTTTACTCACAATTGTTATGTCTTCAGCTGAACGCCAATAGCTGACGGCTGACAGCACGTTACTCTTCAAAGTGAATTCAGGCATCTGGCATAGGGCCTAAGCTTTAGTGACTTTCCGTTCAGACACTAGCTTACAAAACGCCCTATGATTGACTGGTAGTCACCCCGTTTTCTGAAAAGGGTATTGGCTTCGATGAGTCGTTTCATCTTGTCTTTTGAGAAGGAGAAAACAGAGAGTTGCAACCAAATGTTCGATTGGCGGAGAATAAAGGCAGAGCTGTGATTATCTGAAATATCATTTTTTTTCATCAGGTACCTAATTGAAACATGTTCACCGACTACAACATCCAAGCGCTTTTGAAACAACATTGAAACAATGATTTCATAATTTCTAAACGATTGTTTAAACAGCATTCGGTCATCATCAAACTGATGACTGATCTTGGTTCCCCTTACAAGACCAATTCGTTTACCCATGAGGTCTTCATAGCCATTGGCGGGATTGCTTTTTGTCGACACGGCGATTGATTCCACAGGAAACATTTCCGCAATGTAGAGAATGTTTTCGTTATCTTTATCCGGCCGTGCCTGGAAGCTCAAATCAATTTTTCCATGCTCAAGATTCTGCAACACACGAGCATGAGGAGCCATGGTAGTTTTAAATTCCACCCCGGTGTACTGACCAAAAAGCCTAATAATTTCAATCCAAATACCTTTTTGTTGTCTTTCGGGGGAATCATTATCCTGGGATTGCTGATAGTAGCCCCAAGGCTCGGAGTAATCGACCTGGACATGAATAGGGTTTCCAAAGATAGGCTGTGGAAGGGAAGAAATAGTGAGAATGGCAATAATCCGAAAGATCATGTTCATTCAGAAAGTCAAAAATAATGAAGTGAGTGGGAGGACTAATCCGGCAGTTCAATGATAAAACGGGCTCCTGAATCTATACCGTCACTTTCCGCCCAGATTTTTCCCCCGTGGGATTCAACAATATATTTAACTTTGGAAAGATTTAATCCAAAGCCGTCTTCCCGGCGATAATATGCTTCCAAATCATAGGCTTGAAAAACCTTTTCAAGGTTTTTTTCAGGTATCCCCGCACCCTGGTCTTCGATCCAGATTTGTGTACACTTTCGGTTTGGCTTTTTGGTGCTAATTTTAATTTTACCACCTACGTCCGAATGGTTGACAGCATTATCCAACATAATGATCATCACTTCTTCGAAGTAACGCAGATCCATGTTTATTGTTTCGGAGTGACTTAGATCCGACTCGATCACCAGCTTGGATTGTTGGATCATTTTTTCAAACGGTATCATCAGATTTGGCAATTCATTGGATATGGAAATGCCTTCCACCTGAAGATCCAACTCACTGCCCATGAATTCAAAATAGAGCAGAAAGGCTTTAATCAAGTCGTTTAAACGATTAAAGCCCTTTTTTACCATTTCCAGTACAGCTCGATTTTGATCGGAAAGATTATATTCGTCAAACACCTGTGAAGCACCGACATGGTTCAAAGGCGTCAGAAGTTCATGATACAAAAACTGGATGATTTTTGCTTTTTCCTTATCAAGGGTTTCCAATCTGCCGTATGTCTGCTCCAGTTTTTCCGACAACTGTTTTAATTCCAGATAACTATCTTTCAGAGCTATCAAGTCTTTGTAACCTCTGAGTGATGTAGTAATAGTCGTGTAGAGCCTTCTGGTGGTTATATCTCCTTTTTCAATATAATCGTTAATCACATAATCTCTAATAACGGTTTCCTCAGGGGCTTCTCCCGGTTGACCGGTTCGAATGATGATTCGAATAGAATCATTTTCCAAATCCTGACGAATGTATTCTACAAGCTTTAGCCCGGCATCCCGCTCTTCCATTACCACATCCAAAAGCACGAGAGCAATATTGTCGTTTTTACTCAGTAATTCCTTGGCTTCCTGGGATGAATAAGCACTGTGGAAATTGATTTTCTGTCCCTGGAATGTGTAATTCCTTAGGATCATCTTTGTCATTTTGTGAACATCCTGTTCATCATCAACGATGAGTACTTCCCACATATTTCCGTTTTTGGATTTTTTTTCCGAATTAAACTTATCTGTAAAGACAACGAATTGATCGAAACCGCTCGTGCTATCCTCTTGTGATGCCAACATTTTTTGCTACTCGTTTAGCTATAAGTATTAACTATTTTAAAGTGAAATATAAAATCTCATTTCCCCAACAATCATAGTAATAATCGGATTGGAACACCACAAAAGGGAGGATAATCGAGTTGAAAAGCTAACTATTCGCTACATACACCTTTAATTCATTACCGGGCTGGTTCAGGCTCGTTTATATAACTTAAAAAAGAACCTATCCGGGGTAGGGATTACGACAAGAACAACAAGGCAAAAACGCCCGCTTCGGCCCTTCCACAACTCTTCAGGATATTGCACAATGTTCGTCGATTCTAATCAGATGATTTAAACTTGTGCAACTGGAAAATCTGGCTGAGAGAACCCTGGTACTCATATCGTGGAATTACGTCCAAGATACTATTCACCCCTGTGTAGGGCATAGCACTGACTTCAAATTTAATTGAACACCTTGGCAAAAATTATTGAACTATGTTCAAATTCTGGAGTGAATTCTATAAATGTTGTTTACTAATAGTAAATTACAATCCGGGCAACCTGGTTTTTATGGTTGATTTATCTCTGTATCATGAGTTTCACTCCAAACTGATCCCAATCAAAAATCAGATTTCAATATCGGTTTTAAGCTTTTGTTTGACATCAGCCGTTTACAATGTTCGGCAACTTAACCCAGGGTTAATTTCAATTCCCGATCATCAAGATAATATCAGTCAGGTGCAAGAACAATCCAATCGTTTCTTAAATAAGGCAGGTAAAGCGTTAAAAGCAGCTTTGCGCTTCGACCTTCAGTGCTTTCAGCATTCAACGATCAGTTCTCAGCCAATTTTTGCTTATTCGGGGAAAGTTCTTTGTAAACAGTGTGATACCAGGGGTTAAGTATTCTCTTGCACAACCCGGCCAAGCTAAGCTCCAGGTTCAATAATCGCTCCCATCCATGAAAGACACTCCAATTAGGCGCAGTTTATGCTTTGCTCGTGACAACCAAACTGTCTAATTTAGTTGATGTTTGCTTAATATACATTTTCAGGGTTTGGCAATCGCTCGGTTGAGCAACAAACACAGCTATTATTCCGGTTTTAGAGTTACCGGCTTGCGGTTATCGGCAATCACCCGGTTTGGAAAAGCAATTGAACTTTATCTCCCCGATTAAGCGACAGCTCGTATCTTTTTTACTATTGTTTAGCTGATTGCTTTGTTACGGTTTACCATAACGGAAAGTAAAGCTTTTACAAAACACCGATGACTGATCACTATATTTCGGCTTTACCGGGAAGTTAATGTAGCTCACGGAAATCCTAATATGTGTGTTAATAATTGATTTTTTGTTGTGATTTCAGTAAATTGAATATTACCTGTGTTGTCCCGAAAGCCTTAAAAGACAATGATATCAAGGCGCAGGAACGTTATGCAGGTTGTTTTTATAAATACCAACTTTCTACTTGCTTAGTATTCAGGTCAGAGTAACTAGATGAAAAGACGAACCATTGTTGAAAGCCCAAAACGAAAGCTCATATCCACCAAGCTGGACCCAGGTGTTTTCGTTGTCGAAATACCCGAAAAGGACCGCCGAATCAGTCTTGGACAGCCACCGGATGTGGTGAAACGATTTCAACAAGTAGGTTATTACGGGCGTAACGCGGTAAACACTTTTGTTCTTGTTGATTCGAAAATACAGGATGATTCCATATGCTGGGTTCTCGTCGAGTTTCCCATCCTTTACGCATTGTATTTATGTTTGGTCGAGCACAATGCAAAGTTGGTCCCCGCGTTTTACGCGGGTGTCTATCCCACACTTGTAGGTTTGGAGCCGGACGTAAACAAGGCTTTGAGGATGATTAAATATGGGAA
>JANQLH010000509.1 GCA_028280735.1 SAR324 cluster bacterium | reverse complement strand
GCCAGGTTCAATTAACCCCTAAATCACGGCAGGGCGGTCCTCACCTGATGTCACACCACGATATCGATTAATCGTTGCTCTTCAGCCTTTTTCATTCTTCTTTTTCTGGTTTCCTCTTTTTCAGTCTCGGAAGCTTCTTGCAGCTGACGTACAGATTTAAGCCTGCGATTGACTTTGCGCTGTTCAATAATATTTAGAATCTGAGCACCGTTTGCAGCACTGTAATGCGGACCTTCGTGCAATCGGTTCAAAACCGGTGATTGGGCAATGATGCCTTGGAGATTGTGAATATCTGCCATTTGAATCCCCTGTTCTTGCTTGCTGATCATCTGCAAGCCGATACAAAAATCCATGCGAATTTTTAATACTCAACTTCAGTTTAATGTTCGCATACCCACCAAAAACTGATTGATCAATCAATCAACAAGATTTGCTTTTCAAGTGTCTTTTCCTCATAATACAAGGATATGGATCAATTGAAAACAACTAAATCAACCTACTGATTTAAAAGGAACAACTCCCATGAAATCCCTCTCGGAACTATCGGAACATTTTAAAAATCGCCGACCCCTTTTGAATATTATTTTAGATGGATACGGACTGGGCAAGCAGGATCACACCGATGCGGTTTTTCAGGCCGCTACTCCTTTTATGGATCACTTGCGATCAAGCTTTGCCAAAACCGAGTTAATCACTCATGGGAAATTTGTCGGACTTCCCGGGAAAAAAGATCTTGGTGGTTCGGAGGTTGGACACCTGACTATCGGTGCAGGTCAGATGATACCTCAAGGACCTACCTTGATTACAAATGCCATTGAAGACGCTTCGTTTTTTAAGTTTCCTGTTTTAAACGAAGCACTTCAAAATGCCAAATCAGGAGCCTTGCACCTGGTTGGTTTACTCTCGGATGGCAATGTTCACAGCCATATTGACCATTTTATTGCTATCATTGAAGAGGCAGCAAGGCAAGGAATTGAAAAGGTTTATGTTCACGCTTTGCTGGACGGGCGAGATGTTGCCATTCAATCGGCTGACCAGTACATCGACCAACTGGAAGACCTCTTTGCTTCTATCCTGACAAATCATCCCGATTGGGAATATGCTTTTGCATCAGGAGGGGGAAGGGAATTAATTACGATGGATCGGGACAAAAATTGGGCAAAAGTGGAGGCCGGATGGCAGACACATGTGGAAGGAAATTCGGGAAATAATTTTAATAGCGCAAAAGAGGCTGTTTTGCATTTTCGTTCACAGAAACCGGACCTGGTTGATCAGGATTGCCCAGCATTCAATATCGTTTCCAAGAGTGGTGATTTGATAAAAATAAACGATGGGGATTCCGTTATCTTTACGAATTTCAGGGCGGACAGGGCTGTTGAGCTGACCATGGCGTTTGTCGATAAAGACTTTAGCGGATTTCCCATTAAACGACGTCCGGAAATCTATTTTGCAGGCATGATGGTTTATGACGAAGACAATGACCTTCCACAAAACAGAATTATCGGAAGCCCGGAAGTACTAAATCCATTCGGAAAACGAATTCTGGAACTGGGCCTTAACCAGTTTCGTCTGGCAGAGACTCAAAAGTACGCCCATGTGACCTTTTTCTTTAACGGGGGATATCGCAATCCCCTGGATCATGAAAAAGAGATATATCATCTTATTCCTTCGGATAAAATTGAATCCTTCGCCCAACAGCCGAAAATGAAGGCCCCGGAAATTGCTGAACAAGCTGTAACGTTTATTAAATCGGGGAAATTCGACTTCGGCTTAATAAATTTTGCCAACGCAGACATGGTAGGACACACCGGTGATATGAAAGCGGCTATTGAAGCTGTCGAGACTGTTGATGCAGCCCTGGAAACAATTTGTAACGCCTTGGCCGAAGTCGGGGGAATTGCCTTGATCACCGCAGATCATGGTAATGCGGATGAAATGATTGTTACCAATAAAAAAACCGGAAAAGAAGAAATTAGTACCAAGCATTCCATCAATCCGGTACCGCTGGTAATTTTCGATCCTCAATATAACGGGGAATATCTTCTGAAACCTAATTCAGAGCAGGAACCATTGACTCTTTCTATGATTGCCGCTACTAGTTTTATCTTGATGGGATTAACCCCTCCAAATGATTTAGATCCATTTCTCTTTGCTCTTTAACAGCAAATCAGTTGAATTATTACAAATTAAAAACTCATCCATATTATTGCTCTATGAAAACTCTCACACTGAAAGAAATCGCCGAAGTGTTGAACGGCAATCTGATTGGCGACCCAAGTATCGAAATTACCGGTATAAACGGAATAATGGAAGCCCAACAAGGGGATATAACTTTTCTTGCAAATCCCAAATACAAGGAACATCTGCCATTATGTCAAGCATCAGCTGTGTTGGTCGGAAAAGATGTTGCTGTTGAGGGAGTTACCCTGATTCAGGTTGATAATCCACGTATGGCATACGGGAAAGTAATCTTGTTGATGCATCCTCCAAAACAGGAAACTGCAGGTATTTCAGATGACGCATACATTGCCGGTTCCGCTACGATTGGCGAGAACTGTACGGTGTATCCCGGTGTTTATATTTCTGAAGGCGTATCGTTGGGAAATAACACAGTAGTGTATCCGGGAGTATTTATCGGTGAGAATGTCCAAATAGGTAATGATTGCCTAATCCACGCGAATGTTACAATTAACCGGGGATGCATCATCGGTCACCGCGCTTTGCTGAATTCCGGATGCGTTATAGGAAGCGAAGGTTTCGGGTTCGAAAGAGATAAAGACGGTGATCCTCATAAAAAAGTACCACAGGTAGGAATCGTTATTATTGAGGACGATGTTGAAATAGGTGCCTTATGTGCAATCGACCGGGGATCTATCAAAGCAACTGTTATCCGGAGAGGAACCAAGTTTGATAATTTGGTTCACGTTGCACATAATTGCCAAATTGGTGAAGACAATTTAATCATGGCACAGGTTTGCCTGGCAGGGAGTGTCAAAACCGGAAAAAACGTTTGGATGGCCGGTCAGGTTGGATGCAACGATCATCTTCAGGTCGCTGAAAACGCAAAGTTTTTAGGTAAAACCGGGATAACCCAGAACATTGAAGAAGCCGGTATGTTTGCGGGTTTTCCTGCAAGACCTTTTGCGGATTGGCAAAAAGGATCAGCCATGTTCTATAAAACCGATGAACAGAGAAAAAAACTATCTGCCCTGGAGAGGCGTGTAAAAGACATTGAAGCAAAACTGGGTGTGGAAGAATAATCCAGTTAGTTAATACTCAAAAAGGGGTAAAAACTTTGAATGAATTATACCCTTCCATAATCATCGTCAAGCCGTTCAATATCGTCTTCACCAAAGTATTCACCGGTTTGTACCTCGATAAATTCAAGGTCCTGCGATTCCGGGTTCCTTACCCTGTGAGCTGTTGAAACCGGGATATCAACAGCTTCGCACGGTGGCACTATTACCTCCTTCTCATCTAATGTGACGACAGCAGTACCTTTTAACACATACCAGTGCTCGGATCGTTTTTGATGCCTTTGCAAACTAAGTCTTTTCCCGGGTTTGACGACAATCCTTTTTACTTTATGATCCTCTTCATCAGCCAGAATTATGTAGTAGCCCCATGGTCTGTGATATTCAGTGTTTAGTTTTTCCATTTCAGATATTCACCTCACTGTTTCGTGTTCCAAGGAATGTTTTTTCATTATTACTGACTATTACATTGCAGACCATCCAAAATCAAGCCGGATAGCTTCTGTTGCAGCACTGTATAGGAATAATACTTCCTTGCCAATTTGTAGTTCAACTCAACCATTTCATTACGATAAGACTTGTCTTTCAGCACCTTATGAGTTTCTTCGACGGCTTTATCCGTTACAAAGCCATCTATTTCAATGGTTTTAAATCCTTTGGGTTTTATGTCAGTCCGATAAATGGAATAGTTGTTAACTAATATTGGTATTTTGAAATAGATTGCTTCCAAAAACGCATTTCCAAATCCTTCGATATTGGAAGGATAGGTCACCAAATCTGCAAACGGATATATATCGTAAAGCGTGTAGATCTTTTTACCACCGCTGGTCTGACCTCGCTTTTCATCAATTATATCAGAAACAAACAGGGTGTTGACCCCCATTAATTCCGAATAGTCTTTTACTCTCATTTCATAGTCATATCCTTCATCCCCTGAAGCATGGGAGATTACAAGTTTTGCTTTTAACCCCAGGCGATGGACCAGTTCGATTGCATGTTCAATCCCCTTTCTTTTTACCACACGGGTCGGTTGAAGAATCAGTAATTCATCGTCTTCTACTCCCAATGCTTTTTTGACATCTGAAGCATATTCATCAGGTGGGGGCGGCGGATTATCAAAATCCATCACATTGGGAATAACGGTGGATGAAATACCGGTTCTAAGGCTCAATTGATTGTCTCCCGAACTGTTTATCACTACATGCTCAATAAATGGCAAGTGCGGTGGAAAGGCCATGTTGAGATATTCCCAGACACCATTGACAAGAAACTCCTGTCTTTCCCAAAAGAAATCATGATGATGTGCAATTGTTGGTATGCCGGATTCCGCAATCAGCTCGGTTAACGCGATACCAAGTGGAAGGTTCAGCGGAATAGTTAATGCGTTTTGGGGTACCAGGACATCAATCTTGTATTGATCAATGAATTTATAAAGCTCAACCTTTAATTTTTGGGTAAGCTTGTGTATTTCCTTTGTAGTTTCCTTATCCCTGGTTCTAACGCCAAAAGTCTTCAGGTATATGTTTCGAATATCATTGTCACGAAAATGAGCCTCCTCACAGAGATAAGAGACTTCAGCCGGCCTGTCCAATTCCCCCGCAAAATAGAAACAATCAAACCCTTCTGAAGCAAAGACATCCGCCCATTTTGTTATTTCGAGCGATACTCCGTCTGTTCCGGCAATTCTGGTTGAGACGAATCCAACATTGTGTGTTTTCCCGCAAAATCTGCATTCCGCCATTCTTCCTCTCTTGTTTTTGAGAATGTTAAGGCCAACCTCGCTACAACAATCTTCTCAGTTGTCGATGTTCTTGACTGTAAAACAGGCTTTCATGTAATTAAATAGGAAGCCCTGAACCTAACAATAAAAAAGGAGGGACCATGTCCCAGAAACCTATATTGAACCTGTTGAAAAAGATTTATGGTGATTCACAAGGTACTGTAGCCTATGAAAAATTCAACAGTCTTATGATTGATTTTCCTAGAAAATCAGAAAAACATCAAGAATCATTTTCTTCAGCCGATATTGTTCTTATCACTTATGGTGACTCTTTAATATCCAAATCTGATAACTCTCCTTTAAAAACACTTCATTCCTTCTGCAACAGTCATCTGAAAAACATTGTTTCCACCATCCACATCCTTCCCTTTTTCCCGTATTCTTCGGATGATGGCTTCTCGGTAAAGGATTTTCACGCCGTGGATGAACAATTGGGATCTTGGGATGACATTCAGGCCCTAAATGGGGATTTTGAGTTGATGTTCGACTTTGTGCTTAACCATATCTCAGCTCAAAGTGGATGGTTCAAAAGCTACCTGGATGGCGACGATGAATTCAAAGATCTGGCAGTTGAAACCGATCCAAACCTTGATCTTTCTTTGGTCACCAGGCCGAGATCACTGCCGTTGCTGACTCCTTTCAAAAAAAAATCCGGGGAAGAGGTACATGTCTGGACCACTTTTAGTGCGGACCAGGTTGACGTAAATTTTGCCAGTGTTTCAATTCTTGTAAAAATGGTAGAGATCCTCCTGCACTACGTAGCCATGGGAGCAACTATCCTCAGATTGGATGCGATTGCGTTTTTATGGAAGGAAATTGGCACAACCTGCCTTCATTTGGAAAACACTCATAATATGGTGAAACTATTTCGGTTGATTCTAGATCAGGTTGCACCGGGTGTGAAAATACTAACAGAGACAAACGTACCGCACCAGGAGAACATCAGTTACTTCGGAAACGGGAAGGATGAAGCACAAATGGTTTATAATTTTACATTACCTCCCTTACTGCTGCATTCTTTTCTGAAACAAGACACATCCTTGTTTTCCAGCTGGGTCTCAACTCTACAACTTGAATCCAGGGAAAATACCTTTTTTAATTTTACCGCATCACATGACGGAATTGGCGTGCGTCCTTTGGAAGGGATCTTGGATAAGGCAGATCTGGATGATATAATTAAGATGGTAAAAGCAAACGGCGGCCAGGTCTCTTACAAACACAATACGGACGGATCAGAAAGCCCGTACGAGTTGAATATTACCTATGTTGATGCCTACCTTCGAGGAGATGTCGGAAATGACCCCCATCAGGCAAAACGTTTCCTGGCCTCTCAAGCTATTCAACTAGTACTCCCCGGTGTTCCCGCTGTGTATATTCACAGTTTGCTTGGAACTCACAACTGGAAAGAGGGTGTCCGGCAAACCAAACGGGCTCGAACAATAAACAGAAGAAAATTATACATCGAAGAGTTGGAAGAGGAACTCAATGATAAATCCAGTTTTAGATCCAACATCTTTTATTCCTATTGCGACCTAATTCGTAACAGAATTCAGCAACCGGCATTTCATCCCAAGGCAGATTTTACTGTGCTGAATGTTGAACCACGACTGTTTTGTATTGAAAGAAAAAATGAGCAACAGAGGATTATCTGCCTGACAAACGTCACTGACCAAGAAATCACCTTATCTTTTGAAAAAGAGGAATTTAAACCCTGCAACTATGATATTCTTTTAGATGAGACTGTAAAAAACGACCAACTTCATTTCAAACCATACCAATCTCGCTGGCTAACAGTTAACTCAAAGACTGCATGAAAATAGCCTATGTTCACTACCATTTGAAACCCGGTGGCGTTACAACTGTGGTTAAAAACCAATGTGACGCCCTACGCGAGTTTGGCGACGCTCTCTTGTTATCTGGAGAATTTCCTTTGGAGGATTGGCAAGATGAGGTATCCTGTATCCCCGGAATCGCCTACGACAGCATTCAAAAAGACTCATTTTTACCGGAAGAAACCTCGGAATCGATACTGGAGGCCATTCACTCCAAATGGGCAGCTGGTTGTGACCTGATCCACATTCACAATCCCACGCTTGCAAAAAACAGATCCTTTTTAAAGGTTATTCATCATCTTCAGAAATCAAAGATCCCCATATTATTGCAGGTGCATGATTTTGCAGAAGACGGGCGACCTAATGCTTTTTTTACTGATCCCTATCCGGAAAACTGTCATTGGTGCGTCATCAACCAAAGGGATTATAAAGCCTTGATTCAAGCCGGTGGACATAAAAACGGAGTACATTACCTACCTAATGCTGTTGCCATCAATGACAATTCAGCGCAGAGTAAGCAACTTGACGAATGCATACTCTACCCGATCAGGGCAATCAGAAGAAAAAACATCGGGGAAGCTTTTCTATTGTCTTTGTTTTTAGAAAATGATTTGCCGGTACGTCTTACCTTACCGCCGAACAGTCCTGTAGACAAGGAAAGCTACTCGTCCTGGCAACGTTTTGTCTCAGACCATCATTTAAACATTGAATTTGAAGCCGGCTTGGTTCACGATTTTTCATCCCTTATGAATTCTGCAAAATGGATTTTAAGCTGCAGCATTATGGAAGGATTTGGTTTTAGTTTTCTTGAATCGTGGCAATATGGAAAATCAGTCTGGGGAAGATATCTTGAAGGAATCTGCAGCGGATTTGAACAAACCGGAATTATCCTTCCAGGTTTCTATCGATCGCTTGATATTCCATTGCATTGGATTGGAGAACAAGAGTTTTTTGCAGTCCGGCACAAGACAATGATGGATGTTTTTAAGGCATACGGCATCCGACCGAACCAGGAACTTATTCATCGGTCCGCGCTCAAAATCAAAGATCAGGGTACAATTGATTTTGGTCTTTTAAATGAACACTTTCAAAAAAAGGTCTTGAAGGAAGTTTTAAACAACAAACCGTCCCAGAGTGTTTTGCTTGAGTTAAACCCCTCGTTGAATTCTGCTTCGAAACCAGTCGCCAAGGAATCCCAGGTTAAATCCAACGCTCGATTAATCGCATCCGAGTTCAATCTGAAGAACTATTCAGGTCTTTTAAAAAAGATTTATCATCATGTAATCACAAAAAAAGTGTGTCAGAAGATCGATAAAAGCATCTTACTCAACGGTTTCCTGAATCCTCAATCCTTCAGTCTGCTTAAATGGGGGCGATATGTTGAATAAGGGGCAAATCGGTTCTTTCCTTCGAAAATTAGATCCCAAACCCACAGCTCTCCAGCCATCGTTTGTACCTAAAGAAGATATACGATGTATTCTGTTCGACGTGTATGGAACCTTGTTTATCAGTGAAACCGGTGATATCGGGCTTTTAAAGACAGATGCCACCAAACAGGAACAGCTAAACAGACTCTTGAATGACTTTAATCTTAAGACAACACCTGAAAACCTGAATGAATCTTTGGCTAATGAGATCAATAGAATGCATACCCAAAAGCGGGGAGAGGGTATTGACTATCCGGAGGTGAACATCGTTGAGGTTTGGTGTAGCATTTTAAACAGACTGAACAAGCTGACATGGATTCAACTTGAAGAATTTGCAATTAAGTTTGAACTCATTGTTAATCCTGTGTATTCAATGCCGGGATTGAGGGATTGCCTGCATTGGTGCAAAAAAAACCAAAAAGTCATGGGGATCATTTCAAACGCCCAGTTTTATACTCCTATGCTTTTCAACTGGTTTCTTGATGCTGACCCGCAGCAGCTCGGATTTAGTGATAAGTTATTGTTTTATTCATATCAGCAAAACCTTGCCAAACCTTCAACTCTGCTTTTTGAAAAAGCAGCTCGTGAACTCAAAAACCAGGGAATAAAAAGCAACCAGGTTGCCTATCTTGGAAATGACATGCTCAAGGACATTCTACCGGCAAAGCGAGTGGGGTTTCAAACAGCATTGTTCGCTGGAGATTCCAGATCCCTCAGACTCAGAAAGGAGGTTCCGGATTGTCTGGAGCTTGAACCTGATATGATCATCACCCATCTGAATCAATTGAAAAACTGGTAACACACATTTCCATATTGCCGCCCCATTTTCCGGGTATAGACTATCCCC
Organism: SAR324 cluster bacterium; assembly: GCA_028280735.1. GTDB lineage: Bacteria > SAR324 > SAR324 > XYD2-FULL-50-16 > XYD2-FULL-50-16 > JAHJTV01. Next base: position 6,029 of record JANQLH010000509.1, on the reverse strand, counting down.
GGACAAACCAAAAAATCAAACAGCAACAAATCAGACAATTACTTGTCGTTTGGAATGTTACAAACATTGAAGCGAGAGAGTGACAAGGAGGGGAATTCCATTCTGATGGGACCGGCCTGAAAGGGTCGATTGAAGGTAATTATAAAGTTGGAATATCAGGAAGGGTTTAATCTATGTGAGGTTAAATGCCCTTGTCTCTAAAATATATAAAAACTATATTTACAACTAATTGCGTTGATAAGGGCATTTTAGGTACCGATATTTGAATGCTTGGTTGCATTAAAAGAAAGCACGTATTTATTATGACTACATAAAGCTTCCAACATGCATTTCTGTTGCAACCGGGGCCTTACCGGAAAGAATTTTGCGATGCATAAAATCTTTTGAAACATCTTCCCAATAAAGTCGTACGATTTTTGATGGATTTATTCCCACAAAGTGCAGAGCATGTTTCAGTTCTCTGAGTTCAAACAGCTTTTTTTCTTCATCGTTGTTCTTAATCTGTTTAAACTCATTAATCATTTTTTTGATTAGTCTGATATTATCATTATCCAAGGTGACATCATTATGAACACCGTTTGGTGAAACCACGGGAGTTGCCGTTTCAGCAACTTCCTGCTTTTCGGCTTTGCATTCTTCCCGGTTTGATTTTTCCTTAGCCAGGAAATCAAGAACGCCCATTTCAAAAGAGTCCTTATCATTATTTTTTTTAAACGCGGTAAGAGTGCAAGTAATGGTTGTCTTGCCGACTTCAATCAGTTCCTGCACATCTTTTAAATCATGGTAACTAAGCTGATGAAGATCTTTTTGCGAGATTCTTCCGTTATTCAAAAGTCTGTTCAAGTAATCTTCAACCATTTGCTTTTTGGTGGTTTTCTTTTCAGGAAGCTTTATTCCTTTTTTCATTTTGTAAGCGATGAGCACATTACTTATAGTCCTGTCGCCGATGCCGCTCAATTCTTCTGCTTCACAAATGTCTTTATAATTCAAGGCTTCAAGCTCGCGTAATCCAAAGTCGTCTCTCTGTAACAATTTACCCAAGTACAATTCCACTTGCTGATATTTTTTTAGTTTTCCCATGGCTCCCTCATTCTTCATTCTACATGATAATAAAAATTGTTATACGGAGATATTTGATGTTCAAAGTGAACAATGACCTTCCACAGATCGATTACAGTTGGGCCGACTTTTCTGTGTGGTAAGTCTTTTATGTCACTTGTTAATTGGCAGACTAACATGGGGTATTTTAGCGACAAAGAAAATGTCGCGAATGTTTCCCTACAATGTTGCGAATGTGGGTAAAGATGTTAAGCATACAGTTTTTTATCCTTTTAATTCATATAGATAACAATTTGATCCGAAATAAAATTGCCATTAAGTTTGTGTCGCGAACGCAAGAAATCTCTGTTTCAAAATAGGTTTAAACTTTTATATTAGCAATATTGCACAAATAAATTTATTACTTTCTTACCAATTCACGAGAACGTATGGCTATAATTTCAACAACTTAAACACAGAAGCTTACAAGAGATCTAAAAAGTGATCTTTTTTCTCCCATTATTTTAAGCTTAGTGTGTACTTTTTGCATTTTTCTGGAAAATCATCCGTGGTGTATACTGCCTTGGCCAAGCAGATCCAGTTCAAATATCTTAAACTTTCCTGAACACGGAATGTAAACTCAAAGACAGCAGCAACGGCATCAATGAGGGAATGAAAAAGATTTTCAAAACGGAGAACTCAATGAAGATACTAAAGTCAGCTCTTGTTATTTTTGTTTTAGGTTTGGTTGCAAATGGAACGCTGGTGGCCCAGGAGCAATCACCGGGCATCTATCTGGACACCTTCGAAAAATGTAATAACTATGCAAGGCATTTTTGCATGAATGGCAGTCATGAAGCAGCAGTCAACAGAGAATTACTGGACATGAAGAGAAAAGGATACCGCATTACCCCAAAGGTGATTCGCAACGTAGCCAAATCAACCCCTTCTCGACTGCGCAATCCCTTATCCGCAGGAACTCAATAAGGCGATTCAGTCATGACTGAAATCATCATCTAATAATCAGAACATACCTCTTTTTTGTATTCTCCTGTAAGGCTTTAGGGTTACTATTGAAAGCAGGTGATTCTTTTTTTTTCGAATCACCTTGGGAGCTGCTAACTGCGGGAGTTTTGCCTTTGGGCTTGTTCCGTTTTCAGTCACTTACACCGAAGCAGAAAAATTCGGATTAAGCTGAAACCCCTCCGTCAAATGTTTTAATTGAGTGGCCCGGGCTGAATGCTCTTTCGGGAAAGCAACTTATGCCCGGGTAATGAAAAATTCTGCCTTACAATCTCATGCATCACCCTAATGACAGATACAATTGCAAAAATCCGCAATCGACTGGTAAATGCCATTTCTGATTATAATATGTTGCAAGATGGCGACGATGTAATGGTGGCAGTCTCAGGAGGCATTGACTCAAGCGTGCTTTTTTCCCTCCTGATAGAAATACAGAGACGTGCTCCTTTCCGATTCAGCCTACGTCCTGTTTTAGTGGATCATGGATTTCCAGGATCAGAAACAAGTCATTTTGCTGAATGGATAAAACAACAAGGACACAAGCTCACAATACTTAAATGTGACACTTATCAAATCGCGAAACAGAATCTCAAGGAAGGCAAATCACCCTGCCAGATTTGCTCCCGGTTAAGGCGAGGTGTGCTTTATGCTCACGCTGTCGAAAAAGGGATTTCCAAGATTGCCCTGGGACACAACAGGGATGATTTTAATGAAACATTGCTGCTGAATGTTTTTTATTCCGGAAAACTGGCAAGTATGCCACCAATATACAAGGCCAGTGATAATCAAAATGTAGTGATCAGACCCTTGTGCTACCTCGCCAAAAATCAAATCAGACTTTATGCAGAGACCTTGAATGCTCCAATCATAGAAAACCAATTTTGCAGAGACATTCCCAATAATTCCAGATATTTAATCAGAAATCTCCTTGCAAAGCTTGAAAAAGACAATCCCAAAATCAGCGGCAACATGTTGGCTGCACAATCCAACATCCTACCCTCCCAACTAATGGACCGAAACCATTGGGATTTTGACACAGACAGCTAGGTCCATATGACAGTCTTTGAATTGAGTAATTCCCGATCAATTCGTTTATCCCGGATAAGTTGACGTTCCCTAAACATTAATGCCACTATTTTCAGGTTAACCAAAGAAAACCAAGGTATCTTTAAGCTGCCAAACATTATTGTAGCGTTTCGAATTTTCATCTAGAACCATTATGTCTGAGAACAAAAGAGGGAATAGTATCAAGCTCGTTTTAGGGATTGTTATCAGTATCGTTTTTCTTTATCTTGCATTCGGAAAAATTGATTTGGCCAAAATGAAGGATGCTTTTTTATCGGCAAATTATTGGCTTTTCATTCCGGCAACTTTAGTTATGTTTGTTGCTCATTGGCTTAGATCCGTTCGCTGGCGATATTTTCTAAAATCAATAAAAACGGTCAGGGTGACAAGGCTGTTTTCGGCAACTCTGATCGGCTACATGGGAAACGCCGTACTACCGGCTCATTTGGGAGAAGTGTTCAGAGCCAATGTTGTAGGAAGAAATGAAAGGATTCCGACAAGCTCTGTTCTGGCAACGGTTGTCATAGAGCGCATCATAGATGTTTTAACCCTGTTGATAATCATGCTTGTTGTCGTCTTTGCCTACCCATTTCCGGAGTGGGTGACACTTAGCGGGTATATCATGTTTGCCGGTGTAGCAGGATTGTTTTTATTTCTTTTTCTGCTAAAACAGCAGCACAAGCTGACAATCAGCTTAATGACCTTTAGCTTGAACCTGTTACCGCAGAAAATTTCAAAAAAGCTGAAGGAACTGATTTATACCTTCATCGATGGATTGAATGGGATGAAGAAAAAGAGGGATTATTTGAAGGTTTTGGTCTACTCTCTTTTTATCTGGTTTTGTTATTGGCTGTTTTTTTACATACTGTTTTATTCCTTCGATCTCGTTGAAGGATACAATCTCAATGCTGTTTCTTCCCTTGTTTTGCTGGTAATCACCACTATTAGCGTCGTAGTCCCTTCATCTCCCGGATATGTTGGAACCTATCATTTTTTATGTATGAAATCTTTGGTTTTGTTTGGTGTACCGGAAGAGGTGGGGTTATCCTATGCGTTTGTTGCACACGGAATCAGCACTATCCCGCCAGCCATCGTCGGATTTGTGCTGGCCTGGAAGGAGGGAATCAACAGGCTCAGCCAAAAAGAATAGAATTGAATTAAGGTAAGAAATCTTCTCTAACCGGGGAAAAGACCTCAACAGCTACCGAATCTTCAATAATATCGGCTCTATGCTCCACACCGCCGGGTATACACCAGCTATCACCGGGATGAACTTCATGAAGTTCACCATCGATTGTTAAATTAATTCGACCTGAAATCAGCAATCCGATTTGTTCGTGTGGATGCTCATGTTCAGGAAGCACCTTATCCTTTTCCAGCTTGAACTTTGCCATTAGTGTTTTATCACCATAAGACAGCGTTTTATAATGAATTCCATCCATTGGGGTACTATAACCCTCCTCATTTTTCTTTGAAAACATTCCGGGCTCCGATTTAGTTTTTTAATTGCTTGTTAATTGTGACATGGTGTTGATAGCGCTGTAACTCATCCAGAAAATTTGGTGTAAACAGCTGTTCCTTTGCTCTACCTTCAATCTCTTTAATTGTCCAGAATCGTCCCTCCAAGATTTCATCCTGATTCGTAATTATCGGTCCATCCCAAACACAAGAGAATGTTGAGACATACTCCGATTCAAAGGCGTTGCTATGGAGATACTTATACAAAAAATCAAGTGCCTTGGGTTCAAATCCCAGCTCTTCCCTGGTTTCCCTGAGGGCAGCTTTTTGATAGTCTTCTCCAATATCAACGTGCCCACCCACTGAGGTATCCCATTTTCCCGGCTGTACCTCCTTATTCAGCGCTCTTTTTTGAAGAAACAAATCGCCTTTTGAGTTGAACACCAATACGTGCGATACCCGATGAATCAGTTTCGGATTACCGTGTACCTCACTTCTTGTAGCTTTCCCAACAGGCTGATCGTTGTTATCGACAACAGTGAAAATCTCTTGATTCATAAAAAATAATGTCAGGATTTTTTAATGAAGGGTATAAAAGCAATTTTAGCAGGTACTTATTTAAAAACCATGTAATCTGAATCCTGTAAATCTGTCGTCTGTCCGATGATGGCAGAATCGGAAACCCCTGCCTTTAAAAGATCGCCCAGGAGCTGGTCCGCCTGGTCCGCATCGATGCTTATGAGTAATCCTCCGCTTGTTTGAGGGTCGAAAACTATTTCCCGGTGCCAGGCAGGCAGATCGACATCAAATCTAACGTGTCCTTCAGTTAAAAGTCGATTCTGGTCATTGACCCCGGTTGAAACACCTTTTTGATACATTTGCAAGGCTTCATCCAGAACCGGAATGGCATTCATGGATATTTCCAGAGTGAGCCCAGAACCTTTTGCCATTTCAAACCCGTGACCTACCAGTCCAAATCCGGTTACATCTGTTACTGCGCTTGGTGAAAAGTTTTTAAGTACTTCGGCAGCATTCTTGTTAAGCTCCTTCATGGTATCCAGGCAGCGACCAATTGCTTTTTCAGAAACCAGCTTTTTCAAATTGGCGTTTAACAATACGCCGGTACCTATTGCTTTGGTAAGTACCAGTTTTTCACCCGATATTGCCTTGTTATTCGGCCAGTATTTTTGAGGATGAACTATTCCGGTAACCGATAAACCAAATTTTGGTTCGTCGTTTTCAACGGAATGACCACCGGCCAAGACAGCCCCTGCTTCAGTAATTTTGGAAACCGCCCCGGCAATAATCTGGTGCAACACGTCATCATCCAGTTTATCGGGAGGGAAGTTGACAAGATTGAGACACGCCAATGGAGTTCCACCCATGGCATAGACATCACTTATTGCGTTAGCTGCAGCAATTTGACCAAATTCGTAGGGGTCGTC
>JANQLH010000508.1 GCA_028280735.1 SAR324 cluster bacterium | reverse complement strand
ACCCGGCTTTAGATCGACCTTTCCGGGTCCAAGGTAAAACTCCGAGATCGGGATCAAGCGTTTTCCGGCCGGTCCTTCCAGCTGTAGCTCAGTATTCAGGCACATCAAAGCGGAAGCGCTGTCCGCACTGGTCACGCCATTACAGATGTTTCCGCCGATGGTGGCAACATTTCTAACCTGGGGGCCCCCCACTGTACCCGAAGCGAGCGCCAGGACAGGAACATGCCTGAGAATGATTTCCGATTGCATGGCTTCACTGAAAGTCACTGCCGAACCGATACAAATGGTTCCATCATCTTGTACTTCTTGAACTTTCAGTTCTTTTAAGCCATGAATATCCACCAGGTGTTGAAATGCTTTTTTTCCTTCCCTCAGCCGGATCAAAACATCCGTTCCGCCGGAAATAAGCCTGGCATTGCTGTCGGCTTTCAGCAGTTCAATGGCGTGATCAATTGATTCGGCTTTTTCGTAGCTCTTAATATGAAACATGTAAACCTTCCATTCTTAGTCAATCAGTCCCTGGTCCTTGAAACAGCGGTACAAGACTTGCGGAGTCATCGGCAACTCGTTAACTGCAACACCGGTCGCATCCAAAATTGCATTGCGAATTGCAGGCGGGGGAGATATTATTGGCGGTTCTCCCAGCGATTTATTGCCGTAGGCGGCTGTCGGTTCGATGGTCTCTACAAAATCACTTTGAATATCCGGGATATCGGTAAAGGTTGGTACTTTGTAATCGAGCATATTGTTGTTGTGAACCCAACCTGTTTTTTCATCGATCAATACCTGCTCGGAAAGGGCTGCACCGATAGCCATGGCTACACCTCCTTCAACCTGGCCTCTCGCCATCACGGGATTTAATATCACACCTGAATCGTGGATATTGTATATCTCGTTAATGAATACCTTGCAGAGTGCAATATCAACGGTGATATCCACAAAGGTGCAACCAAATGACGGTGCGTTTGTCGTGGTTTTATGGGAAACATCTGCTGTGAGCTGTCCTCCCCTGTCTTTATCATAATATGAGTTCAAAGCCAGATCTTTTAACGAAATCACGGCCTTGCCGCTCTTGGGATGAACAATATTATCCTTTACGATAGATAGCTCATCTGCAGGAAAGCCGGTCAGTACTTCGGCAAAATCCAGAATTTTTTGTTTTAATTCGGTAGCTGCCTTGAAAACCGCATTTCCGACGACATAGGCCTGTCGAGATGCGTAAGAACCCGTATCAAACGGTGTGACATCCGTATCTTGAGTTGAAACGATGTGCACATCTTCAACCGGGATACCAATGGTTTCTGCTGTCATTTGTGCCACGGTGGTATCAGATCCCTGTCCGATTTCCGTGGCTCCGGTCTGTACATGGACCGAAGCATCCTGGTTAAGGATAATTCTGGCCCCGGCAATTTCGACACAAACGGGGTAGGTGCCCGTACCATAACTAAAACAGGCTACTCCCAAGCCCCTGCGTTCGTTTCCTTGATTCTGATTGATGTAAGCCGGTCTTTTTTCGTCCCATCGAATCAATTTCCTGCCTTTCTCCAAACATTCCACCAAACCGCAGCTGGAAATGGGCTTTTTATTAAACGGATTGACATCTCCTTCGCGGGCCGCATTCTTTATTCTAAAATCAACAGAATCGATTTTTAAGCTTCTTGCCGTGTCTTCAGCCGCACTTTCCAGGGCAAAGATGATTTGAGGCGAACCGTAGGCTCGCATGGCTCCACCTACGGGTATATTTGTGTATACAGTGCGGGCATGGTATCCGATGGCCATTCTTGGATAAAGCAGGCAGCTTTTACTGCCTGCCGCGGCAACAATGGAATGTCCATGGGAAGCGTATCCTCCTGTCAGGGAGATTACCTCCATCTGTCGCGCCAGTAAGGTTCCATCGGATTTTGCTGCCAGCCTGACCTCAAGATTCATGGGATGACGATTCCTGGTGCAAAGCATGCACTCTTCCCTGGTCAAACTGATTCTAACCGGTCTTCCATCCAGCTTGGCGGTCAAAAAGGCTACCATCGGCTCCAGTACAACATCCTGCTTGTTGCCGAACCCACCACCGATATAAGGCTTAATCACCCGAACCCCGCCCCAGGGGATATCCAGCGCCTGTCCTACAACCCGTCTGGCAATATGAGGTATTTGGGTGGATGAAACAATGACGATATGTTTGAGATCATCCATATAGGCAAATGCGGTATGATTCTCGATATGGAGATGCTGAACCATATTGGTTTGATAGCTATCCTCATATACCAGATCAGCCTTTTGCAGGGAATCTTCAAGAGATCCGCCGCATTCAAATTGATGCTCTCCTACCACATTGGATGCCCCCCCGTGGATTGGAACGGCATCCATAGCCAGTGCTTTTTCGGCGGTGGTGAGTGCAGGAAACTCTTCGTACTCGACTTCGATCAGCTCCAAGGCCTCTTCGGCAATGAGTTCATTTTCCGCCACAACAACGGCAATTTCATCTCCCAGGTGGTGAATATCGCTGGTTAACAGTAGTTTGTCAGCTACATCGGCATGAGCCGGGTCCATGGAATATGGATGACCGGCCGTGGCTATTTTAATTTGGGGGACATCGGAATAGGTAAAAATCGCTTCCACTCCGGCCAAATCCCGGGCTTTGGATATATCAAGTTTCTTAACCTTGCCGTGGGCAATGTTGCTGCGGAAGTATTTGGCTGTTAACATGCCCGGTCGGTAAAAATCGTCTGTATAGTGGGCTCTTCCCGTAACCTTAGCTACAGCATCTACACGATCTACCGGTTTTCCTATCGTAGACATTTTAGATTTTAGATTGATGATTTGTATTTATTCACCACGAAGACACGGAGGACACGAAGTTTTTATTTAAAGGACTTAAGCACAAGAACTCTAGAGCGTGGTAAAATAGTCGTTAATTCTTATGCATCTTTCATTGATATTTCTTGCACCTAACATCGTCATAAATCCAGAGAAAAATCCTTGCCGCCGGCCGAATCTATCTCATATTTTATCTTTGCTTCGTGAACTTCGTGTCTTCGTGGTGATACGTGAAAGCTACACTTTCCGTAAATGTCTAAAAAATATGAATGGTTACACGTTATCAGCAAAAAGCTGAACGCTAATGGCTAAAAGCTAAATGCTATTTATTAAACTCAGTCAGAATTGCTTCCAACACCCCACCACCAATGGCGCGGGCTTTTTCAGAAATCGTGGTGCAATACCCGGGGTTTCCCCGTGGATCAACGTCACCAACTTTGTACCCGGTTTTTACCCGGGTTTGATTTCTAATCAATCCTCTAATGATACCATCGATCTCTGCAACAACCGGCTTGTTCCCGACATTGCCTATAATTTCACCTGCTTTAACCGGTTCTCCTATGGCACGATCACTTGAAAACATGCCATGTGAAGGAGATCGCAGCACTCTTTCCGAGGTATAACTGCCAATTTCCCCTGGTATGCCCGTGTCCGGTTCAGCTGATCCCTCTTTTATCACCCTTCCCAAATCATGTCCGCGATTGGTTTCGATCACAGCACTGACATCCCCTCCCGCGGTAAAGCCGGGTCCCAGGCCAATCACAAAGGTTGCATCATGAACACCGGTTCCCAGGTTCTGTTTGGCAAGAATGGCATCAATAGCTACATCGAAGGATCTCTGCTGAAGGCTATACCAGCGCGGATCAACTATAACCGCAACCTGCTCTTGTTCCCAGGCTCTTTCGATTTCCAATTGGTTTGATACGAGCCTGGCATCGATTCCTTCTACGGTTTGCATGCCCTCGTAAACGGCTTCACAAAAAGACACCCGGCGTCTTACAGCCAGCGGATTTTCCACTTCCAGCATCACAATCCGTTTGATATTCGCCGCATGAAGCCTGCAGGCAACACCACTCGCCATTTCGCCGGCCCCTTTGATACAGATGCTCAGGTCTGAAAGTGGTTTGCCTGTCATTCAGACACCTTACCTAAAGCTCTCAATATTTTTTCCGGAGTAAACGGCCATTCTCTCATCCAGATCCCGGTTGCATCGTGAATTGCGATGGCAATAGCGCAGGAAGCACCATTGGTGCTTACTTCCGAAATCGACTTTCCGCCAAACGGACCATACGGATCATCCGTGCGAACGAATTTGACTTTGAAGTCTTCCGGCTGATCAGCTACCATGGGGACTCCATAGCTTTGGAGCTGCGAATTAAGGCATTTGCCCTTTTCATCCATCTTCATTTCTTCCCACAAGGTGTGACCGATCGATTTCAACACCCCACCGTATACCTGACCTTCAGCCAATTCAGGATTGATTGGTGTTCCGCAGTCCATGTAGGCATGATATCTCTGAACCTTCACATGACCGGTTTTGGTATTAACTGCTACCTGGCAGAAATGAGCGCCGTAAGGCAAGGCGGTATCATGAGTAGTATAGGAAGCATGACCGGACAGCTGTCCCCTGCCGGTCCCGCTCTCAGCCTTATGAACGATCTCATAGAATGAAAGGGTCTTATTCTTTCCTTTTACCCGGGCCGGGTATTCCAAGGTTAAATCGTTGACAGGTTCCTGAAGCATCTCGCCGGCGGCATCCAGGATTTTTGATCTTAAGTCTTCCGCTGCACTTTTGACGGCGTTTCCGGAAAAGTACGTGCCGCTTGAAGCGTATGCTCCGGTGTCAAAGGGGGTGTTATCTGTATCACCCGAGATTACGGTGGTTTTATCCAGTTCCGAGCAAAGGACTTCAGCGGCAATCTTCGCACAGAGGGTATCCAAGCCTGTGCCGATATCGGCTCCTCCGGTATGAACAATCAATGATCCATCGGATACCAGGGTAACTCTTGCATTGGACTGATCCAGCCCCGGTAATCCGGACCCTTGTTGAACAATCACCATGCCTTTGCCGATGGCAGTGTCAGGTTCATCACTCTTTTCCTGTCGGCCGTAATTGAATTCCTTTTTGCCAAGTTCCAAAGCTTCATCCAGTCCGCAACTGGCGACTTTGACAACGGCACCTTCGGTCCCTTCTCCCAGGCAGCGTAAGATTTCCAGCACCGATCCTTCGGTGACCCGGTTTTTATCAATCAATTGCCCATGATCGATTTCCAGCTCGGCTGCCAATTCAGCCAGGGCTGTCTGCAGGGCAAAGGAACCTTGTGGAGCACCGTAACCCTGGTAGGCACCGGTAGGGAAAATATTGGAATAATAAACCCTGACATCAAAAGACATGTTGGGGCAGGTAATCAACGGCAATGATTTTGAGCAGGCGTTCATGGGAACGGTCAAACAGTGGTTGCCATAGGGTCCTGTATTTGCTCGAACTTGCATGTCGATTGCCGTCAAGGTGCCATCTTTTTTTGCACCCAGCTTAACTGTTATATTCATCGGGTGGCGGGAACTGCAGGCAATAAATTCTTCTTCCCTGGTATATTGATAAAATACCGGCAAGCCTGTTTTCCAGGTGGCAAAAGCGGCAATGTCTTCCAGCAATATATCCTGTTTGGACCCATAACCTCCGCCAACACGTTCTTTGATAACCCTGACCCGGTTTTCACTGATGCCGAGAATTTTGGCGATGTTGCGTCGCAGATGCCAAGGTACTTGGGTTGAGGCATGAATCACGAGTCTTTCACCTTCCATACGTGTGTAAACGGTGTGAGGCTCGCAAGGAGTGCAGTGTACCTGGGCTGATCTGTATTCTCTCTCGATAACTACATCTGCATCCTTGAATCCCTTATCGGTATCACCAATACCGTTATTTACGCTGGAAGCCAGGTTTTTGTGCGGATCAGCACCAATAGGAAAAGGATAAATCACTTTACCGTCCCTTTCATCAGCCTTGGACTGCATTTCCTGTAGGTTGCCCGGGGCTCCGCTTAAAAAGTCAATATAACTGTTATGCACGACAGGAGCATTCTCGGCAGCAGCATCCTCTACCGTGAAAACAGGATCAAGGATTTCGTAATCGACCATAATTCTTGAAAGCGCTTTGACTGCAATCTCTTCTGTTTCAGCAACTACTGCCGCTACCCTGTCTCCCACATGCCGCATCTTTTGTCCGAACATTTTTTTATCGTGGGGAGAAGGCTCGGGGAATCCCTGGCCTGCTGTGGTAAAATACACATCGGGGCAGTTTTTGTAGCTAATGACCATAACAACGCCGTTCATCTTTTCCACGGCTTCGGTGTCTATGGATTGGATGTAGGCATGAGCGTACGGACTGCGTAATACTTTGACCACCAGGCTGCCCGGTTGCACCATGTCTTCCACATAAGCACGTTTACCGGTCACCAGTTGCGGGCCATCCACTTTGGGTCGTACTTTGCCGACATGTCTTAACCCGGGTAAAAATTCCTCGGCTATCCGGGCAACATAATCGGGGTCTGCCATTCGTTCCCTAACCAGTTCAATGGCTTTAAAATATGCGTCGTAACCCGTGTCCCGAATAAAAATGCAGGAAAGCGTTTCTACAATTTCTTTGTGGGAAGGATTGGGATTTCGGTGCAGCAGCTCACTCAAAAGCAGGGCTGCCGCGGGTGCGTTGTAAGCATCCTGAACGGCGCCCACATCAATCAAAGCTTGTTGCACGGGGTGCAGTTCCCCGTTTTTGGAAAGGCATTCCACAGTTTTAATAATGTGGCCATCCAGCTGTGCTGCAATCAACAATCCAGCGTTCACAGGTTTTCCGTTAAGAAGTATGACATCGGCCCCGGTAAAACCGGTTCTTGATTCGGCGTTTCTTACGGAGCAAATGCCGATTCTCTGGAGAAGGCGCTGTGCATTTTCTCCCGGAACTGCTTCGATGTTGCAGGTACGATCGTTTAGCTTAAATCTGATTTCCATCTTCACTCCTTCTCCAGACAACCCATGATGCAATCAGCGACGGTGATTGCCGAAATATATTTCTTGAAGGAAACCGAACCGTAGATATCTGCTTCCGGTTTGACTTCTTTTGAGACGGCCTTAACGATGGCATCATAGTCAACCTTCCCTTGTTTGCTTACCAGTTTTTCGATTGTTTTAAGACGTCTTGGTTGTTCTTCCAGGGCTCCGATGGCAATTGAAAGGCTTTTTCTCTTCGAGTCGTTATCCGAATCGATGCTTGCCGCCACTCTCACCAAAGCAGTGGAATTAGCCTTGAGAGTATATTGATTGGCAAAACAACGGGTTTCCTGTTCAGGTAACATTACTTTAAGTATTAAATCCCTCTTATTGGATTCAATGTAGGATTCAACGGATATACTCTCTTTTCCGGCAGTGACGACATTTGCTTTTAGAGCAATCAAACAGGGGATCAAAGCAGATTTTTTCCCTCCGACGGCAATATCGCCTCCAACGGTTGCCATATTTCTCACTGTCCTTGTTGCTGCCTGTGATGCTGCTTTTCGTAGAGCTTTGGGGACGATGCTGTTGTCGATCAGCTTCTGCAGGGTGACCGTGGCACCGATAGATGTTTGGTTTCCCTTGGTGTGAACGGCGTGCAGTCCCAAGCCTTCCAGGCCAATGACCTTATCATACCTGGCTTGGAAGGTGATGTGATTGAAATAGGTTCCACCTGCGAACCAGGTGATGGCGTCGCCGTATTTTTCCTTGATAATCATCGCTTCTTCCAAGGAAGTCGGCTTAAAGAATTGTTTTATCATGAGCAATCCGTGACGATTGTTTTTGGGAGGTTTGACCGGTTACCGGGTATTCCTGGTAAAAATCGTATTAACAGGTGTTTTGATTTAATTGCAAAACAATGGGTAATTGTCCAATGACACCAATAAAAATCCCATCAAAGCTACCGACTGTAAATGAATTTCTTTTTGTTTTATGTTCTTAACTTCAACGGACAGGGCAGCAAGTGTTTGTTGGTCCAGGACAGCAGAAAAAGAAGGAGAATCATAATACAAACCTTCGTTTTTTTTGACCAGTTTTGATTCCACCCCGTTTTCTTTCATATAAATGGTTTCTCCTTCGATGAAAAAGCCTGCTTCCTCCCGGTTAAACGCCGTTCGAGAAAGACATATCTTCGGCTTGTCCTTGTAAGGATCTCCGTTGGTTGGACAAAAGCTTGTGCAATTTCCACACTCATTGCAAAAATCCCCGATATTTATGATTTGCAGGGATTGTCTGATACTCAGCGGTTTTCCACTTGTTATCGATGCCTTGTTGTTTTCAACAACTGCAGTTTGCCGGGGCAACTCCATTGGGTTCACGGGAAATACTATGTTAGCCCGGTTTGGACAAACGGTTGTACAGATGGCGCAGTATAAATCACAGGACAAGCAACGATCGGCTTCAGTAAGGGTTTCATTTTCCGTCAATGTTTCCGATACCAGGTCAAATCCCAAGACAGAACCAATATGGTGAGATCCCGTGACCAGTCCTAATTTCCTTCGCGCCAGTTTTTTTTGATAGTCTGTAAAACTCAGCCGGCTGGGTTTTGACGACCGTGTTTCCCTTTTTTGATACATAGCATATTTTATTATGTTTTCGGCCGTTCGTCTACCATCTCCAATTGCCTCAACCAATGTTGCAGCACCTCTTACCGCGTCGCCGCCGGCGAATATTCGGTCAATTTCCGTTTCATAGGATTCGGGATCAATTTTTAGTTGTTTGCCGGGTAAGAAATCGACGATGATTTCTTGTCCAATTGCCGGAATTACAGCGTCTGCGGCGAAACGTAGTTCCGAATCAGGAACTTTTTCGGGACGAGGCCTACCGCTCTTGTCTGGAGTTCCCAGTTTCATCTGACTGCAGGCAATTCCTGAAACACGCCCTTCCTTTTCGATAATGTATTCCGGTGCCACCAGCTCAATTATTTTAACGCCTTCCGCCACTGCTTCCTCTACTTCTTCATGGTCTGCCGGCATCTGCTTTTTGGTACGTCGATACAAGATGGAAACTTCACCGTCACTGCCTACCAGTCTTCTTGCTGTCCGTGCCGCATCCATAGCGGAGTTTCCGGCCCCTATCACAACAACCTTGTTTCCCAGATCAGGTGCCTGGTTGTTTCTGACCCTGCCCAGAAAATCCAGCTGATCCATCACACCTTCGGATGTTTCCCCGGGGATACCTAAATCCATGGATTTCTGAGCACCAACAGCAATGTAAAGATAATCAAATGTTTCCCGCAGGGAATTAAACCGCTTTTGATCCACAGGTGAACCGAGATGGATCTTAACCCCCAGCTTTTTAATGCGCTTGATATCCGAATCAAGACTGGCTTCATCTAACCTGAAGGTTGGTATGGCGTCTGCTGCCATACCACCGGCTTTCGACTTGGCTTCAAAGATCTCCACGGAAAATCCTTCCAGGGCGAGAAAATAAGCGCAAGAAAGACCGGATGGTCCTGCACCGATGATTCCAACCTTAATTCCATTGGCTGGTTTTACGCTGAGATGCGAACTGTCGGCAAATTGTTCGGCAACAAATCGCTTTATTTCCTTTATTTTTAAGGGATTGTCCAGGTTGATTCGCGTGCATTTGGACCTGCAGGGATGATCGCATACCTTTCCCTGGAGGTTGGGAAAAGGATTTGTCTCCAAAATGGTACGATGGGCTTCCTCATATTTTCCTGCAGCTGCGAATCCAAGATAGCCGGGAATGTCCTGCTCGGTGGCACAGGTTGTTATGCAAGGTGCTTGTGTGCAATCAAACAAATCCAAAACTCTTTCGGTTTTAATGTTGTCGAAGGGAAACCGGCTTTTTGCATAACGTTTATCGTGAACCGCTGCGCCGGCATATTCTGTTAGATTGATCAAAGCCGCTTCTTGAACATCTTCTTCCCCGGCTGTTTTGGTTATTAAACCTTCAATGGAATCAGCTCCCAATAGTCTGATTTGTTTTTCAATTTCTTCAAGATATTGAACCAGTCTTGTATATCCGCCGGGTTTTAGTATATCGGAGCAAACGGTTACCGGTTTTAGATTACAGGCCAATACGCTTGAAACATTGAAGCAATCAACGCCGGCTGAAAAAGAAAGGTCCAGTTTGCCTTTGAAAGTGTCCTGCAACCGGGCTGCCACATTGATACTGACAGCATGAAGCGGTCTGCCGCTCAGGTAAACCATTTTCTCGTTTTCAGGAAGGTTGCCGGGTTGATTCAGGGTTTCCAGGGTATTGGTCAGTTTGAGTCCGAATTCCACTTTGTTTTTGCCGGCCGTTTCCTGCAATCGTTGAATGATTTCCACTGCTGCCGCATATTTCAGATCATGCTCAAACGCTTCATCAGGAACCACCGCTTCGAATTCCAGGGTATCGTTCAAAATGCCGCGAAGTTGTTCGGGTCCCAGCAGGGTAGGATTAAGTTTAATCGTCGTGTGCAGTTGGCGGTCTTCGATGAAATATCTCCCGATTTTTTCTATTTCATCAGGAGGACAGCCGTGCATGGTGGAAATGGTGAGATTGTTGGATATGCAATCCGGAATGTCGATATCTTTTATGGCAGGGTAAATCCTGGCCAGGCGTTCGATTTTTTCTGTTTTTTCAATACTGCAATCGGACATTTTATCAAGGAATGTTTGAACACCGGGGGATGTAATCCCTTCCAGGTTGTAACCAACACTCATATTAAAAATGAATCCGGGTTTTTCAGGGTCTCCCCAGCCAAATTTTTGCTTCAACAGATGCAGCAGAATCCAGGCATTCAGGTATTCATGGTAGGAATCTTCCAGCTTGAGTTCTTGTGACCATTCACAATTGTAGCCCTCGTCCTCCATTTTTATGCAGGGTTTGGTAATATCCAGTTCGTCCAAGACCTGCACAGTCTTGAGTTCCATATAGCGCGCCCCGGTCAACCATGAAGCGATGATGTTTTGTGAGAGTTGAGTATGAGGCCCTGCAGCTACACCAATCGGAGTTTCCAGCGATTGCCGGTAGCGCTCCATTTTAAAGGAGTCTGATTCTTGAGGAATAAAAAACAGGTCTTTCGGGATACCAAAAATACTACCGGTCTTTTCTTCCGCAATGATCCATTGTAAAAGCTTATCGATTGGATAGCGGGTAAAGGTATCACTCATACTTTTCCTTTTGGATGGGATCCGTTTGTTTATTTAATCATGTAAATTAACATCCTGGATTGGTGGTTTTGTTGTGCCTTTTCTACTAAGTTTATGGTTGGTCAATAGGTGCAGGACGGGTATCTGTGTTACCCGTCGATTGTTACTTAAACCCGGAAGCTAAACCTTTTCAATCCGCAATATCTATAATTGCTCGTCATACCGGATTTGATCCGGCATCCAAAACCAGCTAACCAGGGATGTAGGATGGGTAACTTTGTTACCCATCAATGAGTCTATTAATCAGGTTGATGGGCAACGAGTTGCCCATCCTACAAATTGCTAAGTTGATAATACAAAATTACACACTTCCCTGTAAGGGAAGAATATAACAGCCTAGGGTAAGTGAGCTTGCGAACTGATGTGGTACGGCTAAAGTAGACACCTTGTTAAGCTTACTTTAAATAGTAATCTTGGGAGGTGAACAATGAAAAAAACAAGAAAGAAGTATTCCAAGC
>JANQLH010000507.1 GCA_028280735.1 SAR324 cluster bacterium | reverse complement strand
GACCCGGAATCTATCGTGCAACATACTGAAACCATAGGTATAATGCAGGATGGGTAACTTGTTACCCATCCTGCATTATACCTATGGTTTCAGTATGTTGCACGATAGATTCCGGGTCATGAGATGCGAAGCTTGCAGCATCGATCGGAATGACATAGGTGCATAATCATAGCATGATATACAAATTGTTTAATTGTGACACAGTCTGAAGGCATTGAAAATCCGAATAAAAACCGGCTGATCGCTGAATGCTGAAAGCACTGAACTCCGATGCATCAAGTTGTCTTTAAAGCCTTTATTGGCAGGGATTAAACTGATTTTCGTTCAGGCATTAGATACGAGTCTTATCTATCAACAGGTGCACATTCCGCCTTTTTTGGGCTATAGCGACTTGATTAAAATGGCACTCTTAATATCTTCCATTTCTCCCTTGCCACTCAACTCAAAAAATCTACCATTCATCTATATTCTGGGGCCATTCGTGGATTTTGCCTGGGCTTAATGAATTGGAATCCTTCATACTGGGTTTATAGTCTGGAAAAACCAGGAGTCATGGCTGAATGTTAATGTATTTGGCTTTTGGTAATCTTTTAATCAAATATTTATGGAGGATAAAGACAATGAATTGGAAAAGATTCAGGCTCCTGGGCATGGCCGTGCTTGCCGGTTTTTTTGTAACCGGTTGTGTCTCGATGAATGTCAAACTGGTGGAGGATTTCACTGATCCTCTAATGGAGACAACCCTAGAAGGTGAAGGAGCCGATAAGGTTTTGGTGATTCCAATAAATGGTTTCATTACGGACCAGGTTAAGGATGGAATGATGAAGAAAAAGCCGAGTCTGGTAAAAGAGGTCGTTTCGCAATTGAGAAAGGCTGAAAGTGATCCCACGGTTAAAGCGGTTGTGTTGAAAATCAATTCACCGGGTGGAACCGTGACCAGCACTCATATTTTGTATAATGAGATCAATAAATTAAAATCAAAACGAGGTGTTCCGATTGTGGTCAGCATGATGGATATCACCACGTCAGGCGGTTACTATCTCTCGCTGCCGGCTGACCACATCATTGCACATCAGACAACCATTACGGGATCTGTCGGTGTGGTTTTCATGAGACCCAAATTCCAGGGTATGATGGATAAGATTGGGGTCAGTATCGAAACCAATAAATCAGGCAAAAACAAGGATATGGGGTCACCATTCAGAGCCACAACTGACCTGGAAGTGAGATCTTTCCAGTCCATTATTGATGAACTGGCTGATCTGTTCGAAGATAAGGTAGCGGAGCATCGCAAGGTCAGCAAAAGTGCCTTGAAAGAGATCATGACAGCCAAAATCTACACAGCCAACCAGGCTTTAAGGCTTGGTATGATTGACCAGCTTGGTTTTACGGATGATGCAATCAACAAGGCAAGGTCAATGGCAGGATTGGACGGTAACTCACGGGTAATTATGTATCGTCGGGTTCAGTTTGCCGATGACAATATTTATAACGATCTGACCGCCAGAAGCGGTGCCGGAACTCCGTTGGTTGATTTGGGTCCGTTAAGTACTATCTCGGACGTGAAGCCCGGATTTTACTACACTTGGCCTGCAGCAACGGAATAATTGATTTTTTGATCACATCCGGTAATCGGGATTTATTACCTGAGGCGGAAGTATCGTGGAATGATGCATTCAGGAGTAAACAAACGGGGTGCAAAATGGAACGGTGCACCCTTTTTTCTGTCAGTCGTCTTTGCCTGCTTTTTTTAGGTATTCAGTTACATTTCCATACTCTTTCTCGCATTGATCCTTAATTTCCAGGTACTCATTCTCCATTATTTTGGCATTCATGAAATCACCGTCTCTGGTCAGTCCGCGCAGGTATGACTCATAACCTTTTGCATGATGATAATACCCCCCTTTGGCGATAACATACCTTGCCACCAATTCTTTGCATTCCGTGCATTCCACAATGACCTTGTCAGGCAGTTTGGGTTCACGCAAAAGGATGTTACGCATTTTCCTTGATCCGCAAACCTGACAGGTCTGTCTGTGAGCTTCCATAGCTTTTCTCCGGTATTCAACAACAGATGAGTTTTCAAGATTACAGTATAAGAACCGACCGACGGATCAGTCTATCGGCTTGATTAGTCGTTCCGGGTTTCTTTTGTTTCAGCTTATCCAAATCCACCTCTTCAGGCAAATTGTATTGGAACCAAAGCACAAGTAGCTCAAAATGATACGACATTTTTCATAAAAATGGACAATTACCGGGATTTACCATCCGGATCTGGGGTAATCGTCCCTGATCAACCCCTAAGGTATGTGTTCCATCAGGGCACTCATCACCTCTCCTGCCTTATCTTCGATTTTAATGTCGCACTCGCCGTCATAAGGAGTTTCCGAGAGATTAATCATCGCCAGAAAAGCACCATTTTGTTTGGCATATCCCGGTAACAGACTTGCCGGCTGCACGAGTAGGGTTGAACCGATCACCAGGAGAAAATCACACGAATTGCACAAGTTAACGGCTTTATTAGTCTCTTCCACCGGCATCGCCTGTCCAAACGAAATGGTATCGGGTTTTAAGAATCCGCCGCAGGTGCACTCCGGAGCCTCATCACCAGCTTCAATGCGCTGTTGAATATCATGAATGGATTCCAGTTTATCGCAAGACATACAACGTACCCGCATGGTATTTCCATGCAATTCGATGACTTTATCATTCGGAACTCCTGCCAGTTGATGAAGCCCGTCTATATTCTGCGTCACAACAGCTTTTACCAGGCCTTTTTCATGGAGTTCGGCAACTGCAATGTGTGCCTTGTTTGGTCGTGCAGCCACCAGGTTGGGATAAAGGCTTGCCTTCCTTTTCCAGTATTCAATTCTGGCATCTCTGGAACTCATGAACTCATCATAATAGATGGGCTGATACTTTTCCCAAAGACCACCTTTGCTTCTAAAGTCGGGAATTCCGCTTTCTGTTGATATACCGGCACCGGTAAACACCACCTGTTGTTGTGATGATAACCAGGTCTTTGCCAGCGATATTATTTGACTGTCAATTGTCATGGTCGATTCCTCGATTTGATTTTTTAACCACAGTGATTTTTCATAAAAAATCAACGCTATACAGATCACAGTTGGATTTCTCCCTGATGCTTTTGAAGGGTATTGTAACGTTGGTGATGCGAATGGAACAGCTTTATTCGAAGAAAACAAACGCTCAAAGGGGTCATTTATTCAAGGCCTTAAATCAGAAAGGAATAAAACAGAAGCTTCAATGATTCATTACCTCACCGGACGGTTTTTTCAAACCTACTATTAGTTTGCTATCAATTGGTCGATTTGTTAAAATTGACTTTGATTATGCATTCACTGAACAAAGGGTGTAGTACAACCATAGCAGCAGTTTGGATCGCTTTAAATGGAGCTTAGATTCCAATAAATGATCAAATTACAAACATGGTAGATGTTATGTTAGGGCCAAAACGAATTGTAGTATTCGTACTATTATTCGCAATAGTTGCGGTTTACGCGGTTTATCATCTATCCAAGCCGATCGAGTTTAAATGCGACGATCGTTTGGGTTGCGTCAGTTATACCTTGGATCAACCGATAAAAATTGGTGTGATGCAAGCTCTGACAGGGGGGCCTGCCATCATAGGCAATACCCAGGTCAACATGATAAAACTGGTTGTTCAGAAACATAACGGTAAACTGCTGGATCATCCTATCCGGTTGCACATCGAGGATGAAAAATGCAGTGCCGCCGGCGGAACCACGGCGGCTTTGAAGTTTGTTTCCGATCCAAAAATTCTGGCTGTTATTGGACCAACCTGTTCCGGGGCAGCCGTTACTGCCGGGAAAATCATCTCTGATTCGGGAATGATTTTGCTCTCCGGTACGGCAAGTTCTCCTTATCTTACTTCGATTGGCGACACAAAAGGCCAAAACTGGCAACCCGGGTTTTACAGGACCATATCAAACGCTGCAAACATGGGAAAAGCCGCGGCCCTTTTTGCCTTTAATCGACTGGGGATTAAGAAAGCTGCCGTCATTGATGATGGCGATGCTTATACCAAAGGAAATAAAGAGTTTTTTATTCAGTCTTTTGAAAAGCTCGGAGGGCAGGTTGTTTTGAACAGCACCATCAACAAAGGTGAAACAAACATGATCCCCATACTCAGGGCAGTGGCAAATTCCGAGGCTGAATTTTTGTTTTTCCCCATATTTATGCCGGAAGGTATGTACCTGGCGAAACAACGGAACCAACTGGGCATGGAAAACGTGGTTTTCCTGGGTATGGGAGCTCTTCTCAACAATAAGTTTATAGAGTTTGTTGGAAATGACGGTGTGGGAACATACCTGGTGATACCTTCTCCTCCCCCGAAATCAGCAGAACACGATCAATTGATATCGGATTTCAGGTCTCTTCACGGTCACCCTCCTAAAGCGAATTTGTACGGTTATGCCTATGATGCCGCGGAATTATTGTACCAAACTATGGAGGCAATTGCCGTTAAGGAAAAAGACGGAACCCTACATTTCGGCCGGCAACAGCTTAGGGATGCTCTGTATGCTACGAAGAATTTCAAAGGAGTGACAGGCACAATTACCTGCAATCAATTTGGTGATATGGGAGCTCCCTTTTTTGACATTATTCAACTTGATGACCCTGAACAAGCTATGGGCGGCTTTAAATCCAATGTTGTCTACCAGTTGTTGCCAAAAGATTTTCACTAGGTTGTATCGATGATAAAAAAAATTGGTCTGATTATTTTCTTGTTAGTGCTTGTTCCGATAATCCTCTTTTTGAAGAATCAGAATACAAGGCCTCCCGAATGCCATGATCAACTGGGTTGTGTTCATTTGGCACCCAAGGAGACGATAAAAATTGGAGTTATTCAGGACTTAAGCAGCAACGCTGCGTCATTTGGGACTGATCAGGTTCGAATCTATGAGCTTGTCCTCGCTCAAAGAAATAATCGGCTACTGAATCGACCTGTTGATCTCATCATTGAAGATTCAAAGTGTTTGCCTGAATATGGCGTGCTGGCTTCCAGGAGGTTGTCCAGCAATCCCAAAATAGTTGCAATATTGGGGACCACTTGCTCGGCTTCCGCAGCCAAAGCGAGCCAAATCGTGTCCGATGCAGGATATACCATGATTTCAGGAACGAACTCCGCTGCATCTCTGACATCCGTCGGAGGCAAGGCAGGGCCGGATTGGTATCCAGGCTTTTTTAGAACGATGATCAGCAACGACAGCTCCGGAAAAGCAGCTGCCATCTTCGTTTCTGATAAACTTGGTATTGAAAGGGTTGCGGCGATTCACGACGGCGATATTTATACCAAGGGTTATGTGTCCAATTTCAGCAGAAAATTTAAAGACTTGGGTGGACAAATGGTGCTTGTCAGCAGCGTCAACAAAGGTGAAAAGAACATGATACCTGTTTTGCAGGCAGTAAAGAATAGTGGTGCCCAATTATTGTTTATTCCGATTTTTCAGGCTGAAGGGCACCTTATAATCAAGCAGATCAAAAAAGTGCCGGGGCTGAAAGGTATTAAAGTATTGGGAGGCAACGCCCTGGTAAACGATGGTTTTATTAATTTAATAGGAAACGATGGTGTCGGCATGTATTTCGTGAGTATTGCCCCGCCTAAAAAAACCGAAAGACTCGATCTCCTGGCAAAACAATTTAAGGATCAGTATGGAGAATCACCCAAAAGCAACCTTTTTGACTATGGTTTTGATGCCATTAATATCTTACTGTCAGCTATTGAAAAAACTGCAGTCACATATCCTTCCGGAGAGGTTCTGATTGGAAGAAAATCATTGAGGGATACCCTTTATAATACAAGGAACTACAACGGGCTGACCGGAATCTTGAATGCCGACAGTTTTGGAGATTTGGGTATTCCCAGGTTTCATGTTGTGCAAATAACCGATCCTGCCCTGAAAACAGAAGGTTTGAAAACCAATGTTGTATTTTCAATTCAAAATGTAGATCAATAATCATGATATGGAGCCTTTTCGGTAGCAAAGCATCCGAAAAATGGAATCAACTCAGTATAACCACCAAATTCGGTTCTGCATTTGGATTTCTGCTGTTTTTAATCTTCCTGGTAGGTTTAGTCGGATACATATCTCTTAAAATAGTCGTTCGGCAAACAGAAACTGCCATCATTAGCAGTGCGGAAATCGGCAGAATGGTTTTAAGTATGGAAAGCAGTATGGAAGGGGCGAGACGTCTTCAACGCGAGTATTTCCTGCAGTTTTCCACTTTGGGTTTTCAACAGAATGAAACGGATCTGATCCACCAAACCCAAACTCATATTGATAAAACCGTTGCCATTAGTCGGCATTTGAAAAGAATCATAGAAAAGTCGGATGTCAGTGAAGCTCTTCAAAAAAGCAAACTGAACGTCACATTTTACCTTTCTGCAGCCAATCGCTACAAACAAACCTTCGAAGAAACCATTTTACTGGCAGACAAGCTCTCAAACCCGCACTACGGAATAAAACTACAGTTGGAGAAAGTAGCAGACGAGATGCAGAGCATTATCAACCAGAGTAAGAATCTTGAAATTGTTAACCAGTTTCAAAACATGCTGCTATTCCAAAAAGAGTACTGGTTAAAGAGAAAGCGATTTCACATGCAATCGGGCTTTAACGTGCTTTTTGAATTAAAAAAGCACCTTCTGAAAACCAAGAGCTTATCGACCGGGGAAAAGGGAAGACTGATCTTTTTGATTGAAGAATACCAATTCCTGGCCAACCAAATTCTTGATTTGGATGTTGCAATTATCAGTCGCTTCAATGAGTTTGAACTACAAATTCAAGCTCTTGATCCAATTTCGAAAGAATTGGTGGCCCTGGCAAACAAGGAAGTAGAATCCGCACGATACAACATCAGGACCACCAATAAAATGGCTGTCTCTGTATTCGCTGTCACAGCGGTTGCAGGTTTATTGCTTACGGTTTTGATAGCTTTCGTTTTAAATAAAAGCATAACCAGAAACCTGGTGCGCCTGACTGCTGCCGCAGAAAAGATCGAAAAGGGAAATTTAAAATCCACCATCGAAACAGATTCCCGGGATGAACTGGGCAAACTGGCTGAAACCTTCAATTCGATGTCCGGAAAACTCGATTCAATGGTAAGAAACCTGGAACAGGAAGTTACATTGCGAACCAAACACCTGGCAAAAGCAAAAGAAGAAGCTGAACTTGCGAACAGTGCAAAATCAGAATTTCTTGCCAATATTTCCCATGAACTGCGCAACCCCATGCACCATATCCTAAGTTATTCACGTTATGGAGTTGAGAAGTTTAAAACCTCGACAAGTGACAAACTGTTACACTACTTCCGGCAAATACTGAAATCAGCCAACCGTTTAATGACCTTGCTGAACAACCTGCTCGACCTTTCAAAAATGGAAGCCGGGAAAATGGAATACAATTTTACCCGCCAAAAGCTGTGGCAGGTAATATCGGAGGCTATAGAAGAATACCAGCAGCCGGTTGTAGAGAAAGAACTGAGAGTGGAATACTCTGTTGAAGATCCTGAAATTGTGATTGTTTGTGACCAGTTTAAAATCGGTCAAGTGGTCAGAAATCTAATGTCAAATGCCATCAAGTTCACCCCTGAAGGAAAAAAAATTGAGGTCCTTATGATCCGGGAACAAGGAAAGAATAAAACACCGGATATGAGGGAAGTTAAGGTGTCCATTCGTGATCAGGGCGTTGGAATACCGGAAGATGAAATTCTCACAATTTTCGAGAAATTTACCCAAAGCTCCAAGACCAAAACAGGTGCAGGAGGCACCGGTCTTGGGCTTGCCATTAGTTTTGAGATTATTAAGGCTCACAATGGTAAAATCTGGGTGGAAAACAATCCTGATCAGGGGGCCACCTTTAGTTTTGTGATACCGTCATGATGTGGTACGGCTAAAGTAGACACCTTGTTAAGCTTACTTTAAATAGTAATCTTGGGAGGTGAACAATGAAAAAAACAAGAAAGAAGTATTCCAAGC
>JANQLH010000506.1 GCA_028280735.1 SAR324 cluster bacterium | reverse complement strand
CGATCGATGCTGCAAGCTTCGCATCTCATGACCCGGAATCCATTTGCAACCAATTGAAATAATTAATGGACCCCGGATCAAGTCCGGGGTGACAAGCGTGACGTTTCGTCTGTTAAAATAGAAAAACCATAAATTTTACTATTGTGACACAGTCTGTCAGCCTGGAATGACAAAGCTTCAAAGTCATCGCATGATATGTAAATTGTTTAATTATGACACAGCGACACAGAATGTAGGATGGGTAACTTGTTACCCATCAACTCTTTATGTATGGCTTTTGATCACATTCCACCCGATGGGTAACGAAGTTACCCATCCTACGGCTCTTGGAAAAATCATGGATTTTTCCACTACGACACAGTCTGCAAGTCCGGCATGACAGGGATTCACGATTTCAATTGAATCGCAAATTAAGCATTATATGACTTTTAGGAGTAAGCTCAGATCCAAAATCGAACATGCAGCAGTCAGCAATCAGCGGTCAGCTATCAGCCAAAATGGTGTGAACGGTCTTAGATACACAACCGGCGAAGCCACAAAATAGAAAATCTAAGATCTAAAATCATACATCTAAAATAGCAAAGGAAGGTGTGAACGGTCTTTAATATAAAACTGGCGAAGCCACAAAATAGAAAATCTAAGATCTAAATTCATACATCTAAAATAGTTAAGGGTTGATTATTGCATTGCTTTCAGAACCGGTGAATTCCGATGGCTTTATCATTCACCTTGTGTTTGATAACGTTGAAACATCAAACCTAACAACCAGTTCCCATACGACTTATGAGATTGCCGAAAAAAATAACACTGTTTCTGATTGCCCTGGCCTTGTTGGTTCCTTTGTCAGCAATGGGCATCAAGCTTATCTACAAAGACAACAGGGGTGTTTATCATTATCGGTGCACTGAGAAGACCGGGGGGATAACCATCGTTAATTACCGTGCCGAGGGAGTATACGTAGACGGACCCAACGGTCAGAAATTCTTTCCCCTGGATTCAGCCCGAGCCGTGCGATCGCCTGATTACACGCAAATAACCGAAAGGTATGCCAGGTGGGGATGTCGGGAAAAGCTGGTCAGGTAATTGACAGGTCCTTAAAACTTTTCAATCAATTCGTGTAACACCTCATAACTCCTTATTGAATCCTCCTTGTTAATCACCAGGGTTAGCTCCGTCATCGTAGAAATAATCTCCAGAATATTAATATTCTTCCAGGCTAATGATTGCAGTATTTGGTAGGTGATACCGGGAGTATTGAAAAAATCACCGTCAAACACAATAGTCAGTGCTACCAGGTTTGATTTTGCTTCGAGAATCTCCTCTCCTTTCAACTTTTTCTTGATGGTATCGAAGTGTTTTCTGCTCACAACAATGCTGATTTCATGATTGCTGACGGTGATATTAAGGAAGTCGCCGCGATTTAGATCGGCCAGGTTGTAAAAGGACGGAATCAACTGCAACAGGCTGGGTGATTTGACCACATTGAAATCGCAAATATTCGTCTTCATTGTGATTTCACAATATAATCTTCGATTTCCATCCTTTTCATACTGTTCCTGTACTTCATCAGCATATCTGCGCAGAGCCATGATAATAGAGGAGTCGGTAACCTTCTTTTCCAGAATCTCTTCAATTTTTGGCCGCAGTTCTGCGGAGAGATTACCAAAGTGGATGATTCCCCTGTTGATGGCTTCCAAGAGATAAGGTTGGTCCCGAACGATCTCTTTGACAATTTTGCTAACAGACATGTTGATTTTTTGATTAAGTGTTATTATAGTAACAAAGTGTTAATATTCTAACAGAAAAATGTTGATGAGTCCGGTTAGATGAACGACACGATCTAATTGTTGTGTATATGTTTTCTGGGAAACAAACCAGCATTATTTGAAGCAATCAGGCTGCAATCCTCACAAAAATAGAGGGTTATAAACTAACCCACGGGAAGATAAGGAGTTCTCATGAATCAGTCGCTGACAGGAGTTTTCACCGCCATTGTCACCCCTTTTACAGATAGTGGAAAAATTGATGAAGAATCGTATGCCAAATTGATTCAAAAACAGATTAAAGCCGGGATTTCCGGTATTGTTCCCTGTGGGACGACCGGTGAAAGCCCGACCTTGAGTCATCAAGAGCATGACCATATGATCGAGATGACAATCGACCTGGTCGGTGGCCGTGTTCCGGTGGTTGCCGGAACCGGGAGCAATTCAACGGCCGAAGCGGTCCGGTTGTCTCTACATGCACAGAAAGCAGGCGCAGACGTGGTAATGTTGGTTAATCCATATTATAACAAACCCACTCAACAGGGGCTTTACCTGCATTTTCGGGAGATCGCCAACGCCATCGACATTCCTTGTATTGTATACAACATCAAGGGAAGAACTGGGGTTAATGTGGAAACGGAAACCTTGCTAAAACTGGTGGAAAGCTGCCCCAATGTGATTGGGGTGAAAGAGGCATCAGGCGATTTGGCACAGATGAAAGAAGTCATTGATCAGACACCGGCAGGATTCAGCGTTCTTTCCGGTGATGATAATATCGCCCTTAAGCTGATTGAGTTGGGAGGCTCCGGGGTTGTCTCCGTTGCATCCAACATCGCCCCCGGGAAAATGGTGGCATTGGTGAACGCCGCTTTAAACGGAGATTTTGAAACAGCTAAAGAGATGGATTATGAGCTGAGTATCTTATTCAAAGCGTTATTCCTGGAAACAAACCCAATTCCGATTAAAGCCGCAATGGCGATGACCGGACTGTTGCGGGAGAATTATCGGCTCCCGATGTGTTCATTATCGTCCGATTCACACAGGCAACGAATAAGAGAAACTCTAGTGGAACTTGCTTTGTTGGAAAGGGAGCAGGAAGCTATAGCTGTGTAGCCGGCACGAGCAGAGATAATCTCAAAAAGTGCCAAGGGCAAATACCGTGTCATTACCGACAGAGTGTTAGCCCGGTAGATGGGTGACAAATTGTTCATCTTCCGGGACACCCTCTCATTCGGAACCTTTTAATCCAGGCGGACCGTAGGTATCCGGATTCGGAATTCCAGCCCTGCATCCGTATTTTTGGCTGAAACCTTCCCATTGTGTTTTTCAACAATTTTCCTTGTGATCGACAGGCCAAGTCCTGCCCCGTTTTCTCCGTTGTCGGCGATTCTAAAAAACGGGTTAAACAATTTCCCCAAGTCATTCTCGGCCAACAGCGCGCTGCTGTTAGTGAGCAGTATCTCAATAACATCTCCTTTGTCTATCGAGGTAAACTTCACTCTGCCGTGGGTAGGTGTGTACTTGCAGGCATTATCTATCAGGTTGTTGAATGCCGTGATCAATACATCCTTGTTGCCGATAATTTTAGCTTCGGATTCAAGATCACTTTCAATACTAATTTTCTTTTTTTGAAACGATGTTTCGTAGCGACTAACAGTCTCTCCAAGTATTTTGCCGGGAGAAAACACTTCGGTGTAGGAAACATCGTTTTGGAGATCAAGCTTTGATAATTCGAGGATCCTGCCGATAATCCGGTCAAGTTCATTCACATCTGTCTGGATGGTTTTGAGTTGCTCGACTGTTTCCCCGCCTTGATCAGTCAGTTCGTCCTTCAGTATCTCCACGGCGATTTGAATACGAGCCAGGGGACTGCGTAATTCATGCGAGACCTGAGCCGTCATTTCTTTACCGCTTATAACCATATTTTCCAGCTTCCCTGCCATTTTGTTAAACGCGGTTGCCAATTCTCCGATTTCGTCTTTGCTGTTAACCGAGGTACGGTGGGAAAGATCTCCCTGTTCCAGCTTTTTTGAGGATTCCGTGAGGTTTTTAATCGGCTTTGAGATCCTTCGTGCTATGGGAAAAGTCATAAAGGCTACGATCAATCCAATAAAAATCAAACCATAGCCAAATCCATCCAATTTTTGAAATGGGGGACGATCATCAAATAAAACATGAATTGTATAGTTTTGATCGCTGCCGGCTTCCAGTGGGCCGTTTTTATAAATATCAAACTGGCTGAATTGTTTAAAATAGGACTTGTGATTTTGGATTTCATCTAACCAGTGTTTAACCCGGCGCATGGGTTTTTCCGATTTAAACGAGTTATAAAGCAAGGTTCCGTCTGCGTCGGTAATCCAAATTTTTGTTTTAAAGGCGACTCCCAGGTGATCAATAAATTCGATAAATGAAGGCGATTGACGGATGAAGTCATCGGGATATTTGTTGATCTGGAACTCTGCCATATCCCGGGTCATGTCAAATCTTATCTGCCCGCTTTCTTTATAATAATCACCCATTTTCCTGCCGGCATAGGAGATAAAGAATCCGAAGATTGCAATTTCGGTTATGATCAATAATACCAGAAAAGATAAAAATATTCTGATATACAGCTTACTGGGTTTCAATCTTCCTCCTCCAGCATATAACCAATTCCCCAAACGGTTTTGATGTTTTTCTTAAGGTCGGGAGCAATTTTACTGATTTTGGTTCTGAGATTACTGATGTGAACATCAATGCTGCGATCAAACGCCATAAAGTCTTTACCTCTGGCAATATTCATCAACTCATCCCTGCTGAAGACACGATTGGGTGATCTTATCAACGCCTGAATAATGTGGTATTCGGTGGAAGAGAGGGTAATTTCCCGGTTTTTTACAAACAGCACACGTTTGTCCGTGTTCAACTTGAATTCACCGCTGCTGAGATGGGGTTGATCACTTTCTTCCTCCGGTGCTGCCTCCGCATTGCTTCTTCTGAGAACGGAATTCATTCTTGCCAGTAATTCCCTGGGGTTAAACGGTTTGGGGAGATAGTCATCAGCGCCTAATTCAAGGCCGACAATACGATCCGTTTCTTCGCCTTTGGCAGTCAGCATGATTACGGGAATAGCGGATTGTTTTCTGATTTCCTTAAGAATATCCAGCCCGTTTTCGCGGCCCAACATGATATCCAGAATGATGATATCGGGAGCATCGACCCTCAGACTTTTCATTACAGATTCGCTGTCAGCGACCTGGACTGCCTGAAAGCCATAGCTTTCGAGATACTTGACCAATAGGAGTTGCAACTTGGTGTCGTCATCAACGATTAGTACTTTTTTTTCCATGATGTTTAAGCTTGGTTAGGGTGATAAATCTGTAATGCTTATATTTTATAAAACCAATACCCGGATACAACTAAAATTACAGATTTTTAACAATTTTGGGTAATGGAATTGCAATAAAAGCTGGTCTTTTTTTAAGATCAAGGATTTAATTTAATTAAAGAATCAAAAAGCAAATGTTCTCCTGGAAGGCTTGTCAATACTGACTTACACATTTTTTACAGATGAAACAAATTTAATTAAAACTTTGCCCCTAGTTTGGAATAGTGCCATCAAGATTCGAATTGGAAATTGATTCGAAATCCGATAAATCCTCAACCATCTCCAAGGATGATAAAAATGAAAACAAAAATCTTGAAATCACTTTCAGTGGCAGCCTTGCTGACAGCGTTCATTGCAGGCGGAAGCGCAAACCTGTATGCAAAGGAAGATTTGACCAAATCAAACATCGACAGGATTGAAGTTCTCGTTGCTGATTTAAATCTATCTGATACACAGCAGGAAAAGTACCAGGAATTCAAAACCAGTCTTCAAGCACAAACTATTCAAGAGCAAAATCAAAACACGGAGTTTGTGAATAAACTTCTGGAGATTCCTGTTTTCTAAACCTGTGCAATACCTATCGAACCCGATTTTAGCAGCTTCGGATTCACTAAAATACCAACATTTAGCGAGGAGAACACAATGAAAACACCTAAAATCCTATTAATTTTGGCCGTTTTTGGAACAATAGCCGTTTTTTTAACCGGATGTCATGGTCCGAGACATGGCGATAAATATTTCCCTTCAAGAGTGCTGGAACATATAGATGATCATGTGGAAGATCTAAATCTAAGCGAAGAACAGAATGAAAAATACCTGGACATCAGGGCTCGATTGGAAGCGGACTTGATTAAGCAACGAGAGGCCCATAAAACATTCAGAGCAGAGTTGATTGAAGTGGTTGATAACCGGGAAAACGACGTTAAGGAAATAACAACCAAATTAAGAACTAAAACCGGGGACATTCCGGGTATGTTAAATCTCTATCTGAATTATATTGATGAATTCTATGAGATTCTGGATGAGCAGCAACAAGCGATTGTAATGGAAGAAATCAGGGATAAAGCGGACAGCCGCCGCTACCGGCGCTAACAATCTATCCGCTTTGAATATATGTGGAAACAGATTAAAATCCGAGGGATTCATAGAGCTGTTTTAACCCGGCCATATGAATCCTTTTTCGAGCACTCACACGGATATCTGTGGCAAGGAAAGATAAAAAAAATAGCTCCTGTTGCAATACCGAATGCGAGCTATTTCCATAAGGTCAAAATCACGGCAGCTACATTTAAAGATACCACGGAATACCCGACATTCAATACCACAAGCGCCAACGGCTTATCTTCAAAAAACACCTGGTTCAGGCCGGTCATTCCGATAAAACCAAGCGAAACCAGGCAGCCTATAGTCAATGCTTCGAGAATAGTCCCGACATTTAAGAGTCCCAATAAAACAGCCAAAAGCAAGATCATCACAATCGCCGGAATCATGCTTAAAGCCATCGATTTGTTGCCATCTTCCTTACTGATATCCTCAGCTTTTCTACCTGATAATTTTAACCAGGTATTACCAAATAAAATCGGAGAATACCACAGGGCACCAATAACCATATTGCTGACAAAACCCACAAGGACCGCCCAAATATTAAAAAAGTGCAGTTGAAGTTCCATAGTTTCTCCTAATCTTTTAGGTGTGAAAGGTTGATGCTGAAAACAGCATACTAATTCTGCAAGACTTAATCCACGTTGCTGTTATTAAGCATTTATTCACCTTTTAAAAAAAAAACCAAGAGATGGGGTCGATGGTACAACCGGTTTTTTAAAACTCAATAGATTGCCGGATTCCAATGATATCGAGATGGAAGTGAATAGGACAATTAAGTGATACAAAAGTGTTCTTTGAGACAATAGCAACCTAAGGTTTCGATTGTTAAATATTAAAAAAACAAAATATTCAGACAGTTACATTTTTGCTCAAGCTTCAATTCATTTTGCGTTTTTAGGAACTGATGTTGCAGACAGTTAAGGTTGGGAAGGAGGCGAATCAACTAAATCCGTGAACCCGGGACAAAACGACAGTGATGATTCTTCTCGTCAGGTACGTCATTCCAGCCTTTTCAAATACCTTGGCCAAGGAGCTTTCGGATGGCTTCAAAGGCACTTTCCTCAATTTATCAAAACAGATTGGTAAAAATAAGAAACGCTCTTCTTTAAAAACATACCGAATTAGATCGTGGGTTTGCCCAACAAGATGTTCCTGGTTTCAGCCGGCTGTTCTCTTTTTCTCAACCCCCAAAAAATATGGAGTTAACCATGTCTAGATATATCTTGATAGAATCAAGGGATCCTTTTGATAGCAGAGATTGTGACTGGCTCTTTGATACCGCCCTGGGTTTGGTGGATAGCGGAGCGAAAGTCACGGTATTTATGGTACAAAACGGTGTGTTGGCCGCAAGGAAGAACTCTGAATACTCAGATCGGCTAACCAAGCTTGCCACTGCAAAAGTTGAGGTTCTGGCAGATTCTTTTTCCCTGCAGGAAAGGGCTATCTCGGGACAAAAACTGGTGAGCGATGTGCAGGAATCGGATATGGATCATTTGGTTGACCTGATTATGGAAGAAGGTTCCAAACCAATTTGGCACTAATTTCAACCCCAGGAGACACGATGGAACAAAAAGTTTTGACTATTTCTCTCATGGATGCACCATATGAGTCCGAAAACTCTACGACTGCTTTCCGTATCATTGATGCCGCCCTGAAAAAGGGTTATGGGGTCAATGTATTCGCTTATGAAGGCGCTGTAATGCTGGCCAAAGAAAGTCAAAAACCACATCCCAACTGGGTTCGTGGGACATCTGTTGCGGATGAAAGCCATGTCTTGACAAAAGACTGGGTTTCAGAACTCTTGCGAGTTGCCGAAAAATCAGGCAGCAGTCTAAATTGGGTCAACTGCGGTTTATGCGAAGATGAAAGAGGGACGGATAAAAGCGTGCCGGGCGTGAAAAGAGGAGGTCCCGCTGATTTTGTCGTCCAGATCAACCAATCGGATACCACATTAATCATTCCTACAAAGCGCAACAGTTAAGAGGAGATGATCATGGCAGAATATTTAAGTATAGTGGAAACAGCCTATCGTGCCAGTATTGAAGAGCAGGATGATCCGGTACTCTGGCTGAACTCAATGATTGCCGGAGACGGGCTGGATTTGGCATTGCTGTTTAGAAGCAATGCTGTGAATTATCTGGTGAAAGGCCAGAAGCCAAACCAGATGAAGGTTGGTTCACTGGTTCAAAAACATCCACCGGAAATTGAAACGGATATCAAACGATTAATAGAAGATGGAATACCGATTTACGCCATAGCTGAAGACCTTGTCCAAAGAGGTATTGCCAAATCTGAAACCATTGATGGTGTCACTTTCATTTCTACAAACGACGTTCCTGCCCTGTTAAACGAGCATCAACAGGTTTGGCACTGGTAAGATACAACAGGTGCTGTCCGACATTGAGGATAGCACCGCTTCCTCATTCTTTTAATCTTGCTGCCAACCAGCCTCCAACGCCACCTGCGATCACTTTCCCGACATTGGACACTACAAATATGGTTTGAAATTCGACACCTGCCATTGAAAGCATAGATGCATCAATGGTTGCCACAACACATCCAACCAGGAACCCGTTTAAAACCTGGGAGGAATGCATCTCTTTTGCTACCCACCATCCTCCAACTGCACAGAGAACTATCCCGGCTATCGGACCTACCCAGTAGCCCATTTTTTGTGCGTATTCCTCGGCTGCCGCCTGATTAGAGGGACCGAAAACAGCAACAATTGAAATCAAAACAACAATAGCCAGTACTTCAACGCCAATAGCAGCTAAAATGATATGTCCGAATCGAATCTTCATCTCTAACCTCGCTCAAAATTTAGTCTCAGTAGTTGTGTTCATGGAAACCCGCCTGTTTGATATTTGTCGCTCAACAGTCTGACCAAACATTGGTAAGCTTGATAAATCAAGCTGTGTTTCGTCTACAATAATCGGTCCTTAAGTATGTCGAAAAATCGTCGGACATGGTAAAATTCAAGCGGATAACCCCGGTCGAGAATAAGGTTTTAACCTTACATTTTGTTATTGAACATCGCCGGCAAGTTTTCCTGGATTTTCCAATTCTTTTATTAATCGACTAAACCAGTCAGTAATGTCTCCTGAAGCCTGTTTACTTTTTAGATCGACACAGAATATTGTAAATTATTGAACGGCGATGACCTGAAGACGATAGGTCCAATCAAAGTAAGTGCTGCAATGGCGTACATATTCAGACGTAAACCCCATTAAATCAAAAACCGTGTTAGGATTATAATAGATGAATGTTTCACAATTGATGGTTGAACTTGAAAGAACAGATGGTATATTTCCCGGGGAAGCTGTTTCCCAGGTGTTGGATCAAAAAGAAGAAAGCGTTCCCGTGTTGCTGACAATTTTAGAAAAATCTATTTCAGAAGTAGACACCCTGCTTGCCGAGGAAGATTACTTCGGACATATTTATGCCATGTTTCTGCTTGCCCAATTAAGAGAAAAGCTTGCCTATAACCTCATTACCGACTTTTTCTCCCTACCGGAGGAAACAACCTGGGAGTTAACCGGTGACATCATAACCGAAGATTTAGGACGAATACTGGCTTCGGTATCTTGCGGAGACACAACGCGCATAAAAAAGATGATTGAAAATCCAAACCTGGAAAGCCTGATTCGGGCAGCAGCCATTGACGCCCTACTGATTCTTTTAAAAACCGGGGAGTTGGAAAGGCAACAGCTGGTCGCTTACTTCAAAGAGCTTTATGAAAAAAAGTTGGAAAGAGAAACATCCATGGTCTGGAACCACCTTGTAGTAAGCAGCGTTAATATCCATCCTCAGGAGTTGGACCCGCTAATCAAGGAAGCTTATGCCAAAAACCTGGTGGATGATGAGTTTATACCATACAGCAATGTTGAAGAAGCCCTTTCCTGCACCAAAGAAACAGTGTTGGATTGGCTAAATCAAAATTCGGATTACAGCCTCATCACCGACGCCGTTGCTGATATCTCCAAATGGTTGGCGTGACCTATCAGGTTTTAGGTCCGGTGTTGAAGAATTCCTGGCTTGCAGACAGTGTTCCAACAGAAAAATCATAAATTTTTATTGTGACACAGTCTGTTGACCCCATAAACGCTAAGTTCTTTTCC
>JANQLH010000465.1 GCA_028280735.1 SAR324 cluster bacterium | reverse complement strand
GATGGGTAACAAGTTACCCATCCTACATTCTTAGTTGTTTTCCGATATAACAACAATGAATTGCGCTTAACGCTGAAAGCGTTAAACAACTCAGGATATTACCCGGGTTACGCTCACAAGCTTACTTACCCTGGTCTATTATAATTTTCCACTTTGGGAAGTTCAAAAGCCTCACGACTTATCCCTCCAGGCTCCAAACCTGATGGGCAGGAAGCAGATTTTTCGTATTACTGCATCAAACAAACGATCCGGCACGAATTTAGAGCCGAGCGCTGAGCTTCTGGAATCCCATCCCAATCGGTAGCGTGTTTTTGGACGACGGGCTTTTAGTGCTTTTAATACAGTGTTAGCAACCTGCTCCGGTTTCAGATTAGTTTTGTGTTTTTTATAAGCCCACTTGGAAAAAGCATCCATAGATTCTCCATACCTTTTTTTACCGGCAGGGTCCATTTTTTCAAGATAACTTGTAATACTTGCTCTCATCTTATCGTTGGCCGGTGTGTCGATTCCACCAGGCTCTACGATCGAGACATCAATGCCCCAGGGATAAAGCTCCCTTCTCAAACAGTCATTCACTGCCTCGAACGCTATTTTTGAGGAGGCTATCGCACCAAAAAACGGAAAAGCGATACCCCCTCCCACTGCACCGATATTAACCACTCTGCCCTTTGTTTTCCGCAGAAGGGGTAACATTGCTGAGGTCAATGCCATTGGTCCAAAAAGATTCACATCATATTGCTCAAACCACAATTCTCGCGGAAAATATTCCAACGGACCACAATGCAGCATTGCCGCGCAGTTCACGAGGCCGTGCAACCCGCTGTCAACGGTTATTTTTTCAGTCTCTTCTCTGGCAGCTTCAATGGCGTTTTGATCTCGCAATTCTATGGTCAGCGGAAAGATCCTGTCCGGGCAGGCTTGTTTAATTCGCTTCCCGTTATCCGCATTACGAACACCGGCCAATACATAATACCCCGTATCTGCCAACAACTTCGCACAGGCTTCCCCAACACCACTGGAGGTCCCTGTAACCAACACCCATTTTTTTTCGGTCATTTGTTTTAACAATGAAAAAAGCTCCGAAGGAGCGAAACAAACATGGCCTAACCAATTGATTAACCAACTAATATTATTTTATTATGAAGCTTCCAAAAATACATTACAATTCGCGAATCATCTCGTATTGCCCATGTCCGGGATTAAGGCCGAGATTCAGCAAAAAACGTTTCATAGGCAAGGAGTCCGTGGGCGTGTTTGCAACTTTTGCTGATTGCTGATAACTAAAAGCATGTCAAACCTCACGATCAATCCGTATGATAGCATCAAGCGGAATAAAGATTTAAGGAGTTTTTGTTCAGACACTAGTTAAAACAAATTTATTCAAATTGACTATGAAAAAAGTATATTTTCCCCTGATAATCCTGACATCAGCCGTCTTCATTTACTATGCTTACGAACTCATCAATGCCCATCTTGAGACTCCGGAAATCAAAGCCCGTTTTTTGGCGAGTTCTCAGGTCAACCTATCCGTTGAAGAATTGAGCCCTTCCCAACTCGAAGCGTTAATCAAGATTCAGGATCCAAATTTCTGGAATCATAAAGGTGTTGAATTCACAACTCCGGGCAGCGGGTGGACCACCATCACACAATCCATAGCCAAATGGTTTTATTTTCATCGTTTTAAGCAAGGCATCAGGAAGATCAAACAAACCCTGCTGGCAAGATTTATTCTGCATTACCAGCTGAACAAGCAGGAACAGTTGTTGATTTTTATTAATTACGTCTGGTTTGATGACAAAGTCCTTGGATTCAGAAACGCTGCCCGACATTTCTATGAAAAGGATATCACGGAACTGACGGAAGATGAGTTTATCTCCTTAATGGCCATGCCCATTGCGCCCAAAACTTATAATATTAAAACCAACCCGGAAACCAATAAACGACGTAGCGAGCGAATAAAAAAATATCTCAATGGAAGTTATACCCCAAAGGGTTTGTTTGATATTAAGTACAACAAAGGATAAGCGTTTGGGTTGATTTTATTGATTCGGTGCAGCTACTCCGACCGCAATAGTGATTCTTCTTGATCTAATTGTATCTTCGGTATTGTCCGGCGTTAACACCGGCTTTTGATCGGAAAACCCCGAACTCACCATACGATCTTCCAGCCATACCTTGTGTTTTTCAACTTC
The DNA here is from genome assembly GCA_028280735.1 of SAR324 cluster bacterium. Classification (GTDB taxonomy): domain Bacteria; phylum SAR324; class SAR324; order XYD2-FULL-50-16; family XYD2-FULL-50-16; genus JAHJTV01. The sequence goes on along the minus strand of JANQLH010000465.1, from coordinate 8,177 downwards.
TTTCAAATCCAAACAATACTTCAATGCAGCCTCTGCCCTGGCACTGGAAAGACTCAGATTCTTGAGATAGGCTTCCGAAGGATTGCGTGCTCCACGCCACACTGAGGAGGCATGGCCCTGGAAACGAATTTCCGAAATGTCATCTTCAAACGAGAGCAGTGTTTCTACAAAATTCGGGAAAAAATCACGAAGTGCCTTCTTAAGGGGTGGATTTAACCGTGCACTGCCTCCGTCGAAATAAGATTCGGAAGGTAAAAATGTCAGCCAGAGCTTGTCCTTATCAAAACGGATCAGATTGTTGGAAAACTGGTCACTCAATTGATCAGTCAAAGCTGTTGAGATTTTTCTTTTTGTTTCAGCTTGTTTGATTTCCTGTGGTGTGGCAGAAGCCAAAACGGCAGCCGAGGCTGTCTCAAGTTCTTCCTTGAGACGACTGTTCTCCGTTTTCAGGCGGGCAATTTCCTCGTCTTTCCCTTTTAATTGAGCGGCAACCTCATGAGCCGCTTCCTGGTCTATTTCTTTAATTTGATTAATAATTACAATGCTTTTTTCCTGATCAAGCGTTTCAGTGATAACAGGAATGTTTTCCGATTTTTCTTCTTCCGTTAGGGTTACTCTCACTGGTTCAACTCCCCTACCCACGAAAAAAGCTATAGGAACCAATAATAGACAGACAACAGCATAAAGTTTCCAGGTATTAAATCCGGCCTGCATTACCCGGTGTTTAGGCTTTTTTAAAGGCGGTATTCCGCCGGTCGACACCTGTTCAACCGGCTTCATGTTATCCTTGTGCGTGACCGGTTTAATAGATGATCCGGGGACCGACTCTTTCTTTGATTGTTCTTTTGGGTCTTCTAAAGGTTTAGAAGAGGTAAATTTGGATTCATCAAAATCGTCTGTCTGAGCTTCAGGCGACACTTCCGAGCTTGAATCAACCGTTTCGATATCTGAAACCCGGCCTTCCCGGGGAGTTTGGGTATCCTCGACCTGCAGTTCCGGAGCAGTTGAGGGCTCGTTGATAGTTTCATCAGCGGCAAAGCTTTTCTCAGGTTGATCCGTCTGCTCAACAGGTGTTTCCACAACCGCCGGCTTTTCCGCTTCTTTGGGGACCTCGCGTCGCTTCGGTCTCTTGCCTATAGATTTAAGGTCAATGGTGACCTTGGTTTTTGGAGGTTTGGGTCGAGCTTTCTTCTTGGGTTTTTTAGGAGATTTGGAAGGTTGAACAATTGGACCTGTGCGAAGTATTCTCAAATCACTGAAACTGAATGGCCACTTTTTTGATTTCTTTTTATCCCAGGCCGCCACCTGGTGTTTAAGCCAATTTGCAGCTTCAGCTTCAAACGGATAGTTTTCTTCAATGTAGGCCAGGGTTTCCCGCTCAATCTTTGTAATCCTGTTACCATCAATCATCATTTTAAACAGTTTTTTGGCATGTTCCAGGGATACGGATTTATCATCTTGCCCGGCGACAGCTTCTTCAACCACCTTCAACATTTGGCGATCGTATCGTTTACCATTGATAATTTTATAATAGCTAACAGCCATCGTATTCCCCTGTTTATTTTATCCGCATTTAGTGTTGCTTTCTATCTCTTCTCCGATCACACCGGGTTATGTATGGTATTGCCCGAAGCTGTTCCGATTCTTTTGGAATCAATACCGTTATATGAATAAACCCGCGCATTTTCTCCCCTGGACAGGGATAAGATTCCATAACATTAGCGAAAAAGCTAGTGGTTATGAACAGTCAGACGAAGTCGCCTAAAAATTCAATTTCATTATGGGTGTCACCTTTAACTGCAATAATGATAGGGGTTAAGCCATGTTTGAGTCAACTTGATCCCGGGTCCGGCTAAAAAAGTATTATGTTACCGGATTAAGGTTTAGTGATTTTTCCTTCAGACACCTTTTAATATTGCCAAGGAAAAACTGATAAGCAATAAGAGCCGGTTATCCGATTCGATAAAACTCAATTGACATTAATTTGACTATCGAATAATTAGTAATATTAACTATTAGTTTTCTTATCTATTTAGGACTTCAACAAAAAATCATGAATAAACACATCAAGGCCCCTCCCCGGGATAATTCCGCTGATTTAGCCCGTTTTATCTTTGATAAGGGTAAGAGTGTTCATCAGCGAATTGATCGAATCGTACGTGAAATAATGATCAACAAAAACACTCCCGTGAAAAACCTGACCATTGCCCAGGCGGATACCATGATGGTCATTCACCAGGCCGGAAACATATCGATCACAGAATTGTCAAAGCTCTTAGGGGTATCCACGCCGTCGGTCTCAACAATGGTGGATCGAATGGTTGAAAAGAACCTGTTGCTTCGGAACCAGGACACTCGCGATAGGCGAAAAGTCACTATCTGCCTGTCACCGGAAACCAAAAAACAGATTCATGAAGTTGAGCACGCTGTGCTGCAAATGTTTAGAAAGCTCATTGCAGCCGTCGGTAACGATATTGGAGAGCTCTGGTGCAAAGTCCTCCTGGCCGTGGAATCAGCTCTTGATGAACATCCCGAAATTGCAACCCCGCACATCCAGCAGAACGGAGATTAACATGGCAGCAACCGAGTCCCTTAAAAAACCAATTATGACCAGAGTTGTTGTGGGCAGTACCATTATTTTCACAGGAATTATCAGCATGCTGGTTTTGGCCAACATGAAAGAACCCCCCGCCGAAGTTCAGGTGAATGAGACGAAAACCAGGGTTGAAACACTTACAGTCCAACCGGAAGACGTTGAAGTCACAATTAAGGGATTTGGAGAAGTAATTGCGCTGAACACGATCAACATTGCTCCCGAGGTTACGGGAAAGTTGGTAAGGATACATCCCCGCCTTGAAATCGGCCAGATCATCACCAAAGACGAAATCTTATTTGAAATTGATTCCCGGGATTATCTGGCCGGACAAGAAGAAGCACTGGCCGCGGTTCTTCAAACAAAAAACGCGATAACCAGGTTAAAGCAGGAGTTCGCCATTAGTAAATCCAGGTTGAAAGCGCTGGAAAGAAACAGGGATCTTGCCAAAGCCGAGTTTATGAGAAACAAGCAATTATACAATGACAACGGAATAGGTACTCAAAGTGAAATCGACAAACTGGAACAAGCTTATAATACAACATCAGATCAAGTGATGCAGTTGAACCAATCGATTACAACCTATCCCTTAAGAATCAAGGAAAGCGAGTATTCATTGCGCTCGGCCAATGCCAGGCTTTCCAGGGCAAAAGCAAATCTGGATCGTTGCATTGTAAAAGCTCCGTTTTCAGGAAGATTGAAATCGGTTTCCGTAGAAGCCGGTCAATACGTTACTCCTGGTCAGGCGATTGTAAGCATGGTTGATGATTCCGCCTCGGAACTCCATATACCTTTGGACAGCATTGATGCTCAAAAATGGTTGCAATTCAATAGCCCGGCAAATCCGGACCATGCGGTCTGGTTTCATTCACTGCAAGCCTTACCGGTAGTTATCCGCTGGACTGAAGATACCGACGGTCATACCTGGGAAGGTATCATGGACAGGGTGATAAATTACGACAAGCAAACCAGAACCCTGACTGTTGCGGTTCGGGTCGAAAAACCGATCAGCCGTACCAACGGTGTACTTCCACTGGTAGAAGGAATGTTTTGTGAAGTATCCATTCCCGGTAAAACGATGTCCCAGGTGATTCGATTGCCTCGCTGGGCTGTCAGTTTTCGGAATTCGGTTTTTATTGCCAGAGACAACCGTTTAAAAACACTACCGGTTGAGGTGTTACGCATTCAAAATGACGAGGTTTTCGTGAAAAGCGGTATTTCTGCCGGAGACCAGGTTATCACCACCCGACTGGTTGATCCCCTGGAAAATTCACTGCTTGAAATCATTGAACCATAGAGATTCGCTATGAAAAACCTGATCGCAACTTACGCGCGGAATACCGTATTTGCCAACATTCTACTGTTCTTGATTATATTTTCAGGCATGGTGGCAGGCGGAACCATGATCAGGGAATTCTTTCCGGAGTTTTCCCTGGATATCATAACCGTATCCGTTGTTTATCCGGGAGCAAATCCTGAAGAAGTGGAAGAGGGCATCAGCCGTAAGGTGGAATCTGCTATCGAAGGGCTGGAAGGCATCAAGCAGTTTACCACCAAATCCAGCGAAAACATCAGTTTTACCACTATCGAGGTCCAGGAAGAATACAATGTGGATAGGGTGCTGGATAAGGTACGCAGTAATGTGGACTCCATCTCTACTTTCCCCGTTGACGCTGAAAAACCCATCATTACTAACCTGACTTTAAAAGACTCGGTGATGATCTTTGCACTCTCCGGAAATATGTCGGAAAGAAGGTTGAAAGAATGGGCTGAGAAGACCAAAGATGAAATCCTCTTGCTTCCCGAAGTCTCTCAAGTATCTGTTTTTGGAATCAGGGATTACGAAATCAGTGTTGAGGTGTCGGAAGAAAAGCTACGTCAATACGATTTGACCTTCAACCAGATTATCGATGTATTACGCAGGGATAATCTTAATCTTGCCGGTGGAACGCTGCGCACAGAGGGAGAAGAGATTAGAATACGAACTGTCGGCAGAAAATATACCGGTGCTGAACTATCCAAAACTGTGGTGGTTGCCAAACCAACAGGCGAGATTATCACCTTGGACAAGGTCACAGAGATCAAAGACGGATTCACCGAAGAGCCGATTCTGGCTACTATCAACGGGGAACGAGCCGTTCTTTTAAACATTTACAAAACCAAGGAAGAGGATACCCTGGCCATTACAAAAGCCGTGGGAGAGTTTCTGGATACCAAACGAAAGCAACTGCCCCAGGGTGCCACCATCACCACAATCTATGAGACCAGCGATATGCTGAAAGCCCGTATCAACCTTCTGGTCAAAAACGGAGCAATCGGTTTGATTCTCGTGTTTGCAGTTCTCTGGTTGTTTCTGGATTTAAGACTGAGTTTCTGGAGCGGTATGGGAATTCCTATTTCCATTGCAGGTGGAGTTGTGATCCTGTGGATGTCGGGAGGCACCATCAATATGATCTCGCTCTTCGGATTCCTGATGGTACTCGGGATTGTAGTGGATGACGCCATTGTGGTAGGAGAGGCCATCTTTTATCATCGCAAACTTGGAAAGCCTCCGCTAGCTGCGGCTGTCGCAGGTGTACAGGAAGTCGGATTACCTGTGATCGCGGCAGTGGTCACGACGATTGTGGCCTTTCTCCCGCTGGCATATATTGACGGTATTATGGGAAAGTTTATTGCCATTCTGCCGGTGGTAGTGATTGCCTGTTTAGCTGTTTCCCTCTTGGAGTGCCTGGTTTTGCTGCCGGCACATTTAAATCATCTGCCCGATCCAAATCTTGTAAAAAAACCCAGGTTCTGGATTTCAAACTTTTTGGTATCAATCAATTCCAAAGCAGGAAAAGGTTTGGAGCAGTTTGTTCAAAATGTTTATTCACCTGCTTTAAAGAAAATTTTAAGATGGCGATATGTATCGCTTTGCACCGCCATTGCCACCCTGCTGTTCACTATCGGATTGATTCAGGCCGGGATCATCAAGTTTGAAGTCTTTGCAGAAGTGGATGGTTTTATTATGACTGCCAACGTTGAGTTCCCGGCAGGCACGCCCATCGAAACCACTCAAAAGGCCGTCGAGCAGATTGAAGACGCCCTGCTTAGAATGGCAGAGCAAACCCAAACCAGGTCCGGTGAACCATTGCTGAATGACAGATTGTTGCTGGTCGGTCAGGATTTATCCGATTCGGGGACTGGTCCGCATTTGGGAGCAATGATTGTGACCATGCTGGAATCCGAAAAAAGGGGGATTCATTCCAAGGATTTGCGAATTGCCTGGGAAAAAGAAGTCGGGAACATACCCGGAATTAAATCGGTTACTTACGCTGGAATGCAGGGTGGCCCTCCCGGTGCCCCTATTGAAATTTGGATTCAGGGTCATGATTTGGACCAGATTTTACAAGCCTCTGACGAATTGATTGCCCGTTTGAAGAAGTTCGATGGAGTTTACCAGGTAAAATCGGACTTTACACCCGGTAAAAACGAATTGCGATTGGAATTAAAGCCTGAAGCCAGGACGCTTGGGATTACTGTCAACGATCTGGCAAACCAGGTTTACTCCGGGTATTTCGGGGAAGATGCGGTGCGTATTCAAAGAGGACGTAATGATATCCGCATAAAAGTCAGGTACACGGCTGATGAAAGGAGACGACTTTCCGATTTTCATCGTATTCGGATTCGCACCCAAAATGGACACGAAGTTCCCTTGCTATCAGTGGCATACATCGATTTTTCCCCGGGTTATTCCACCATCACCAGAACCGATGGATTGAGAAGGATTTCCGTAAGTGCAGAAGTAGATACCAACAAAACCAATGCAAATGAAATTTCTAACACCTTGATTCAGAATTTTATTCCAAAACTGTCTAAAAAATACCCGGGAGTCCATGCCTCTTTTCAGGGTGAAAAAAAGCGGATGGCTGAGTCATTTGGTAGTCTATTTGTAAGCTATCCCCTGGCAATGTTGGGAATATTTTTTATCATCGCCACCATGTTTCGCTCCTATACCCAACCGTTTATCATAACGTTTACGATCCCTTTCGGAGTCATTGGGGCCATTTTCGGACATTTGATCCTGGGTTATGATTTTTCCATGATGAGTATCTTTGGGATGGTTGCCTTGACTGGAGTCGTAGTGAACGATGCCATTGTTTTAATCGAACGAATCAATGAAAACCTGGCTGAAGGAATGACTTTTCTGGACGCTGTTGTTAAGGGAGGCGCGCGTCGGTTTCGAGCAATCTTTTTAACTACTGTCAGTACCGCCGGAGGATTGGCACCGCTTATTTTCGAAACCGACTTTCAAGCCAAATTTCTGATCCCCATGGCGATATCGATAGCTGCCGGTGTTATTTTTGCCACACTGTTAACCCTGATCCTGATCCCCAACCTGTTTATGATTCTTAATGACTTTCGTCGTCTGTTGTTCAGAATCAGAAAAGGATACCTTCCTTCCAGGGAGGAGGTGGAACCGGCAAGGAACCGAAAAGTGGATCAATTAAATCCGGAACCGGCATCCCAAAGCCCTATGGCTACAGATCAATAGGTGATCCTGCAGCGTCTTACCGGTACGGTCCGGAAAACGTCTTTAGACTCAGACGATTTGCTATTGGTCTTATCAAATCAAAATCGAAGCATAGTGTTGCTCAAACAATGCGGCAACTATAAGTTAACACCAGGTCGGTTTTGGAGCATTTAGGACTTTCAAATAGAAGGCAAAGAACTTGCTAATTGGGAAACTTGGGCTTGGAACAAATTAGCCCAAGAGAGTTTGGATATACAATACAAGGCTTGATTTCTTATAAGGCTGTTTTTGTGCTCGTTCACCACGCTGGTCCGACCCGATTATCAATTATCAATTCAAGTCAAGCATCAAGTATTAAAGCTTTCGATTTTCTCCTGACAATTTTTTTGGGTTAACTCTTTTAGTTTTACCACTCGTTCAGCCAGCCATTCCAGTTGCTCTTTTGTAATATGATAGTTTTCCATGTCATACCTGGAATCTATATAGGCTCGTTTCAGGAGGACAAAATTCTCTTTTTGCTGTTCTGTGGATTGCGGAAAAACTGTCAAAAAAGATCTGTGTTGGTTTATCACTTGTCGGTTTAATTTCTCCAGATCATGGAGTTTGGGTTTGTATCCGGTGAACACTAACAGGGTTGTCATGAAAAACCGTTCTGTGGCTTGATGGAGCTGAAAGGCAGAATATTTATAGTCTTGGTTTTGAATAGCTTGAATGGAATATTTTAAAAAGGTATCGGCACTCTTGAACCATTTTTGAAAATGTTGTTCTGCCTCTTCTTTCAGTTCTTTTTGAGTCAGTTCCTTGGGTTCGGCTAGTTCAAATTTATCAGAGTTATGAAGTACAATGCCTTCTTTTTGAATATCGTGGTAAAAATAACGTCCTTTTTTCAACTCTTTGTTCAGAGTCTGAATATCTATAACCAGGAGGCTGACCCAGGTTCGAATCAATTTGCTGCGTTGCAGAATCTTTTCGATTTTTAGCCAGTAGCTCCATTTTTTGGCAATATTCATCGAGGATGTCACTATTAAGACGTCAAAATCACTTCGATACTCATAGACAATCCCATCATCC
>JANQLH010000423.1 GCA_028280735.1 SAR324 cluster bacterium | reverse complement strand
AGTAGCCTGTTTCCGGCTTTCCGAAAAAGCAATCCTAAATTGCCGTTAAGCAACCTGTTGACAGGATCATTCTTAACCTGCTCAACCAGCATGCTTATCGATTCCTGAAGACTAGAGCGGTGAAGAGTTTTGGTTAAAGCAATCAACATCTTCAGGTCATTTAGACTGCTGTTTTGCTTCTGCAGTTTCTCGAAGTTCTCATAAGCCAGTTCGGCATCACCGTTGGCTAAGGCGTACAGACCCAAGTTGAAGATATCATTTTGGAGAACAAGTTTTCCTTCCGCTATTGAACATTTCTTCCAGTTTTCCTTAATGGCCTTGCGAAGTTTTTCACAGGTTTCTTCATAATCTTCATTGCCGGTAAAAACCAGATCATTTTTGAATTCGGGCAGGTAATAATTGTTGCAATCGTTGAACATTGTCATCACTTTGGCGATTTGATCGTCATAAAGATCAACATTAGCCAGGCTGGCTGCAAGATTGTCAAAGGCAAATTGGTGAGAATTATCAACTTTTAGGGCTTGCCTGTAAAAATGATTGGCTTCTTTCACTTCCCTGAGCTTTCGAGCACAATTACCGAGAGTGTTTAATAAATCAGTATCGTTAGGTCGTGTTTTCAGTAAAACCAGGCCTACCGCACGAACTGCCTCCGGTTTTCCCGTGACCAGCAGTCTGGAAAACTCGTTTTCCAATAAGGGAGTCACTTCTTCATCGAGTTCTTCCAAAGCCAGGGTAAGGCTGATTGTCGCCTGTTTAAATTCCTTTTGTAAAAGCTGGGATAGTCCTTTTTGCACCAATTCCCTGGCTTTTTGCTGCCTTTTATTCTTTTGTTTTTTTACAAAAGATTCAAGCATCTATGAAGACTCCGGAACTTAATTGGTTGTTTGCAACTTGTTGAAAAAAGATTTTTTCACACAATTGCAGGACAAAATGGTTTTGTCAAAGCCTTAAAATAACATGATACCAAGTTCTCTATTCATTGATATTACTGCTTTGTGAGTGCCTTTCGGTAATTTGTCTCCATTGTTGGACCAGGCCCGAGAGTTTGCGGCCATGTTTGAGGGCTTTAAGGATGTATGCGAGTAACAAAAATGTATCTTTATCGGGTTTTATCTCGAAAGCGGATTCCAATTGTTCAATCGCCTTATCGAACTTCTTTTCCTTCATCAGAATCTTGCCTTCTTCAATCAATGCCAATCGTTTCTTTTCCAGACGCTCTTCCTTTTGTTCCTGTTTCAATTTTTTGATTTCACTTTTAAGGTAGTTGACCTGGGCGAAATCGTTCATTCTTCCATAAGCTTTGATTGCCCGGTTCATTACATCCACAGATTTATGAATCTCAAGGGCGTTTTGATATAAAGTTGTAGCTTCATTATCAAATCCGTTACGGAACTGAGTCTCAGCTTTTAGTGTATAAAGATCATGAATCTGCATCAGTTTTTGCTTGGCAATGGAATTCTCCGGATCAGTGTCCAATGATTCATTAAATGCCATCGTCGCTTCCACGTATTCTTCTCGTTGCATATGAATCTCACCGACACGATTCCAGGCATGTGAGTTTGGAGCTTCGCTAATTACGATATTATAAAGCGTAAAAGCATCGTCAACATTATCATCATCAAAATACTCATCCGCTCGTACCTTAATATCCGAGAGACTGTAAAGTCCGTCCGACTGTTCAAGCAATTCCGAGGCATTCAGCAGATATCGCATGGATAATAAAGTGTTCCCTCGCCTTTTGTACATCAATCCCAAATTCACTATGGCATATCGGTTTTTAGGATTTTTCTTGAGCATCTCAACCAGCTTGTCAATTGCCTGATTGCTATATCCCTTCAACTCCAGCGTGATTGCCAGCATGAGATCCAGATTCTCGATTGAGCATTTCTCGGATTCCAGTTTATTGAAAGAATCGCTTGCTAACTCAAGGTCGCCTTGTGACAAAGCATACAGTCCCAGGTTAAAGAGGTTATCCTGGAGATTTGCCTTGCTTTCTTCAATAGTCTGTTTTGCCCAATTGGTTTTGATGGCTTTTCTGAGTTTTTTACAGATGCTTTGATAACTTGAATTTGCCAACTGCCTTTCTTCATTTTCTATTTTCGCTACAATTTTCTTGGCAGCATCGGTGTTACCCGATTTTTGCTCCTTTGATTTTTCGACGACCAAAGACTCAACCAGATTCAATCTATGCTTCCGCTCTTTATCCAGTTCCGCAGTAATCTTCTCAACAATATCCGGATCTTTGAGATAAGGGGGAAATACATGCTTTTCAAGCGTTTTAAAACAATCCAGTGCTTTTTTGATATCAAGATCGTATTTATCGACCTTTGCAATACTCGCTGCCAGGTTGAATAAAGCCGGCTTATTTGATTTGTCGATTCTCAACGCTTCACGATAAAGATCATTAGCTTTTTGGTAAGATTGCAGGTGTCGATAACAAGTTCCCACGTTAACCAGCAGTGAAACATCTTGCTGCGAAAAGGCTCGCAAAGCTTCGCCAATAGCTGCGGCGGCTTCAAACTGAGAGGACTTGTAGTATGAATTGAATTCTCTGGATAGTGAAAGAGAAACCTCATCGCTGTTCTCTTTCAACGCTTGCAGTAAAACATTAGTAGCTTGTTTATACAGGCTGCCACGGATCAGGTTCATTCCTTCCCGGTAGAAGGATTCGTTTTCTGTGCTCTTTTTCTTGCTGAAGGAAGGAGCTTTAAACATCGTTTAACGTGGCTTTATTAAGTGGCGTTACCCGGACACCATTTTTTATATTCTTTCGTTTGGGATGTCTATCAGTGTAAGCAATACCTTAATATCCCAATTTTCACAAAAATACAAAGTGAATCAGGGGACTCTTTTATATTTGGCGTTGACGATAAAAGCAATATTCGGATTGAGCTCCGGAAGGCACGTGCGAGTTGTTTTTAGCCGGTGACTAAGGATGGTTTGTTTGTTTTTTTAATTCCCTGATGATGAACTTAATACAAGCTTGACTGGCAGAAGCATTCCAATCTTCGACCGGCAGCAAATGAAGTATGTAAAGGATCGATTTATACAGGATTATTGTATTCTCGTGTCGCATCACCGACTCAATATACATCTTTCTTTTACCTTTCACCGTAATTATACGTTTCGGTAATCGACCTTGTTCTTGGCCGTCAGACTCAGAAAAAAGCAAAACATAGGGAAATATGTCCTTTTGCTGAACTTCACCGGTGGTATCTTTTTTAAGCCGCGTTAGCCCCAAACTGATCAGATAACTGTTGTAAAGAAAAGACATGTGATATTCCACAATGTTTTTCTGCCTGTTGTGGGTAAGCACTTTTACTTTTTTGTTGTTGTTACGAACAAGGGCTTCAAATAGCCTGTTAAAGCAATAAGAAAACTCCAGTAATGTAACTTCTCCCTTTTTGAAAATTCTTGAGTTGTAGGCAAAATCCTTTTGACTTGCTCCCTCACGCATACCTCTAAAGCCAATGATATCAGGCGTTACCATAGAATAGCTCTTTTTCAGATAGCTGCTACTCTCCGGCCTTTTTGGAATTAAAGTCACAACAGGATTGTTTAGTCTGTTTTTCTCCCTTTCATTAGCCTGGTTCTCATCCTCAATGAAACTCAGGAACGTCTTTCTTATTTGGTTGACTACGATTTCAAAAGGTGCGGATATTTTTGAGAATCCCTCATCAGCTAATTTGGTAAAACCGGACCAAATGTTTTTAAGTATTGTTCTTACGGAAAAACGGGTGATTTCTGAAAATTTCTCATCATCTTGCGAATTTAACAGCAGTTTGAAATAGGTTTTAAACTGGCTGATGATAGTCACAACCGTGGTAGGAGCCAGTTTATCAATAAAACTCTTTTTTGCCTTGGTTGTTGATGAATGGTCGAACCTTTCCTTGTCAACCATTGCATCGATCAACGCATTACTTGGCTTTATCTGTTCATTGGCGATAAAACACCCTGCCAGAATTTTACTGATGATGACCGGTTCATGTCCCTCAAACCTGTTTTTTTCTGTTAAGCCCGTAATAAAAATTTTGTAGTATCCATGCCGTTTAACAGCGTAGTTGAACAATGCCTCATGTGACTGTATTTCAACAATGAAATCCAACAAAACCTTTTGTATGGTTTCGGGATTATCTACCATGTTGTTCAGTACAACCTCTCGACTTTTCGAACTGCTCGAATAATAAGCAGACAATATATTTTCAAGAAGTTCGACCGGAGAGGCGATAGTATTAAATCGTTCCAAATACGCGGGTTTGAACACAGGTAATATTGTTTTTGCCAAATCCGAGACGAATGAATAAAGACTTCCTCGATTTAAATGCAGCGTTTTTTCCGTAAACAGCTGGTTTGTAGAAACGAGTGTTTCAATATTCTTTTTTATGCTGTTGAAAGCCGGAATCACAAATTGGAGAAACGCTTTTTTCTTGTCAACACCTGTCAGCAGCAAGATAGCAGGTATCAGTCTGCCAATACTGATTTTACTTCTAAAGAAATCCATCGTCTCCAAAACCAAAAACCTTTTTTTTGCCTCCATGGTATTTATTTTCAAGCGCATGGAATGCAATCGCTTTTTCACGTAAGCTACTGAATCATTATCGATTTTTCTAACAAGGTAAGGATTAAAAATGTTGTCGACAATTTCAGGAGGGAGGGATTTGGATTTTTGGACCAGGTTCGAAATCGATTGATTTGGACGACGCTTTTCGCTTTCAAGCTTAAGCTGATGCTGGCGCTGCCGTTCGACAAACCGGTCAACCTGAACCTCTATGGCTTGAAAATCGCTTGTAACGGAATCAGCAACTTCGGATCCTGTCATGGTAATTGAACAAGAGTTAATTGGTAGCTTTCGGTAACATAGCCTTGCAGGGTATTGGGCTCCAAACAAACCGGGTTATAGCGATACCGCAATGATTATAAATCCTTCAATCAGATCTCGTGGACTTCTAAATGATGACTATATCATATTTACAATGGATCTAAAATATACCCTTAAAACAACAAAGAAGGTAACCCTTAATTTTACCATATAGTATTAGGCAAAAGAGAGTAGGAATGGTTGGGAGGCAAACCATTACACACTATCGTATCTTACGTTTACTTCCGGAGAGAGATTTCAGAATTCAGATTGAGTTGAATCGTGTTTTCGATTCGTCGGAATTTTTATTGATGAGAATTAGGAGAACAAGATAGAAATGCAATTGTCTGCTTTTTTGGATTAAAAAAAAGATTGATCCGAACGCTGGGCTTGTTTTTCAGCCTTTCAGAATATCCGGTTTATAGTTGATATCCTCGATCTCAACCGCATCTTTTTCTTCTGCCAGCAAAATGGATTCTATTTTATTTTGCAACCTGGCGTTCACCAGTCTTAGCGTTTCCCGAGATTTATCCCCTTCCGCAAAACGCTCCATGGCTTCTGCTTCAGCTATACTTTCCCGATAAAACACCTTTTTTGGTTTAATCACTATACCTTTGTCTTGAGAATGGTTCCAGAAGGTAAACTCCTGCCGATCCCTATCGTCAAGAAACAGCTTTCCGTTTCCGACCGTACATCCGGTAATCATTTGCACGGCATCCAATGGGCAGTTTGTTGTTCCGGATATTACGTTCAGCTCAAAATTATCTGATGCTGCCATCAGTTTTATTCCTGCAAGAGACACTCGCAGCCCATAAGCTATTCCCGGACAATAGTGTCCATGAAACAATGCAATTTTATCCAAGGTCTTTTTTAAACCTTGCAAAATGGAATCTGTTGATCTTGAAGTCATAACATCTACCTTTTATGCAGATTTACCTGACAGGCAAATACCTCAAGGGATTTTGCGGTTTTCCCTTATACAGTATTTCGAAATGCAGATGAATCCCTGTGGATCTCCCGCTTGAGCCCATTCTGGCAATTAATGCTCCTGCCTTAACCCGTATACCCTTTTTCACGAAATTTTTTTGATTATGGGCGTACAACGTTTTAAATCCGCCACCATGATTTATGATAATCGTTCTTCCATATCCACTTTTGTGACCGGAAAATTCAACTATGCCTGCGGCGGCGGCCCTGATATCTCTACCGTGATCCTTGGTGATATCGATCCCCTGGTGCAAGCGGCCGTGACGCATACCGTAACCCGATGAAATGGTTCCTTTGGATGGCCACATAAATTTGGCGTTTGCCTTTTTTGTTTTAGGTCTGGCGCTTACCCCGGGAACAGATTTGGATTTGGTCTTGGCCTCTGGTTGTACGGTTTTTATGCGAACCGGAGTAGGAATAAAAAGTCTGTTTCCCGGGGACAAATCCTCCGGATCATATATATCATTAGCTGCTTTGATATCCGTAATGGGTACAGAGTATCGCTTGCTTATAACTTCCAAGGTTTCCCCGGTTTTAAGTGTATGCCATTTTCCATGTCTCGGAGCAGTATGAGATGAGCAGGAACTCAACAATACTACGACGAAGGCAATTCCAAGAAACCTGACAAGTGTTATGCCTGGTTGTATTTTCAATCTCGAATTCAAGTGACGGAACTTCCTCATATTCTGGCTTGCATCATGGAATAATCTGCCCGACTGTTACCTGCGAAGTAGCTAAGCAATATTGACTCCTAACTAGTGTTTGAACGAAAACCAGTTTAACCAATAACAATTAAAGTATGAAAAGCAGCTTGGCGCTTGGCGCTTCGAGCTTCAGTGCTGTCAGCATTCAGCTCTCAGCCAGATGTTGCATGTCTTTGTTATGCCTTAAACTGAATGCTGACAGCAGGTTAATCCTCAAGCCGGCATCCGGTATCTGGCAGGAGACTGGACAAGGGTTTAGCGATTTTTTGTTCAGACACTAACTAATTTCCAACTGGTAATATCTGATTCAAAAGTTC
Source organism: SAR324 cluster bacterium (assembly GCA_028280735.1). Classification (GTDB taxonomy): domain Bacteria; phylum SAR324; class SAR324; order XYD2-FULL-50-16; family XYD2-FULL-50-16; genus JAHJTV01. The sequence goes on along the minus strand of JANQLH010000423.1, from coordinate 17,749 downwards.
GTTTGCTTGTTCTTAAACTGCGTCCAGTTATAAGAAGGTCCCTGTCTTTTGATCAAAATTTGCCGGAATTCAATGGTTGATTGAATAGAGAATTCCGTCAAAAAGTGCTAAACTAGAGAAATACTTCCAAAGCGGAAAAATCTCGCAGAGCCACATTTGATGTACACTCGTTACAATCGATTCCATTATGTTTTACACTTCGATTTGTTAATGAAACCGCAGATGTTGTTTATAAATTGCCGATTTTTCCTTTTGCAATGGAAGAATTAGTAATGAATAATAGAAGAATAATTGTATATTTGTTATTATTATAATATCGATGTACCACTGTTGGCTATCCCGACAACAAGATCACTAATCAGACGATCAATACTTACAATTGGGTGAAGGATTCAGCAACCAAGAGGCACATTTTACCTGTTTTGGCATCACTGCTTTCCCGTATCAGCTTTTTTGAATTTTCAACATATCCCTGGTAATGCGAATTCAAAATTATCAGCTTGCAAATCAAGGCAATCCGGTTCAGGCAACTTCAGGATTGAACGTTAAAGAAACGAACCTTGATATTCGACTCGTCAGTTTAATTGAGAAAAGACAAATCCAGGGTATCGACCTGATTACCGAACTTTTGAATCAGCAAGGATTTCAAGTTGACCATTTTGAATATAAAGTCACGAAAAAATCTGAAATCAGGCGTCCGATCAACCCGAAGGTCAAAAATAGTCCCACGGAACGTGTAGCTGTTGAAGAGCGCATAAATGTCAATGCAAACCTTAAAACCATCGGTCAATTGGAATGGCGGGTTTTAAAGGACCCTGAGAATGTACTGCTAATCCAACTAAGCCGTTCAAAAGGCGAAAGCCTTAGTCTGCCTTTATTTTTTGATAACATATTTAACAACAATCGGCAGATCATGATAACCGGTCTGACCAACGCGGTTAAACTGCAGTTGCTTTCCAAACCGGATTTGAAATTCCAGAAAATTCCCCCTCCCATCATGCAGGATGCTGTTGTCAAAGACCTGCTGCTAAAAAGGGCGGCAAGATCCAAAGGAATGCAATCCACCGCCAGGGAATTGATCGATTTCCCCGGACTACCGCCGGAGATGCAAAAAAAGATTGCCTCCATCGCCAGTGGTAAGAATGAACATTTGTCGGACCCGCAGGCAATAAACCTGATCTTGCTTTCGGATTTACACAACCGTTATTCTGCAACATTTCAAACCTTCCAAAATGATATTATCGAACGTTCGGCACCAGTTGCACAACTGGCAAGACAATTTGAAATCTTGACTCAACGAATCAGCACACGATTTTTGACAACCCACCTGGATGATTTTTTGGGCGACAACGTTGAAGAATGTAACAACAACCAGCAGGTCTTCTCCTATCTTTACCAGAAACTGCAACAAATGGAGGAGAAACAGATATATGTCAACAAAAAACTGCTGGATCGTGCCGACCTGTTTAAGCTTATAAAAAGTATTGTTTGCATTACACGCAGTCAATATGATCCGGAACTTTGGAAAAACTGTTTTTTCTTTTTAAACCAAGATGATGTTCAAACAATTCCGGAAGAGAATGAAAAGAGTATTCGAGGTCTTGTGGCAGGCTTGCAAGGCACCGGCGCAAAAGAAGAAAAGACGGCTTCCAAAGATCTAAACGAAATCTTTTTAATTCATAATATTTATGATTATGTCGTAAATAAAAAAGTAGCGATTGCCGAAGAAGCCATTTCCAAACAAGAAGCCGATTATATAAAAAGTGCCATTGCACCCCGCATGCGCTTGAAAATAAAAAAAGGCTCCGAGAAAAAAAATCCCGGACGGCTTTATGCAGAGCCTAAACAAGCCATCCATAAGTTGATCAATCCATTGCATTTTATATCGGGTGCTTATGGTGTACTGGTGGGGGAAGTGCTTAAAGAGAATTTAAATCGCTTTTTTGAACAGGACAAACGGTCACTCATAGAACGCTTTGGGATTCATTTTTTTGATATTTTATATGAACAGGCGATTTTTGAAACCGGACTGGCGATTTCCAGGAATCAGTTCGCAGGCTGGTTGGAGGAATCCGGCCTCATCCCTAAAACTGAAGAGTTGGGATATATTGCCAACGAAATCGAGTCTGGTTTTGATTCGTTTCTGACACCCGAGGTTTTGGCTAAAAGCGGAATGTCCACATTTCCTCAGGAGATGAAACTGATCGATTTTGAAAAAATGTATGTCAAAAGCAGAAATGCAATGCTGTCATTCATTGACAAAATCAAACGCAGCCAGACGGCACAAAAAAGCGAATACAATCCTGCCGGAGTGATTCTGGATTATTTTAACAAGGGTAAATACAACCTGCGATCCCCACATTTTCGCCGGCACGTGAGACAGAGTTTTCTGTATGAAGAGCTTTCCAAAATAGTCAAGGAGTGTTGTTCCGAATTCAAAGGACGACTTGCCGAAGCTGCAGTTAACAAGAAAATCATCCTGCAGTTACCTTTGAAGTACAACAATGTGCTTTTCCTGGGAAATACCTTTGAGGTTCCGACAGGAAAAATCATGATTCAACTCCGACTGCATACCGTACCGGTAAAAGCAATGCAGGAGGAAGACGGCATGTCTTTTACTTTTACTTCCAACTTCGCCAAATCGCTGCAGGAAGTAAACACTGAATCAAGAAAAGGGCTCATTCAAGCCATGAGAATCTTGGGTGAGTATCAAAAAATTACCCAGGATTTCTCCAAAACGTTAAGTATCACTTTACTCGATCGCCTGCTGCATAGAGTCAGCACTAAACAAAAGCTTTTAAACAGAGACCCGAGCTACTTGAAATTCAAAATGCCCGATGTTGACAAAATGATCATCGGAAGCATTAGGGAAGTCAACCTGGGAAAAATATTTCAACATGACATGCGCAGGTTGGGAGCGGAAAAAATAAAAACCCAAAGTCAAAGTTTCGGCGAGATGGTGCAGTCTATAATGTACTTTCGTTCGGTAATAGACAGCCTGCAAGGACGAAAGGAAACCATCAATGAAATAAAAATCCTGCTTAACCGATTTTCCAAATCACTGAAAAGATCCCAGGAATGGAAAACCTATTCAACCCTGGTAATACGCATCGGCGATCTCATATCCCTGCCGATTCAAGCCATGAGTGAAAAGGTGGTAAAGACTATAATGGATTATTCGATCAAGTTGAATCGCCTGGTGACAAAACACGAGTATAAAAACAGCGTCATCGCCATTTTGCATGCAGAATGGAAAAGAAAGAATCCGGAAAACAAAAAGGATATCTATTTCTACCTGCCGTTTTTAGGGGACGATGCACCCAAAGGCAAAACCAACCTACTGCTGGAAATCCGCAAAGCCAGGGATCTAATAAAAATGCTCAAAACCAAACGGGCAATTGTCTTTTTTCCCGGAGCCACCAAGGAAATTCAGATGAACCAGATGATCGAAGTAAATGATTTCATCAAAGAGCAGGAATTATCCCCGGAAATGTATGTGGATACAAGAACACTTAGCGAAGACAAGGTGAGACAGCTGGCTAAATACTTTTTTCCAAGCAGTTTTTTTAACATAGATACTTTGGAACCGGTCAAGATTCCTATGAAGGAGCAAATCAAGATTCAACGTGATCAAAATCCGAAGCAGAAATAACCTTCCACTCCGATCTCATCCTATCAAAAACCTGCTTTAATGCCCCTTGCCTGCCTACGAATTTTCTTAATTGTGAAGTGGTATACCCCAAATCTTTTCCCAAAGCGTTCCAGTTTCCTTTGTGTTTGATATAGCTGACAAAAAAGTATCCCAAAAATAATGGAAATACAGCATTCTTTGAGTTGATTTGTATTTCAGAGCTGTACAAATAAGGCAAGATTTCGTTAGGAGGTGAGATAGTTTGGCTGCACCTTGCATTAACATGTTTTTGATCGGTTGCAATGGCGATACGGAGCTTCTTTAATGCTTTTTTTGTATTTTCAGCTTTTGAACGGGATTTCGATTCAGTAACTACCAGGTGGGAGAGAGTCAGCCTTATGGCATTGGAGGTTTTGTTCTTTTTTTGCCCCCCTTTTCCAGTTGCCTTGTACACATCTGTTCTACAATACCTGATCAATTCATTGTCTGTGAGTCGTAAAAAAGCCAGCCAATTATCTACTGTGTAGCCTTGAGGTTTCATGAAGTATCGATCAAATACCCGAGTTTAAAAACTGTTTAATCTGTTTAAGATCTTCGTTATACAAATGATTATCTTTCAACCAGTGAACATTTGTGTCTTTTTTATACCAGGTCAATTGTTTTTTTGCGTAATGTCGGCTCTTTTGCTGGATGTCCGCAATCATTTCCTCTTCTGATATATCACCTTTCAAAAATGCCACTGATTGCTTGTAGCCAATTGAATTCATTGAAGGAAGGTTTTCATCATACCCCATTTCCAATAAATCCTTTGTCTCTGCAATCAAGCCTTGTTCCACCATGATGTGTACACGATTGTTTATTCTCTCATACAAAATCTCCCTTGGCCAATGAACACCGACATAATAAACGTCGTAGCGTTGCTGCCTGAATTTATGATCTTCCTGAAAATCCTTGATACTCGAACCTGTCTCCCAAAAAACCTCCAATGCCCTGGATACCCTGGAAACGTCATTTGGATGCAGTAGTTCGGCGCTTTTTGGATCCAACTCGTTAAGTTGACGATAGCATTCCAAAACACCCTGCTCTGAAACCAGGCTTCGAACTCGTGATCTTATTTCCTCTGAAATTTCAGGCACATCAATGATACCATTTATTAATGCCCTGAAATACAAGCCGGTACCTCCAACCAGCACGGGAGTTTTACCGGAACGATGCAATTCCCCAATAACTCGGTCAGCATCCTCTGCAAACATCCCGGCATTGTATACCTGATCCGGATTTAAAATATTGATAAGATGGTGTGGAACAGCGGACAGCATCTCAGGACTGGGCTTTGCAGTCCCGATATCCATCCCGCGATAGATTTGCATGGAATCAACTGAAATGACCTCGCCATTTGTTTCCTTCGCCAAGGTGATTCCAATTTCTGTTTTGCCGGCCGCGGTAGGTCCTACAACTGCCAGAATGCGAACCGGCTGTTTCAAGAGTTAATTGTGGGAGATAGTGGATTCGTTTTGAACAAAATCACCAACGGTATTCCCCTGGATGACATTTTTGCCTTGATCATCAAGCTCCGACTCAAGGTCCTTATCATCCACCGGTTGCGGTTTTCTTTCCAGCAGGAGATCAATTACCTCTCTCACATACTTCAGGTGATGAACTTCCAATCCGCTTTTAATTTCATCCGGTACATCTGCCAAATCCTTTTCATTATCCTCGGGAATAATGATTTTGGGGATCACGGCTCTTTTGGCGGCCAGCATCTTCTCCTTCAAACCACCAATTGGAAGAATCTTGCCTCTCAAGGTAATTTCACCGGTCAAGGCAGTGTCTTTTCGGATTGGAATTCCCGTCAAGGCAGAAACCAGGGCTGCTGTCATGGCAACACCAGCCGAAGGGCCATCTTTAGGTGTCGCACCTTCAGGAACATGGACGTGGATGTCCAGATCACTAAAAACTTTGGAATAGATTCCCAAATCGTTTGCATTTGACCTGACAAAACTGTGAGCTGCCTGAGCCGATTCCTTCATGACTTCACCAAGTTTACCCGTAAGCAGGATTTTACCTGATCCTTTCATGGTATTCACTTCAATGGTAAGCACTTCACCTCCGAAGGAGGTCCAGGCTAATCCGTTTACAATACCAACCTCATTGACCGAATCGACTTCACCGTACTTATAGGGTTTCACGCCCAGGTATTCCACCACCTTTTCAGAATCCAGTTTAATTGGATCTTCCGGTTTATCTTTTACGATGGCGGTAACTGCTTTTCGACAAACCTTGGCCACAGTTCTTTCCAGGGTTCTAACGCCCGCTTCCCGGGTGTAACTGCGTATAATTTCAAGTATTCCTTCACGATCAAATTCTACATGCTCCTCTTTCAGGCCGTTTTCTTCCATCTGTTTCGGAATCAGATATTTTTCGGCAATCTTTTCCTTTTCAAATTCCGAATAACCGGAAAGGTTTATAATTTCCATCCTGTCGATCAGGGGTAATGGAATATCCTGCTTAATATTAGCCGTACAGATAAACATCACCTTGGATAAATCATACTCAACCTCAAGGTAGTGATCCATAAAGGTATCGTTTTGTTCTGGGTCCAGCACTTCCAGTAGTGCTGACGCCGGATCTCCCATGTGGCTCTGGGCCATTTTATCGATCTCATCCAGCAGGAGGACAGGATTATCGGTTTTGGCCTTTTTCATCGATTGGATGATCTTTCCAGGTAAAGCACCTATATAAGTCCGTCTGTGACCCCTGATCTCCGCTTCGTCTCTGACACCGCCCAAGCTCATACGAACAAACTTCCTATCCAGGGAACGAGCGATGGATCTGGCCAGTGAGGATTTACCCACCCCGGGAGGTCCTACCAAACAGATGATCGGTCCTCTTAAATTCCCAACAAGGTTGGCAACTGCAATATATTCGACGATACGTTCTTTTACTTTTTCCAATCCGTAGTGGTCGGCATCAAGAACATCTTGCGCGTGATCCAAATTCAGATTGTCCTTTGTCTTGGATTTCCAGGGAACCTGGACCAACCAGTCGATATAGTTTCGAACAATGTTTGCTTCCGAAGACGTGGGAGGCATCATTTTCAACTTTTTTAATTCCTTTTGCACCACTTCAAACGCGGCATCAGTCATTCCGCTGTCTTTAGCGGTCTGCTCGAAATCGTCTATCTCCTCCTTCAAGTCATCGGTGCCGAGTTCCTTTTGAATAGCTTTCATTTGCTCATTCAAATAATACTCTTTCTGGGTCTTGCCGATTTGTCCTTGAACTCTTTCTTTCAGTCGTTGCTCGATTTTCTTATGCTCTTCCTCCTCCAACATCCTGGAATAGACTTTTTCCAGCCTTAGCTTGCTGTCCATGGTGGTTAGCAGTTCCTGCTGCTTTTCGATATCAAGTGTCAGCAGGGGAATTATCATATCTGCAATTTCACCGGGGGAGTAGTCACCGGATACAATTTTGTCCAGGGAATCTGTACTTCGGTTAAGCTTTTTTAGAAAAGCCTTGAACTCAGCCTTGACGGTTTTAGTAAGGGCAATGAGTTCCGGATCATAGTCCTCTACAGGAGGTATCACCTCTACTTGAGCATGGTAAGAGGACGAATCCAGATCGACCTTTAAGCGCTTTCCCCTTTCCTTCCCCTCAAACAGAACCTTGATGGTTCCTTTTGGCAGCCTCATGATCTGCAAAATGTTTCCGATAGTACCCATTTCATACAAATCATCTTCTGCTGGAATCTCTACGTGGGGATCCTTCTGGCAAACAACGAAAATCTTTCTGTCACCGGCCAATGCTTCCTCCAATGCTTCAATCGATTGCTGTCGGCCAATAAAGAAAGGTATTGTCATGTATGGGAAAACCACAATGTTCCGCATCGGTAACATCGGGATATCAATGATTTCCTTTTCTTCGGAGTCTGAGTCATACATGGGCGAGTTTCCTTGTGTTTAAGTGTTTCTTAATGCAATGTTACCAGATCTCAAGCTAACTTTTCCACCTCTGGCCGAAATATTTTTCTGCTGCATTTATTAAGATGATTATATCAACAGTTCAACGAAAAAGAAAGACAAAGACTTTCTAAATCCTTTAGTTTCCTGTTTTCAGAGTGTTGCTAAAAACTTGTAAAACCAGGGAATTCTTTGGGTTTATCAAAATAGATCCCCTTAAATTCCCCCTATTTCATCGTGGTCTTCTTCATTTACCAACCTGGTCTGTACGAACAGGTCTAATCGGTTCAAAGCATTTACAAAGGACCTGGCAGACGCTACAACGATATCGGTATGTGAACCACGACCGGATGCTTTAATGCCTTCCCATTCAATGGAGACCGATACGGTTCCCTGCGCGTCCGTACCGCCGGTAACAGCCTTAATAACAAAGGCAGTCAAGACACAGGGAATGTTTACTATCTCCCGGATTGTATTAAAGGCCGCATCCACCGGTCCATCTCCCAATGAAGCTTTGGCCGGCAACCGTTTTCCATCCACCTCCAATATAACCGTAGCTGTTGGGATGGTCTCCGTGCCCGATGTGACGTTAACGCTGACAAGCTTGTATTTTTCAACACCGGAAGATCGTTCTTCCATTAACAAAACTTCCAAATCCTCATCGTAAACAATTTTCTTTTTATCTGCCAGCTTTTTGAACTTCTTAAATATATTTCTGAGTTCTGTATCGGAAACCTCATAACCCAGTGAATTGATCTTGGTATTTAGTGCGGCACGACCGGAATGTTTTCCCAATACAAGCTGGTTTACAGAGACTCCAACCGATTCGGGTTTCATGATTTCATAGGTCAGGGCGTTTTTAATAATCCCTGCCTGGTGAATACCGGCTTCATGAGCAAAGGCGTTGGCTCCCACAATTGCCTTGTTGGCTTGAATAACTGTTCCCGTCAGTTTGGTCAAAAGCCTGCTGGATTGGAATAATTGTTCCGAGATTATATTCGTATCCACCTGAAAATGTTGATTTCTAACCTTCAATGCCATAACTATCTCTTCCAGTGAAGCATTCCCGGCCCTTTCGCCAATACCGTTGATTGTGCATTCAACCTGTCGTGCGCCGGCCTCCACCGCTGTTAGAGAATTAGCCACGGCTAATCCTAAATCATTGTGACAATGAACTGAAAAAATTACATTATCAGCATGATAGACCTCATTTTTCAATCGAATAAGCAGCTGATGAAACTCCGCCGGTGTGATATACCCAACCGTGTCAGGAACGTTTAAGACCGTAGCCCCTGCTTTCACAACTTCGGAGAAAATTTCCACCAGAAACCCGGGATCGGATCGAGTAGCATCTTCGGCGCTGAATTCCACGTGATCCGTGTGTTTCTTTGCACGGCTCACCGCTTTTACTGCTTTTTCAACTGCTGTTTTGCGATCAATATTCAGTTTACTTTTCAAATGCAGATCGCTGGTTGCAATAAATGTATGAATTCCCCAATTGAAACTTCCTTTTAAAGCATTAACTCCAGCATCGATATCATCATCCCCTGCGCGACATAAACCCACAACTTTCGGTCCTTTCAGTTCATGACCAATCTGTTGCACGGATTCAAAATCTCCGGGAGACGAGGAGGGAAATCCGGCTTCTATGATATCCACCCCCAGTTTTTCCAGTTGCTTCGCCATGATCAGTTTCTCCTTGGCATTCATGGAACATCCCGGTGACTGTTCCCCGTCCCGCAACGTTGTGTCAAATATCGTTACAATATCGCCCATTGATTCTCCCTGGAATATGAATCTGTTAGATCGCTATGGTTTATCTTTCGGTTTGAGTGAGAAGCTTCAGCAGTTTATCCCTGCGATTGACATTGCTTTCGGTCATGATGACATATGGTTGTAACCCGGATTCCGTCTGAATATACCCGGCATAATTATAAATGCCCGTCAAGGTACCTGATTTTATTTTAAGATTGTTTCTACCGCTTAACAAGCCGCTATTCTCCCTGAATGTTTCCAGGATTGTCATCACTTGAGCGGCCGTCATACGATTTTTTCTGGATAGGCCGGAAGCTTCGTCCATTATCATATCACTAGTGTTAAATCCCCATTTATTCTTAAGATAGGTCTGCAGCACCTTTCTGGACTTGCCCAGTGAAGCGGGATATCCCAGTTTCTCAGCTCCAATCACAAGAAAAACCTGGTTTGCAATGAAGTTATTGGAGTATTTCATTAATCCTTCGAATATAAAATCCAGTGACCTGCTGCTTTTATGACTGTAAAGCAGTTGCCAGTCTTTTTCATTGACGATTGTTTGAGGCAGTTTTTTTGAAATAAGAGATATGTCCGCGGCTTTAAAAAATTCGGAAAAAAGCTGTCCGACGTATGCAAGACTTTCCTGCGGATTTTCTGTCAGATTGATTCTTTCTTTTTTCCCGGGTTGAATGGAAACCGCTTTTTCAACAGCCAATGCTGTCAATGGGGTTGGTTCTTCGGCTGAATACACCTCTCCCGAATGGGTTCTACCGACAAAAATGGTATTAAAATTAACCACAAGCGCACCATTTAAGGCATCATATGGATTCAGACTGTTGCTGGCACCCGGAATCTGAACATCCGATGAAAAGGCACTAGGGTCCAGGAGTATCTCTGAAATTACTGCCAGTTTTTTAATTTGCGACTGTTCTGAGATCAGTTTTATTTCTTCGGAAATAAGAAAGGGATCACCCCATCCCTTGATGGCAAGCCTATGGTTTTGGTCGGTATAAAATTCGGTCTTAAATCGGAAATCCTTGCCAAGCAGATCGTAAGCAGCCTGTGCAATAACAATCTTGATAATGGAAGCCGGTATCATCAGCTTTTCGGAATTGTACGCAACAATCCTCTTGCCTCTTTCATCGTTGAGAGCAATCGCACACGAGGGATCCAGGGCAGTAATTTGCCGCTTCAGGTTATCCGTGTCCGCAAACGTTTGACCGGCAAATGACCAGAAAACAAACGCAAATCCCAGAACCTGCGGCAAAAAGACGCTTCTTAATTTATCAAGAATGGAACTATAGTGTTTTGTAGTTAGGTGCTTCTTCCGTGATATACACATCATGTACGTGACTTTCCGTTAAACCGGCTGGTGAAATCTTTATAAATTCGGATTTTGTTTGAAGTTCCGCGATGGTTCCACATCCTGTGTATCCCATTCCTGAGCCCAGTCCTCCCATCATTTGGTATATAGTTTCCCCCAATGGACCTTTATAAGGAACACGACCTTCAATTCCTTCAGGAACCAGTTTTGAAGCCTCTTGTCCTTCCTGGAAGTAACGATCTTTGCTGCCTTCTTTCATGGCACCTAACGAACCCATCCCCCTGTATTGCTTGTAACGTCTACCCTGAAACAAAATTACCTGCCCCGGGCTTTCACCCGTTCCGGCAAGAATGCTTCCCAACATGACAGTGGAGGCACCACCGGCAATTGCCTTGACAATATCTCCGGAAAACTTGACTCCGCCATCGGCTATAATGGGCGTTTTTAACTTGTTGGCAGCTTTTGAGCAATTGAATATGGCAGTCATCTGGGGAACACCGACTCCTGAAACAACCCTGGTAGTGCAAATCGAACCGGGTCCGATACCGACCTTGACTGCATCGGCACCCGCCTTGATTAAAGCCTCTGTAGCCGCTGCCGTACCAACGTTACCGGCAATCAAATCCAGATCCGGATATTGCCCTTTAAGTCTTTCCACTGTTTTGATTACGTTATTGGAATGACCGTGTGCGGTATCGACAACCAAGACATCGACTCCGGCGGCGATCAATGCTGCAGCACGATCATCCAAATCACTGCCGACACCAACCGCGGCACCGACCAAAAGTCTGCCTGAGCAGTCTTGGCTTGCTTTTGGATATTTTTGTTTCTTTTCGATGTCCTTGATCGTCAGCAGACCGGTTAATTCGTAGTTGTCGTTTATTCTCAGGAGTTTTTCGATTCGATGTTTATGCAACAAACGTTTGGCTTCTTCCGATGTAATACCGTCTTTAACCGTCACCAGGTTGTCCCTGCCCTTGGTCATAATATCCGAAATCGGCTGCTCGAAATTGGTTTCAAATCGCAAATCCCTGTTTGTGACAATACCTACCAATGTCTTTCCTTCAGTTACCGGAAGACCGGAGATATTGTACTTTTTCATCAACTGAATTGCCCATTCCACTTTGTCGTTGGGTTTGACGGTAATGGGATCGGTGATGAGACCGCTTTCGGACCGTTTTACCTTGTCGACCTCGTCGGCCTGAATTTCTATAGGCATGTTTTTATGAATAATGCCGATCCCACCCTCCTGAGCCATGGCGATAGCCAACCTGGATTCGGTAACCGTATCCATAGCCGCACTGACCAGGGGAGTTTCCAAGCGTATATTACGGGTCAACAGTGAACTGGTATCGACCTCAGAAGGCAAAACATCGGACTTACCCGGCAGGAGCAATAAATCGTCAAAAGTCAGTCCCTTCTCAATAATTCTATCGTTTTCCATTAAATCCTCCTTTACAACCTTCTAATATAGCATGTAGACATTAAAATTGTGGCTTGTATTTGATCGAACAACTCCATCTCCCCTGCTCGAATCTGAAGTGGACTCTTACATTTGTGAAACCGCCGCAGAGCTACAAATCCCGCGAACAAACTCTAGTCATTAGAGAAATTTATCGAAAAAACATTAATTGAAAATTATAGCCCGATAACCATGGACCAGTCAATTCAAATGAGCCGAGCCAGTGAGACGTTAACCTTTCAGAAAAAGATCCGACAAGCGATTGAAAGGATTTCCCAATCAGCACAAGCTTCAACACTATTATCATCATTATCTGGTTCTGCCGCTTCGTTATTCATTTCACAACTGGCTGATAATACAAACAGGCCCATCATCATCCTGGCAGAAAGCTTTGAAAGCGCTGAAGCTATCCGTCAAGATCTGGCGTTTCTGGGCGACGAGTCAACAATAGGATTTTTCCCCCAGTGGGATGTTTTGCCTTTTGATAATCAATCCCCGGGCAAAGAGGTTTTGGCGACGCGATTCGAAGCCCTGGCCGGTATTCTGACCAGTTCGCATCGAATCACCATTACAACGCCTAACGCAGTGATGCAGTATTTGATGCCGGTTAAGGTGTTTTTGGAGCACAGTTTCGAGATAACTTCCGGAGCCACATACAATCGAGAACACTTGCTGGGCAGACTGGTTAACAATGGATTTGTTCGGGTTGAAATGGTGGAGGAAAGAGGAGAATTTTCAGTTCGCGGCGAAATAATCGATCTGTTTCCTCTCAATGAAGACGAACCGGTCAGACTGGACTTTTTTGACGATGAACTGGAGTCGATCAAGTTTTTTGATGTCGAAACCCAGCGTTCCAAATCCCAGCTTGAATCATTGAGCATCTTTCCCGCTCAGGAGGTACTTTATACTGATTCAGGGGTTCAAAAAGCCATCGAACGGCTCATCCCCTATAAAGCAAATACAGTCCCCCAAACCTACGGATATATAGTCGAGCAAATACAAGCCCAGGCTCATTTCTCTGCGATTGAGAACCTATTGCCCCTGTTTTACGAATCGGTGGCAAGTTTGTTTGATTATTTTACCCAGGCACCACTGGTGGTGTTTTTCGATAAAGAGGCTGTTATCAAACGATCGGATGATTATTTTAATGAGATAACGTCCGAATACAGCTATTCCAAACAGGAGGGTAATCCCACACTTGATCCGGACAAGCTTTTGATGACGGTCGCTCAATTGCAGGGCAGGCTGGGTGAGATGCAATCTCTTGATCTACAGTCTTTGAACATGGATAACAATCATCCGGATTACAATTTTTCAACAGTAGATAACACAGCATTACGATCACTGGCTATCGATGCTGAATCTCCCGAATTGAGTACGGTGGAGGCTGTTATGTTACAATTGAAAACCTGGAATCAAGCCGGTGCCAAAGTGATAATTGCAGCCAATTCCCACTCCAAGGCTGATCGAATTCGCCAAATGCTTGAAAAAACCGGGCTTTCTATCCCCGTTGAGGAGAAAGCCGGCACGCAACACTATACCGATTTTCTACTTTCCGATTTCTCAGCCGCCAAAACATCTTTTTGCATTACTCCCAATCCGGTGAGCTGCGGATTCCGGTGGGTTGATTCACTGGGAACAACCAAAGTCGCCCTCGTTACCGAAGAGGAGATATTTGGATTAAAGAAAAGACATCGCCGAGCCGGCAGATCGGGAATAAAACAGGTATTTTCGTCCCTTAGTGATTTAAATGTTGGTGATTATGTGGTCCACGTTGAATATGGCATCGGCAAATACGAGGGCTTAAAAAAAATAGCAGCGGTACAATACGAATCGGACTATCTTGTTATTGTTTACCACGGAGGAGACAAGGTTTATGTGCCGGTAGACAAATTTCACCTGGTGCAAAAATACACCGGGGGTGAGGTTGGGCAAGCCAGGTTGAGCAAACTCGGTAACAAAACCTGGTCAAAAACAAAATCCAAGGTTCAATCCGAAATCGACGACATGGCCGAGGAGCTGGTAAAAATCAACGCGATTCGAAAAGCGAAAAAAGGGGTTGCATTTGCTCCTGACTCCACCCTTATGAATGAGTTTACCTTGAGCTTCATTTACCAGGAAACTGAGGACCAGGAAAAAGCTATTAAAGAGGTTCTTCATGACATGGAATCGGAAAATCCCATGGATCGGCTGGTGTGCGGAGATGTTGGATTCGGCAAAACCGAGGTGGCCATGCGAGCTGCATACAAAGCTGTTATCGACGGCTACCAGGTAGGTATTCTTGTTCCTACCACGATTTTGGCTCAGCAACACCACGATTCATTTAAGGATCGATTTACCAACACACCTGTTGAAGTTCGCTTGTTAAGCCGCTTTCAAACTCCCAAACAGATTAAGGAATCCTTAAAAGGATTAAAAACCGGCACGGTGGATATCGTGATAGGCACTCACCGTATGCTTTCCAAGGATGTGAATTTTCATAAGCTTGGCTTGCTGGTTATCGATGAGGAACAGCGATTTGGAGTTAAACACAAGGAGAAAATCAAACAGTTTAAAACAACAGTGGACACCTTGACCCTCTCGGCCACTCCAATTCCCAGAACCCTTCATATGTCCCTGGTGGGCATTCGGGATATCTCCGTGATCAACACACCTCCGATGGACAGGCGTGCCATTAGAACACGGCTGATGAAATTTAACGATTATGTTATTCAAGAAGCGGTGAACAGGGAAATAAGAAGAAATGGCCAAGTGTTTTTTATTCACAATCGTGTGGAATCCATCTACCAGGTGGGGCAATATCTGAACAAGATTATGCCGACAGTTAAGATAGCTGTGGCACACGGACAAATGGCGGAAAGGGAATTGGAACAGGTGATGATGGATTTTATCCAACATCAATACGATATTCTCCTGGCAACAACGATCGTAGAATCCGGTTTGGATATTCCAAATGTCAATACGATCATTGTCAACAACGCGGATCAATTTGGTCTCTCCCAGCTTTATCAACTAAGGGGCAGGGTTGGACGCAGCAACGTTCAGGCTTATGCCTATCTGTTGACCCCCCGGGAAAAAATCTTGTCTGAAACAGCTCGTAAACGGCTCGCCATTCTTCAAGAACTCAATCATCTTGGGGCAGGTTTTAAAATTGCAAATTACGACCTTGAATTACGCGGAGCCGGTAATGTACTTGGTGCACAACAATCAGGGCATATTGCGGCAGTAGGATTTGAGCTCTATACTTCAATGATCGAAGACGCTGTTGCAAAAATCCAGCTGGGTGAAGCAAGGCCGGTAGCGCCGGATGAGGAAATCAAGCTGAATCTAATGCTGGAAGCAGCAATTCCCGACACTTACATCGATAGCATGAATCATCGGCTCGATGCCTATAAATCCATTTCCGGATGTGTCAATGAAGACGAATTATGGGAAGTGAGAGGCTCCCTGGAAGATCGTTACGGGAAAATGCCGGAAGAAACAATTTGTCTTTTCCATACCATGCAGATAAAATTTCTTGCTGGTAGCCTACACATTTCCCAAATAACACAAACATTTAGTTCATTAGAAATTTCCTTTGCCGAATCTTTCAAACCCGAACCCCAACACCTACTGACCTATTTGGCCGAGTGCAAAAACACTGCTAAACTGCTACCTGACAACAGATTACTTGTACAATCTCAAAACGCCAAACCAGACGATATCATGAGATTTTTACATTCATTCCGAAAACAAGTCTTGCAACCGTCAGAGTCGGACTAGAGTTCGCTCGATATGTTGATAACACTAGTAACAGTATTAAGTAATGATGAGCTCCTTTTCCAAAGTATTTGCTCCCACCTTGCCAGTTCTAATTTTAGCTGTGTTGTTATTCGGAGCATGCGATCCTTCCTCCAGAAGTGAAACTGCTATCATTCCCGAAGAGGAAACCATAGCTGTCATCAACAACAAAAAGATTACTCTGGCCCGGTTTCAGAGTCGGCTCCATTCGTTTCTGCAACACTATCGGGATTTAATTGCCACTGACGAACGGGAACTGGGTGACATAAAAAGCATCGTTATTAATCAGCTCATTGATGAAGAGCTGATCAGCCAGGAAGCTTCCAGAAAAGGTGTGCATGTCACTCAAGAGGAAATGGATTCCATTATTGCCGAATCTCTCTCTTCCTATGAACAATCGAATCTTGAGTCATATTTAAAAAGCAGTAACCTTTCCGAAGAGGAATGGAAAGGGAAACTCCGCCAATACTTGATAGAAAAAAAACTGGTTACCGAAGAGGTCATTCAAAAAATTCCCATTACTAAACGTGAAATAACCTCCTATTATCAAAAACAGAGAAACAAGTTTATCAGGCCCCAGGCCATCAAAGTCAGAAACATCACTCTTTCCAGTGAAGAAGAGGCAAAAGCAGTTCTTTCTCAACTAAAAAGAGGAAAGAACTTTCTTGAGTTGATCCGGCAACACTCAATTTCTCCTGACAAAGCCCTGGACGGGGATTTGGGCTACATCAAACGTGGCGATCTTCCGGAGGAAATGGAATCTGAGATTTTTGGCAAAAAGTTTAACCGATTCAGACAACGATATACGGATGTTATTCGTTCACAGGACGGATTTCATGTATTAAAATTAGAGAGATACAGACGCTCTCGACGTATCAGCCTCGAAGCGGCCAGACCACAAATCAAACAGATTTTGATAGAACAAAAATGGAATGAGTATTACTCCCTGTGGATAGATCGTTTAAGAAAGAACGCCACAATTACGGTTGATGAGAATATGTTGCAGCGGGAAGAAGGATTTTAACCATTATATTTAAATTGTTGTGAATATTGTTCTGATTGGATTTATGGGTACGGGAAAAACCACCATCGGCAGAAAACTTGCTGTGCGGTTAGGGTACCGGTTTGTCGACACCGATCAGTACATCGAAAGAGAACAACAGTGCCGAATACCCGAGATATTTGCTTCCCGGGGCGAACATGTTTTCAGGGAACTGGAAACCTCTCTACTCAGACGTTTGTCAAAAGTGGATAATACGGTTGTTGCCACAGGAGGTGGAATTTTGGTGACACCGGGTAACAAGGAACTGATCCGTCAAATTGGCAGAACAATCCATCTCAAAGCCCACCTGGATGATATTTATGAAAGAGTCATGCGCAACACCAAACGTCCCCTTGTTCAAACTGAAAATCCAATAAAAACAGTCACCGAACTTTACGAAAAGCGAAAGGACCTATATAACGGAGCTGATATTACAATCGACACTAAATCGCTTAAAATGTGGACGATTGTTACAAAAATAATCTGCGGTTTATGCGAATCCGAATAGCCAATGACAAAAAATAATTCCATCCGAGAAGGGGAAACCTGCCGTTTAAGAGCAGCTACCAAAATCCTACCTGTCTTCCTTTGCATTTTATTTTTTCATTTTTCCGCAGCCAATCATAACAATGCATATGCCATCTCCCGGGGTGGATGCTTCGGTGCAGCAGCAGCAGAATACTTTGTCCCCGGTTTGGGATATGCCATTACCAGGCAATGGGACAAAGCCGTTATCTTCGGTGGTCTGAGACTCTATACAGGATACAAGGCATCAGAAGCATTGAGTTCAGACTATTATCAA
>JANQLH010000376.1 GCA_028280735.1 SAR324 cluster bacterium | reverse complement strand
ATTTTCGGTAATCAAGAAACTCCAGGCTTCCTCCGCTTTTCCAGGTCAGATGAATACCCGGACCGGAAGTGTTGATCTTTTTCCGCGTTAAAATTTGCAACTGATCCAATCCCCTCAAAAAATCGTCGCTGAGAAAGGAATCTACCTCTTCGGTGTTGGCCATTTTCCAGCCATTTACTTGGTTGTTTCGAAGGTTGAGTGAAGGATTTCATCAATGAGAAAGTCGGGGTCTATGGCCTCAGCTTCCCCTTTCATGTTTCGAATAATTCTATGTCTCAGTGCCGGTTTTGCTGCATTTCTGATATCTTCGAAGGCCACATTGGTGCGACCATCCAACAAAGCCGACATTTTTGCAGCCAGAACAATAGTCTGGATACCTCTGGGACTGGCTCCATAGCGAATGTATTCTTTTATGGAGTTGCGTGCAAGGTTGTTATCGGGATGAGTTGCCAAAACCAGTCTTATCGCATACTTCTTTACGTGGGAAGCGATTGGTACCTGTCTGACCAGATTTCTACAGGCAAGAATCATATCGGCATTCATGACAACCTCGATTTCCGGTTGGTAGTCTTCAGTTGTTTTATCAATGATTTCTTCCAGCTCGGTTGAATTGGGATACAACACTTTTAGCTTAAAGAAAAACCTGTCAATTTGAGCTTCCGGTAGAGGGTAAGTTCCCTCCAGCTCCATTGGGTTTTGTGTTGCCAGGACCATGAAGGGTTGCTGTAATTCGTATTCAACTCCGAAAACTGTTACATTGTTCTCTTGCATTGCTTCCAATAATGCTGATTGGGTCTTGGGGGTCGCCCTGTTTATTTCATCGGCGAGGATGAGTTGCCCAAAGACAGGACCTTTGTAGAATTCGAATCGGCGATTCCCCGATTCGTCATCTTTCACGATATTGGTTCCGATAATATCGGCCGGCATCAGATCGGGAGTAAACTGAATCCTGGAGTAATCAAGATTTAATATCCGGCCCAGGGTTTTAACCAAGAGGGTCTTTCCCAAACCCGGAATCCCCTCGATCAAGACATGCCCTCCGCAGATAAGACTACAAAAAAGATTATCCACAAGAGAATCTTGTCCCACAAACACCTTTGAAAGCTCTCTTTTTACCGACCGATAGCTGCTCACTATCTGATCCGGATTTTCAGTCAGTTGCTCCATTCTGCTCTTTGCCTCCGTCAAGACCAATCTGTAAGAAATAGTTTTTAATAGTTTGCTGATGTTTACGAGGAAGCCTTTCCTTTAACAAACTATTGGTGAGATCTTTCTGATAATCACGAATGACAAGTCTTTGTTTCATTTTTACTTCACCAATAGCGGTGGAGGATCGGATGTCTATGTCTGTCCAGTCACCGTCACCCCGATCGCTTCTCAAGAGTTCCGGTTGTCTCTTTGAAGCAGCAATATCAAGTGTATCGTTTTGTTTACCGGTTGACTTGTTGTTACCGGCAGATGAGAACTGGTTGAAATCTTCTTCGGACTCATTTTCAGCCAATTGATCCGATAACATGTCATTATTGTTTTCGGAACCTCCCCGTGATCCCATGGTGTTATTTTGATCTCCGGATTTACTTTGTTTATCGGACATTGTTTTTTCCTTGTCCGTTTTATCAGCATGTTTGTCATCGATTGCTTCGTTTCGTCTTTGTTTAAGCTTGGGCAAGCTATCGTATAAATCCTTCAGCTCATCACTCATCTGATCAAGGAAATCCGCTGTTAGATTGTACTGTTCCAGGTCATCCAGCTGTTCTTGGAGATCATCAGGTAAACCGTCTTCAAAATAGCCTTCAACAAGTTTTACCAGTTCCTGTGTCGTGATTTCATCTTCATCTAAAGCATTCCCCATTGGGATTTTAACGGCTTGCAATTGTTGGTTCAGCCTGTCGACAATTTGACTCCTTTTCCGGGAAACCTGTTCCTTCAAGCTTGCTACAGAACTGTTGACACTACCTTGCTCGATCGATTGAGTTTTTATCCTTTGTGCCAGCTTTCTTAATTCAGCAAAAATTTCAGATCCATGCTTGTTTTCTTCCCGGAAAATTCTAATGGGTTGCTTATTTGTAAATTCCTCCATTCTGGTTGCCAGATAGTTTAATCCGGGATCAACAGGAGTTGGTTTCAATAAAAGTGGCACAATGAACAGAAGAACCACACTAAGACCCGTTAAACCTGTTAGTGCAATATAAACAGGCATAATACCCTGTTGCCTGATTTGCTTGTCATTTAAGCTGTTCAAGGCGGAGGAGGCTTCCTGCAGCAATGACCGGGTAAAGACAGATTCTTTATTGGAAGTGTGGTATTCGTATGCTGTGCTTAAAAGTTCTTTGAATTGATAACGACTATCCAGGTCGATCAGGACATCCGTCAAACGCTGACGCTTAAGTTTCATGAAGGCCAACGATGAAATTACACCAAAAGCTAAAGGCGCTGTAAACGGAAGAGAATTACTAGGTTTTGTCAGCAAAATTCGGAAAACCGGGAAAGTGATGCATGTGAACAACAACGAAAATAACAAGGACAGGAGTAGAAATCTCTTGAACTTCGATCTTTTCAGCGATTTTTGAATTCGCTCAATCGAATGCGAAAATGATATGGAGGGCTGCATCGATATTTACCCAATGAATGTGTAATTCAGGGATCTTTTATCTTAATCATATCGCAAATGAATCATTCTTAGAAAGGGGGCCCCTTTTATTTTCGAATGAATTATCGATTCGACTGGTTGTACAAGATCAGCGGCGACTTTACGGGATTTTTCCCCGCTCCGATAAGTCCCATTGCAACCTTCGAGGGGATATCAATTGGTCAGAGCCGGTTGGATATCAGGTGAACTTCAATGGCATCCATATCGCCCCCTTGGGCCCTAACGGCTATGCCAATTTTTACCTGACCGACCAGGTTGACTGCATTAAGCTTGTAACAGACTACGACGGCACGGCGATCACAAGGTTAGAATACCTGCCGTACCGCAAGAGTTGGTTTACCGAAGGCCGGCAAAAAACCGCACCAAAGTACAACGGCCAGGAACCGGATAAGGAAATGGGCTACTACAACAGCGCCCGCTACTGCGACCCGGAGATCGCCAGATTCATTACTGCCGACTGCATCATCGACTGTGTTCACAACACCCGGGGATGGAAAAGGTTTAGGTAGGTTCAAGGAAACCCGATCGGATACTCAGATCTTTTGGGCAGAGATCTTGAAAAAGATTCAAATAGCCAAAAAGATGATAAAAAAAGTGAAACTGGAGCTGGAAAATCTTCTAACAAAGAAAAACAAGGCACTTCACCGTTAATAATTCGGGCAGCCTAGCCACGACTTTTCAGAAGGGGAGCAAAAGTGTGGGTGTTGGTATTGTTGACCAAAAGGAAAAGCTCTGAAAATCAATCTAGGTCCATAAGAACCGTCTTATTTCTTACTGTTCTGCAAATTGGGGAAAGTAACCGGTTTAAGGCTATGAGATCCTATCAGAGTAATAATCAGGTTTTCTATGTTGATGTCCCACAGCAGTTACAGTAATCAGTTCGTCTTCAACAATGAAAAGAATGAAGTAGGGAAATCGATTGATCAAGCATCTTCTTGTGTTAGTACTCACCTTTGTCCAGGCAAGCGGGTGTTTACTTATAAGCTCAAGACTATAAAAGACTTCATGTTCGAAATTTCTTCCCAATCCCTTGAATTGATCTTCGTAGTAGTCAATTGCCTCGTCCAATTCATTAAGCGCGACTTCGAGAAATACTATCTCCATCGTGCTTCCAGCTTTTTTCGGACCTCTTCTGAATTAAATGCTTTGATCTTACCTTCCTTATAAAGCTTATATCGTTGTTCTGATTCATTTATCCATGCTTCTTCAATTTGTGGGTCTGGTTTATCCAAAGTACCAAGAATAAATTCTACCAAATGAACCTTTTCAACGGCTTTTAATTCAAGTATTTCCTTTTTTATTGTCTCAGATAGCATAATTATCTCCTTACATGCCTCTTTGTCCTAGTCTTTCTAATCTGTGTCTTTGATAAAAGCATCCAACACCGAAATCAAAGTTTTTGATCGTCATCGTGTAGTCCGTTAATATCATTTATCTTTTTTGAGTTCGCCGATTGGTTATCTTGCCAATAGATAGGTTGCTGTCGTTTCTTAACAAATAGTCAAGACTTACCTCAAAGATATCGGCTAATTTTATTATTTCGACTGTCGGGCAAACTGCGCCAGTTTCGTACTTTGAAATGCGTGGTACATCAGTATCCAGTTTTTTGGCAAGTTGTCCTTCCCTTGGTTAGCCGTATTTTATTGAACTTTGTATGAAGATCTTTGGGCACTATCTCTTTTTTTCCCTGCATTGACCTCTGCTCTAAATATTAAATTACACTTTCAATCTCTCAAAGACAAAAACAAAAGAGCAGTATATTTTTCTATTTACTTTCCTCCAGAGGAAATATGATTCTCTTATGGGCCAATATGCCTTTTTTTGAAAACCAATTCTTTAATTTGGCAGAGATAATAAAAATACATGCTATTAGCTGAATATTCATGGTTAGAAATGAACAGCTGCTCTCATGGCTTACTCCATCCTAACGAATACCAACAACGCTTTAAGGCACTGAAACAAAAGCCTATAGGACTGGGGCATATCTATCTGAACGTAACATGAATTTTCAGATAACAAACCAGTGCTAAAAAGAGAACCAAGGATAATAAAGCGAGCTGGTACAAACTGAATGCACTCACCGGTACCGGTGCAATCATTTCCTGGCCTAGGTTTAAATAATAAATTAAAACAAGGGGATTGATGAAATCCAACCAGATCGCTGTAAAAAGAAAAAAGGACAAAAAGAATAGGGCGGTCACAAAGGTGTCAAGAACATCCCGCTTGCTCAAAAAAAGATAAACGGAAAAACCGAACATCCTGAATGTTAATGCTGTGCTGTAAATGATCGCCATGGTGCTTGCCAAATCTAACCAGGACAGTCTGGAAATCGCCACTCCGGGTAGCACCAAGGGGATAAAAAGAATCAAAAGTAAAAAAGTATGCAGCACGGACTGAAAAAAGATGATGATAAAAAACCATGACTCGCGTTTGCCGGGGGTTCCATCTTTTTCAGGCAATGGTGATAATCCCTTGAGTGCTTTTTTGGCTTCTGCCCTTCCAAAGACAACACTTACTATCGAAATCAAAAGAACAATTGATATTGTTACAATGGTAAATGTTTTTGGAATCTCGCCGTTTAAAACAAACTTGTAAAGCATTCTATCGGGCCAGCTAAGCATTATGATGGCTACCGTCACCATAACGGAAAAAATAAATACCGACTGTAATCCGCGATCTGACCAGGGTGTCGATGATTTCGCCTGTGCAATGTTTTTGGTATGGGAAGTCATCACATATACATTTTTGGGTTTGGAAAAATCCTGTAACCGTATTAAACATAAGCTCTTGTGATCGGTTTTTCAGACATATCGGCCACTGGCGTCATCGAAAACTTAGCGGGATTTCCCACTCAAAGATCCAAATAAAATTGTTTTCTGACAAATCGTCCGTTTGAGACCTTTGCCATCCCTTTTCAGGAGTCATCCGGCCGATCAGAATGACTGTGTCATTTTGCAGTTCGAACCTACTGCGCACACTGTCCAATAACTCCTTTCTTAATGATCGATTCAAGTCCGGGAAAAAAGAAGGTCGATCGATGATAATTTTATCTGAAAATACCGGATCATCCTGATTCCCTTCAATCATCCTGTTTTGGTCAATTATCGTCTTGGAAAAAAGGCGAGTCTTTCTTTTTTGTGCTTCAATATCTCCAAGTTCCAGGAGACTGTTGCCGAACAAAAGATAACAACCGTGAAACCTGTGGGAAGAATGATTATTTAATGTAATTGTTAAGCTGTCATTTTCAAAGAAAGCGTGACCATCTATCGCTAAATCAGCCAGGCGGTCCGTTTGCAGGTACCTGTACGACCAGTTTTTCATCGGAAAAACGGCTAAGTTATCTGTTCGAACCTTGTTCAGGACAAGACCGCCCTTCGCCTCGCCTGGTCCTTTATCAAGCAGATGGATCACCTGGGTATTTGAAGCAAGATCCATTTGATACTCTCCCTTGTGAAAAGCCATGACAGATTTAAACTGCCTTATTAAAGCTGTGGAATCCTGCCTGGACAGTTTTACTTGCCCTAACCCGGCCCAGGCAGGGGTTTTCCCTCCCAGATACCCCTTGAAAAACCAGATTCCCGAGATGGAAAATATGCAGCCGGTCACTATCAAAAACATCAGGCCGGTCAGGCCTTTGCTATCATGCCGCTTCATGAATCTAAAAACAATAAACAGACAGAACAGATAAGCACCTAAGAGAAGGGTCGTTTTTCTCAACGAAGGAAAATTGGCATTGTTTTCCGGCATGAGAGCCGTTTGCAGGAAGGACTTGCTAAATCTGACAGCAAAAGACGTTTGTTCCCTCCTTAACTGGTAGATTTTTCCCCAAAATCCCTGCCAACCTGTCCACGACATAAATGACGGCTGCTGATATTCAAAAGCCAGAAAAACAACTTTCCCAAATCCCAGGTCTCTTTCATAGATGATAGGAATGTCATTTTCTTTTGCCAGGACAATTGCGTTTTTAGGTCTGGTTTTTAGCAAAACAAAAGCACGATGAGACAAAAACTCCGCGTCGTTAAATTCCTTTAACCCTTTTAGACCGGAAACCGTCTTAATGCCGAATATTTCTGTTTGAATGAAGCGTTGTAAACGTTCATCCCTGGTAGCTCCGTAATTAAGGTTTCCGGAAAGCACAAGCATACCACCTTGTTTTACCCAGTTTTGCAGTGCTTTCAATTGTGAATCGGTCAAGCTTCTCAAAACCTCAACCCCAACCACAAGCATCTCAACACTTTTGTAGCCGTCCCATTTTTCCGGTAGATGGTAGGCTAAAGTTGAAACAAAATTAATGCCGGAGTGCTCAAAAAGAGGTCGGGTCATCGCGGTATTTACAAGCACAACCAGGGGATGTTCAGTGAAGTGTTGCCTTAGATTGACAGAGGTTCGGTAGGGGGACTTTCCTTGCTGATTAAATTCAACGATCAATGGATGCGAATAAGAGTTAATAAAGACATTAAACACGTACCGCTTACTCGAAAACATCGGCAGCAAAACCGGTTTTGAATAAACCGTTTCACCCAGGTTTTCTTGCAACTCGCTACCGGATCTGACACGTATGGATAAATCGCCGTTTGCTTCGGGTCCTTTGTTTTCCAGAAAAACTGAAACCGGGGTCCAGCTATTCAAACGAAAAACACTGTTGAAGCCAACTTCATATCGAATCTGCACTTCGTTGGACCAGGCAGATTGAGGTAAGAACAACAAGATAAACTGTACCAGCAGTAGTGAAGAAATGCTGTTTTTGGCCAAAAAACGCTTATTAATCCACACAATTCAGTCCAGGGAAAAATGCACATCGACATTCGGAGCCCAATCAGTTTCACCTTAATGCTACAGAATAAAGCTCCCTGTTAACAACCGACTTTATTGGTATTTTATCTGGTTTTGAATCAACCAGCCTAATCGCTGGAAACCACAGTGAACCGGGCTTATGGATTATAAATTGGGAAAACTTCAGGAAAGCGGAGAGGTGAAAAGGGATGACGCGATCGAATCCAGCGTTTCTTCACGACGGGAGTTGGACCTAGGTGAAATATCCAGGTTTTAAAAAATCCACCTGTCTATCCCGGAAACAAAACTTTTTTTTATTGTTCCTTATCCGCAGGAGTAATTTCTTCGAACCTGTAGACTGTATTTTTGGAGTTGTTTTGGGTGATCATCTCACTAATGAAACCCAAGCTGAAGAACTGCAGGGAAACAACCATCATTATGACTCCCAATAGCATGATGGGCCGCACATGAAGTGTCTGTGTCTGTATCCAAATGACTAAAAAGTACAGATTTATGGAAATTCCTACCAGGAAGGTAAGCAGGCCAAACAAACCAAAAACATGCATTGGCCGTGTTCGGTAGCGGTTTAATAAAGCAAGTGTTAACAGGTCCATAAACCCGTGTAAATACCTGGCAAAACCATATTTGCTTTCACCGTGTTTTCTCGGGTGGTGCTTGACAACCATTTCACCGACGGCAAAGCCATGCCAGTAGGCCAGCAGAGGGATAAAACGGTGCATCTCTCCGTAAACAAGATGAAACAGGCTTTTTACCACTGCTCGACGATAAAATTTCAAACCGCAATTAAAGTCGTGCAGACGAATTCCACCGACTCTGGAGGTAACAAAGTTGAAAAACTTAGACGGAATCTTTTTTTCAATCGGATCACGGCGTTCCTTTTTCCAACCTGAAATCAAATCAAGGTTCTTCTCATTGGAAAGCTCTATAAATCGAACAATCTCTTCAGGATCATCCTGCAGATCGGCATCCATGGTTACAATGTATTTCCCTCGGCATTCAGAGAAACCGACAGATAGAGCAGCCGCCTTGCCGTAATTCTTCAAAAAGCTGATGATCCGAACATTTGAATCCTCCAGTTGGATTGATTTTAAGATATCCAATGACCTATCGTTGGAGCCGTCATTGATGAACAGGATTTCGTACGGTCCAAGTTCATGTTTACCAATCACATCTTGGATTTTTTGATGCAGTTCCTTTAAACTTTCTTCTTCATTGTAAAGAGGAATTATCACTGAAAGATTGAGTTCCATACCTGAAGGGATTAAATTTGCCTGAAGGGGTTGATATCGTCATGACTAAGGTTTTCATGATGGACTAAATACCAGGCAAATTCAATATGGAAGATTTATGTTTTTCTGATAAGAAATATGGGACGCGACATGAACTCATTGCCGCCTGTTATCCGATCCCTGCATCAGTTTCCAATCCTTACAGCGTGCGAAGGCGTCGGTCGCCTTTCATTTTGATTTTCTTGTGTTTGGAGTGGTAAGTTAAGAGACGACCCTTTTAGGGCCAAGGATCGGATCGACCCGGAACCTGTTTTCTTAGCAACTTGGTTTTGACTTTGGTATAACTAATAATTATACTTTTGTTATACTTTCCCTAAATTACACATTTTTAAATAGGTCGTTATGCCGGGCATTAAAACCGCGGTTTCCATTGAAAAATCTTTATTTGAAAAAGCTGAAAGGCTTGCGCAGGACATGAATGTTTCTCGAAGCAAGCTTTTTTCCCTTGCCATTAAAGACTACATAAAAAAACAGGAAAACCGTTTTTTAATCGCTGAATTAAATAGTGTTTATGGCAAAGAGCAAAACCAGGAAGAACAAAACCTGGTCGATTCACATCGTGAAAAACATAAAAACATCATTGGTCAGGAAGAATGGTAGTCAAACAAGGGGAGGTCTATTGGGTAAATATGGGCAGCCCAAGTGGCTCCGAGCCTGGATATCGCCATCCACACATAGTTATTCAAAACAATGTGTTTAATTCGAGCAAGATAAACACGGTAGTAGTCTGCTCCTTGACCTCGAATCTCAGTAGAGCCAGAGCACCCGGCAATGTGGCTTTAAGAAAAGGTGAAGCAAATCTGCCTAAGAAAAGCGTTATAAACATTTCACAAATTTACACCGTCAACAAAACAGATCTAGTTGAAAAAATTGGCCAGGTGTCGGTCACGCGCTTTGATGAAGTCCTCGCAGGTATCAAATTATTGACTGAACCAAGGGACCTTTAAATAGTGACTGAGCGGAAAATCGCTAAACCCTTATCCAGCCTTGTGCCAGATACCGGTTCAGCTTGAAGATTAAGGTGCTGTCAATCGTCAGCATTCAGCATAAAGCATTGAAAATTCGAACAAAAACCAGCTGAAAGCACTGAACTCCGAAGCATCAAGTTGCCCTTAAAGCTTTTATTGGTATGGTTTAAACCGGTTTTCGTTCAGACATTAGTTAACCATTTAACAATGACACAGATTTAGGTGTATGCTTGAATGTCATTTTGTAAATACTAATTTTTTGAAACCAAATCGATTGAGACATAGATATCAACTGAGAATCAAAGATCAGAAGGAGTTACGGGGAGTTTGAGATTTAAGTTGAAAGTTCGGATCGATCGATCAATAATGGAGGTTTAGATAAATTAGGTTGTTATATTGATTTTTGATACATGAAAAAGAAAACCACAGCGGAGGAGCATGCGTTCAACGGGTTTAAACCTGGTAATATCAGTGTCAGACAAGCAAATGAACACAATCTGAAAAATGTCGATGTTGACATCCCCAGGAATAAACTGACTGTTATCACCGGTCTTTCCGGTAGCGGGAAATCATCCCTGGCGTTTGATACTATTTACGCCGAAGGTCAGAGACGTTACGTTGAATCACTATCCGCATACGCCCGACAGTTCCTTGATCAGCTCCAAAAGCCTGCTGTCGAAAGCATCGAAGGCCTTACCCCAACCATCTCCATTGAACAACGAACCGGAAAAGCTACCCCGCGTTCCACGGTTGCCACTACCACGGAAATATATGACTACCTGAGAGTCCTCTTTGCCCGGGCCGGTACACCATCCTGTCATCATTGCGGAAAACCGATTGAGGCGCAGTCTGCCGAGGATATCGTGAATGCCCTCCTGGAACTTCCGGAGAAGACAAGGCTTCACATACTTACGCCACTGGTTCGTGAAAAGAAGGGCGAGCATAAAGAAGTTCTGGATTATGTGCGAAGGGAAGGGTTTACCCGATTGCGAGTGGATGGGGAGATCTGTCTGATCGATGAAGTAAAACCGTTAAAAAAGACTTATCGTCATACCATTGAAGCGGTGATCGATCGCTTGGTGGTAAAGGAAGGCATAGATACCCGTCTGACTGATTCGGTGGAAACTGCTTTAAAACTGGGTGACGGGCTGATGATTGCTTTGATGGAAGATCCGGAATCCAAGACAACTACCGAAGAGAAATACAGTGAACGTTTTGCCTGTCCGGATCACGGAACAGTGCTGGAGGAACTATCACCACGAGCGTTTTCCTTTAACAGCCCTTTTGGCTCCTGCCCGGAATGCCTTGGCCTAGGGACGCAGATGGAGCCGGCCGAAGAGCTGGTGATTCCCGATAAACGGATCAGTATGGCTGACGGAGCGATCAAAGCCTGGAAACGTTGCGGTTCGGGATTGGGAAGATTTTACAATGGATCGGTCCGCTGGCTGGCGCGCTATTTCCAAGTATCGGTTGATACTCCCTGGAACAAACTGCCAAAGAAGATACGCGATCAGATTTTGTACGGCGAGGAAGAACAGGACAATGGGTACGGATTCGAAGGAGTGATTCCGGGTTTAAGAAGACGATTTTTGCAGACTGATTCCGATTCACAAAAGGATAAGATTCATGAATTCATGACGTCCCTGCCGTGTCCGGTTTGCCATGGTCAGCGATTGAAGCCGGAAATTCTGGCGGTGAGAATCAGTGATTACAATATTTATCAAATGACTGAGATGACAATTGAGCGGGCATTTGAATTCTTCACCAAACTGACCTTACCGCACGAGAAAAGCAAAATCGCGGAACCGATAAAAAAAGCCGTGCTGGAACGTTTGTCTTTTTTACAGAATGTCGGCCTGGGCTACCTGACCATGAATCGAAATACCAGCTCTCTTTCCGGGGGAGAAGCCCAGAGAATTCGTTTGGCCAGCCAGGTAGGGGCTAAGCTGGTAGGCGTTACTTATGTGTTGGATGAACCAACGATCGGATTGCACCAAAGGGATAACGGCAGATTGCTGGAGACCCTAAAACAATTGAAGGATCTCGGGAACACAGTGATCGTCGTGGAACACGATGAAGAGGTGATTCGTGCTGCAGAATACCTGATTGATATGGGGCCTGGCGCCGGGAAACACGGCGGTGAAGTTGTACTATGCGGTGAAACTGAAACAGAACTGGAAAGCAGCAATACCCTGACAGCCCGGTATCTTAACGGCGACTTGCATATCCTTACACCCGACAAACGAAGGAAAATCACCAAAGCCAAAAGTTTGGTGGTCGAAGGAGCCGAAGCCAATAACCTGAAAAAGGTTGCTGCCAGGTTCCCCTTGGGAGCTCTGATATGTGTGACCGGCGTTTCCGGTTCCGGGAAATCCAGTTTGGTTAATGAATGTTTGCTAAAGGGAGTACAGAAGGAACTGGGTTACGCCAAGATTTATCCGGGCAAATATACGGCCATCAAGGGTACGAATAAGATCGATAAAATTATCAATATCGATCAGTCACCGATTGGTCGGACTTCCAGGTCCAATCCCGCTACCTATACCGGAGTATTCGATGGTATTCGCAAGGTGTTTGCCCAGGTGCCGGAAGCCAAGATCAGGGGATATACACCCGGCAGGTTCTCTTTTAACGTGAAAGGTGGGCGTTGTGAAGC
>JANQLH010000339.1 GCA_028280735.1 SAR324 cluster bacterium | reverse complement strand
GATTTCTTACCCTTCGTGACATCATGAAAGGCAGAAAAAATGATCAGATGAATTCGCCTGTTAAAGGTTATATGTCGGCTAAAGTCGTGTCTGCAGCTAAAGACGTGACCTTCAGGGAAATTGAAGAACTGCTGTTTAAAAACAACATCGGGCACCTGCCAATCGTACAAGGAAAGAGTCTGCTGGGGATCATCACCAGGACGGACTATCTTCAATTCATGTCCAGGCAGAGTTGATAATCGTTCAAATCATCTCAACGGGTTTCTTGACGCATCGTCTTTTTTTTATGCCCGATAAAAATATCCGAACTTCCTCCTTGGTTTGGCACGAATATTCCAGGTAATAACACCGAATCAGACATAAGAGTTTTTTTGGTTTCTTTTATGATGATTCGTGTACAGATAGCCATATTGGAATAGCTGGGGTTCTTGGCGTAATGCGCCCTTCGCCCAACCTTCCTCCCACAAACGCATTACAGCTGTTTGACTTGTCAAACGGTGGGGAATCCCAGCTTGACCAGACTTCAAAAGACCCAAGTAGCTTAATTTGTTGAATATGCTGAACAATTTACCTGATTTCCATTCCCGTCTCTTATCCTGGTATCACCAAAACAAACGAGATTTACCCTGGCGGCAAACAACCGATCCATACAGTATTTGGATATCGGAAATCATGTTGCAGCAGACACAGGTTAATACGGTGATTCCCTATTACAAGAGATTCCTCGGGCAATTCCCAACAATTGAAGAACTGTCTCAGGCAACCCTGGATGAGGTTTTGAAACAATGGGAAGGGCTGGGCTATTATTCCAGGGCAAGAAATCTTCATGTCGCCGCTCAAACTCTTGTTAAAGAAAACCTGGGACAATTTCCGGAACATCGAAACGAATTAAAAAAACTGCCGGGAATCGGGGATTATACTTCTGCAGCCATCGCAAGCATCGCTTTTAACCAGGCCGTTCCTGCGGTGGACGGGAATATCAAGCGGGTGTTCGCCAGGTTGGCCGCCATAGATGATCCGGTTAATGTCACGACATCCAACAAAAGATTTAACAGGATGGCGTCTCAAATACTGTATCATGATGATCCGGGCAGTTACAATCAGGCGCTCATGGAGCTTGGGGCACTGGTTTGCAGACCTCAAAAACCTGAGTGCGGCAAGTGTCCTGTCTCATCACATTGTACCGCATTTAAAAGTGGTAAGGTGGAACAGTTTCCGCAGGTTAAAAAACGTCTCAAGACACCTGAATATCATATTGCCGTGGGAGTTGTGATTCGAAATAAAAAGCTTTTGATCACCCGCAGACCTGAAAACGGTCTTTTGGGTGGATTGTGGGAATTCCCCGGGGGCAAGCTTGAAAACAACGAAGAACCTAACAAGGCCTGTGTACGGGAAATAAAAGAAGAAACCGGTTTAAACGTGACTCCCGTGGAGCACCTGACAACCGTGAAACATGCTTATTCCCATTTCAAAATTAAGATGGATGTGTATATCTGTAATTTTGTTTCCGGTGAAGTGGAGCTTTCCGGACCTACCGATTATCGTTGGATTGCTCCCGAAGTGATAGATGAATATGCCTTTCCCAAAGCCAATCACAAATTCATTTCAAAATTAAAAAAATGGCAAGGGCTAGCTTCCTAAGTCCGTAGTTTTTATAGGTTCCGGGTTGTCTGATCGGATCGTTCAGGCTAACCTCTTAGGAATAACCAGGTTTGGGAGGGGAACCGGAACCAATCCACCATAGATTATGACTTATTAAAAAATAAGACGGAGATGATACATGTTAACTATAGGGGGGGTCAAAGACACAAAACGTCTGAAAGCGGATCTGCTGTCGATATACCTGTTTGAAAATTCTAAAACCCATGATTTGGACCCCATTCCCGATCCAAAAACCAAAAAGAAAGTTGAATCCAACATCAAGAACTTTCATTTTAAGGGCAAGAGCGGTGAACTACTGGTCTTGGAAGGAACGGATGACATTAAAAGAATCCTGCTTGTCGGAATGGGTAAAAAAATCGACTTATCAGCAGACAAAGTCCGCGGTGTACTGGATCAGGCTATCAAGAAAGCAAACCGGCTGAAGGTTGAAAGTCTCGTTTCTGTAATACCCGCAGCAGATAAGTATCTGGTCAATGCCCTGGAAGGTGCTTTGCTTTCCTCTTACCAGTTTGGCGGATTTTTTCAAAAGGAAGATACGGATAGGCGATACACCCTTAAAAGACTTGACTTTGTAACGACCGCAAAAAACTTTTATAAAATAGTCAATGAAACGCAGGCTCTGTTTTCGGCTGTTAATCGATCCAAAGACCTGGTAAATACGCCATCCAATATTGTGACCCCATCCTACCTGGAACTGGAAGCAAGAGACATTGCCGGGAAGAATAAAAAAGTGCAGCTGACCGTGCTGGACGAAAAAGATGCGGAACAGCTGAAGATGTATTCATTTCTGGCGGTCGGTCGTGGTTCTGCCGAGCCTTCCAAGATGATCATATTGAACTATTCGGGAAATCCCAAAAGCAAACAGCTGTATGGTGTAATCGGAAAGGGAATTACTTTTGATTCCGGTGGAATTTCCATTAAACCTGGACATGGCATGCGGATGATGAAGGCGGATATGGCAGGAAGTGCTGCCGCATTGGGGGTTTTCAGAGCAGTTAGTAACTTGGGATTAAAAATAAACCTGGTCACGATTGTTGCGGCCGCTGAAAACATGCCGGGAAGCAGGGCATATAAACCGGGCGACGTCATTACAGCCTCGAACGGTAAAACTATTGAAATAACCAATACCGATGCAGAAGGGCGAATGGTCCTGGCAGATGCTTTGGTCTATGCCCAGAAACTTGGTGCTACAAAACTGGTTGACATTGCCACTCTTACAGGAGCTTGTATCACTGCCTTAGGGAATGTACGCACAGCCCTCATGAGCAACAGCGAGGAATGGGCGGAAGCTTATCTTGACTCTTCCAGGCATACCGGGGAGAAAACCTGGCAGCTGCCGATGGATGATGAGTTTGATGAACTGTTGAAAAGTGATATCTGCGATATGATAAATGCCAATGAAAATAAAAAAGCCGGCACCATAGTCGGGGGGAAGTTTCTTGAGAAATTTATCGAAAAGAACACTGAGTGGATACACCTGGACATCGCTGGAACTGCCTACCTGGATGCACCTTCCGGTTATCTCCATAAAAACGCAACAGCAGTTACTGTACGCACAATTGTCAACCTGCTGCGAAATGAAGCGAAGGGAAAAAAAGATTCTTAATGCTGTTGGATGAAGGCTCAGATGGCAATCGGGCGAAGTTGCCGTCATTTTCCATGAGATCCTTCGGGATGTAATCCCAATAGCTTTCAATGCAAAAATTATCAATCAGGAATCAGCCGACCCAATCCATATAAAGGGAAACGACCTGCTTTATTATTCGAGTGCCGTTTCTATTGGCTGGTGGTCGGGGGATTTATTACTTCTTGCTGCAGTCTTAAAGCAAGATTTCTTTTAGCAAATCGAATGACAATCGATTTGTTTTGTTTATTTACCAGGTTGACGAATATGTCTCAGACAATATTAAAACGACCTGGTTTTTAATAATTCATTTTAGGAGACTCTAATGAAAAAATGGGTATGTAGTGTTTGCGGTTATGTTCATGAAGGTGAAAATCCACCGGAAAAATGTCCACAATGTCAGGCGCCTGCCGATAAATTCAATGAAAAAACGGAAGGAGACATGTCCTGGGCTGATGAACACACGATTGGCGTTGCCAAGGGTGTTGATGCCGAGGTGTTGGAAGGTCTGAAAGCCAATTTCACCGGTGAATGTACGGAAGTAGGTATGTACCTGGCTATGAGCCGTCAGGCGGATCGGGAAGGATATCCGGAAATTGCCGAAGCATACAAGCGTATAGCCTGGGAAGAAGCCGAACACGCTGCCAAATTTGCAGAACTGCTGGGCGAAGTGGTTGAAGCCGACACCAAAGCCAACCTGAAGGCCCGCGTGGAAGCTGAACACGGTGCTTGCCAGGGTAAAAAAGATCTGGCGACAAAAGCAAAACAACTGAATTATGATGCGATTCACGACACCGTTCATGAAATGTGTAAAGACGAAGCTCGTCATGGTGCAGCCTTTAAAGGACTTTTAACCAGATACTTCGGCGAGTAATCTCTGAATGAAAGCGGGGCTGCGGACCCGCTTTTAAAAGTGTCTCATCTGCACAAAGCGTATCGATACACTGAATCACTTCTTACCCAATCCTTCAAAATCCTCAACACAATTTCCAGCAATAAGACAGAAAGTCCTAAAGTAATATTGAGTTTTATCTAAAACTAACTATCTGAAATATAATCATAAAGCTTTCTGGTTTTCGGGCTCTTGACAAAAAAGTGAATATACTCCTTTTTTGATGGCACGATTATTTCAGATGGAAATAACAAATGGAGGCATCAGGTGGATCACCTCGCATGTCCGGGTAAGCATATGACAGGGCTAGGCCCGGGAATGGCGGCGGACAGAGAGAGCCTGGTTATTATTAATTTTGTTATTTTTGAACCTGGGGGTTTATAAGGAGTTTGCTATGAGTTGGAGACGAGGAAGAAGAGCTAAGAAGAGTGTCCCATTCAACCCGAGCCACAAATTCGTAAAAAGCGCAGTTGAGGATTACTTAAAAAATGGTGGTACCATTAAAAAGATCGAAATTGATGAGGATGCTTACAAGGCTTTCATCAAAATGCGGGACGCGGCAGCCGATGACTTCCTCAAGGGATAAGCTGCCCTGTCCACAGGAAGTTATTGGCTTGTAACTGCTGGGTTTCTCAAGGATTTGAAAACGAGATAAACGCCCAGCAGAATAAAAGGTATGCTCAAGAGTTGTCCCATATTGAGCAACCATCCCTCCTCAAACGCTGACTGGTTTTCCTTAAAAAATTCAATTATCAAGCGGGCGGGTAACAAGAGCAAAAAAGTCATTCCAAAAAGAAATCCAGGTCTTTTTGCTAAATCTTTCCTTAAATACAATAAAATCAGAATAATAAATATGCCTAAATAGGCAAGCGATTCGTATACCTGTGTAGGATGTCTCGGGATACGATCCAATTGCAGATACATTACTCCCCAATCCCCCGATGTAGGCTTCCCCACAATTTCAGAGTTAAACAGGTTTCCCATTCGAATCAAAGCAGCTCCAATAGCTGACGTTATGCCTACCCGGTCCATGATCCATAAAAAAGGCTGATCCGGCGTCTTTCGAGCGTAAAGATAAAACGCCAAAACGATACCGACCGCGGCACCGTGACTAGCCAGACCGCCCCGCCAGATTTTCAGGATTTCAAATGGATTGGAAAGGTAGAACCCGGGTTCATAAAACAGGCAGTGACCGAGTCTGGCACCCACAATCGTACCGATAATCATATGAAGCATGATTCGGTCCAACGATTCCGGTGGTTTGGATTCCCTTTTTAAAATCCAGTGCCCCAGGATACCACCGGCAATAAAGGCAGATGCGAAGAAAAGACCATACCAACGCATGGTCAGAAAACCAAAGCTGAATATGATGGGGTCAGGGTCCCAGGCTATTATCATCGGAAATTTGAAATAAAATGATTGGTATTACAAGGAGACCCTGCTGGTATGGGAAAGAGCAATTTACGACTCAAAGAGAGACACAAACTCACCATAACCTTCATCCGCGAGTTTATCCTTGGGAATAAACCTTAAAGCGGCTGAATTGATGCAAAAGCGCTGTCCGGTTGGTTCAGGGCCATCATTAAACACATGTCCCAGGTGAGAATCACCATGTTTGCTTCTCACCTCGGTTCGTTTTCGAAACAGAAGTCTGTCTTCCAATTCAATAATATTATCAGCAACCAATGGCTTTGTAAAACTCGGCCATCCGGTTCCGGAATCATATTTATCGAAAGATCCGAAGAGCGGTTCACCGGACACAAGATCCACATAAAGCCCCTCGGTTTTATTATCCCAGTATTCATTACCAAAAGCCCTTTCAGTCCCGTTTTCCTGGGTGACTTCATATTGCAGGGGAGTCAGCTTTTGTTTTAATTCTTCTTTGCTAGGTTTTGCCTTGGCGCGATCATCGGAAGGGTTTTTAGAGGGAGTCATCTCTCTATCGCCTTTCCAGATTTTTTCCAGATAGGCATCTCTGCCGGAGCCATTTCTGTACCTGTTGTAAGGTACGGGGCATCTTTTGTGATAGCCCTGGTGATGTTCTTCTGCGACGTAAAACGTTTGGGCTTCCCTAATCTCGGTTACAATCGGTTTTTTGTATCTGCCGGAAGCATTCAGGGATTTTCGGGAAACCTCAGCTTGTTTTTTTTGTTCTTCATTATGATAAAAAACTCCGGTTGCATATTGAGATCCCCTGTCTACAAACTGGCCACCCTCATCCGTGGGGTCTATTTGTCTCCAGAAAATCTCCAACAATGTTTCATAGGAAATAACAGTCGGATCAAAATGGACTTCTACAGCTTCCAAATGCCCGCTTCTTCCTGAACATACTTCTTCATAGCTCGGGTTATCCGTAAAACCACCCGTGTAACCGGACACAACCTTGTTTACGCCATCCATTTGATCAAAGGGATGCTCCATGCACCAAAAACATCCTCCGGCAAAAGTGGCTACTTCCAGTTGGGATACAGATACGGACATATTAAACTCCTGATTTAGATTGTTTATGGTTTGTTTACTAAGCACAGATTTCGGAATTTACGGCAGTTATCGGTATACTGTGAAAGCTTCGCTTTCTAATTAAAAAAATTGAGGATAGTTCATTAAGTCGCATTGTTTTTATTGGTTTTCGATATTTCCGTTACTTGTTTTACAAACTGATAACAGACAGCCGATAACTGATAACCTGATGTTTATCAACAATGATCGACGAACTAACCTGCTACTGAGGTTGATATTTCATGTGATTATCTAAAATTGCAATTTCGGTGCTACCTTTTTAATTCAGGTGAATAAGAAAACAGGACCGATCGGGATGTAAAGCTGGGAATGGCCTTTGCAGCTTGTATAGTAAGTTTTAAAGATGCCGGTCTTGGGTATAAAAGGAGCCAACATGTCAGCCAAATCCTTCAAACCATTCAGGGAAACCCTCTCTGTCTCCTTTGGGATTGTTTTATTGAGCATTTTGTTTTTCAACTCTCCCGGGAAACAGCTTCTGGCCGATGTTAAAAACGGGTTTGACCTTGCCGATTCAATCATCCCTCATAACCTGATACTTCAAGGAGGGCCTCCAAGGGACGGAATCCCTTCAATCGATAATCCAAAATTCCTGACCCCGGACCTGGTCAATTATATGAAGCCACAAGAACTGGTTTTGGGAGTGGTAATCGCAGGTCAGGCAAAAGCTTATCCCATCCACATTCTTAACTGGCATGAAATTGTTAACGATCGGATTGGCTCAAGGCATTTTGTGGTCAGTTATTGTCCACTTTGCGGTACAGGTATGGTTTTTTCGGCAATGCGTAACGGCAGCTTGATGACCTTTGGAGTATCGGGACTCCTGTACAATAGCGATGTACTGCTTTATGATAGGCAAACCAATTCCTTGTGGTCGCAGGTCATGAGGAAATCCATTTCGGGAAAGCTCAAAGGAACGCAGCTAAAGCAGATAGCTGCCATGCATACAACCTGGGAAAACTGGCTGAAACGATATCCGCAAACGAAGGTCCTTTCCAGGGAGACCGGGGCTACCCGTAACTACGATAGAGATCCGTACAGCGGATACGAGTTTTCGCAACATACCTACTTCCCGGTGACAAACAAAGCTCCAAGAGATTACCACCCCAAGGAAAGAGTGTTGGGAGTAACGGTAAACGGAGTTTTCAAGGCTTATCCGTTTGTGGAGCTGGCCAAAAATAACAAAATCAAATTTGCCGATTCCATTGCCGGGAAAAAACTGAATATCCACTGGGACAAAAAAAACTCAACAAGCTGGGTCACAGACAATAAGGGCAGGGAATATCCCGTAACAGTGGCCTATTGGTTTGCCTGGTTTGCTTTTCATCCCGAAACCCTGGTTTTCAAAACTTCCTGATAGTTAGTGTCTGAAAGGAAAATCGCTACACCCTTATCCAGCCTTGAGCTAAATTCCGGAACTCAACTTGAAGATTAAGATGCTATCAGCGATCAGCTTTCAGTATTCAGCATTGCAGCTTCAAACAAAAACCGGCTGAAAGTACTGAGCTACGAAGCATCGAGTTGCCAATAAAACATTAATTGGTATGGTTCAAATTGGTTTTCGTTCAGACACCATTTACCTTCAAAAAACCCGAGATTCCTTGTCCCTGGCCGCTTTTTCTATAGTTGTTTCAAATTAAAAGCCTCCAAAGTTGAGACAAAAATTGACCTTTTTATTAAGTATTGTCTAGCTGTTTGAAATCTCTTAAAAACAACGGTAACTGTCTCGCAAATGAGACAAATATGATTTGTGATACATCCCCTCTCCTATACCGGCAATTTTGTGCATAGCTTGTCCGGATTCCAGCCTGGTAAAGCTTCGTTGATTCTCTACCCGGTTAACAAATAAGCTATTCTAACAGACGGTTAACCAATTTGGTAAATCAATGGACCTGGCCAAACACTACCCAGCTTGACAATAAGTGCAGTCTGTCCCTTGGCATGGAACTTTCAGTAGGAAAAGAAAGATGTGTCGATAGATGAACATTGCATAATAACCGGGTTAATCGAAACTTGCACCATTCAGTATAAACCCTGTTGTTTCAAGGATGAACCGGCATGGGAATAAAAATAAAGCATTGTAAACAGGGATGTAACCGATCAGTTTATTGAAACAATGAAACCGGAGAAAAATTGATGGACGATCAACAAGCCCATTTGGACACACTGATTGAACAGGACTATAAACATGGTTTTGTGACTGACATTGAATCCGAAACTATCCCACCGGGACTAAACGAGGATACAATTCGTACAATTTCAGAGAAAAAAGAGGAACCGGAATTTCTTTTGGAGTGGCGTTTAAAAGCTTACAGGCACTGGCTTACTATCAAAGAACCAAACTGGTCTACTGTGAAGCATCCTCCAATCGATTACCAGGATATAATTTATTATTCAGCTCCTAAAAAACCCGGGGACGGACCAAAAAGCCTTGACGAGGTTGATCCGAAACTCCTGGAAACCTATGACAAGTTGGGAATTCCCTTGGAAGAGCAGAAGATGTTGGCGGGAGTGGCTGTAGATGCAGTTTTTGACAGTGTTTCCGTTGCTACGACGTTTAAGGATAAATTGAGCGAACAAGGAATTATCTTCTGCTCATTCTCGGAAGCAGTGAAGAACCACCCCGAGCTTGTAAAAAAATACCTGGGAACGGTGGTGCCCTATAAAGACAACTTTTTTGCCACCTTGAACTCGGCGGTGTTCAGCGATGGTTCTTTCGTATACATTCCCAAGGGGGTGCGCTGCCCCATGGAACTCTCAAGCTATTTCCGGATCAATGCCTCCAAAACCGGTCAGTTTGAAAGAACACTGATAATTGCTGAAGAAGGCAGTTATGTGAGTTACCTGGAAGGGTGTACCGCCCCTATGAGAGATGAGAACCAGCTGCATGCCGCTGTGGTTGAATTAATTGCCCTGGACAATGCAGAAATAAAATACTCCACCATTCAAAACTGGTATCCCGGCGATAAAAACGGCAAAGGCGGAATTTACAACTTTGTCACCAAAAGGGGGAAAGCCAAAGGCGTAAACTCAAAAATTTCATGGACCCAGGTGGAAACAGGCTCTGCAATTACCTGGAAATATCCCAGCGTCATTTTGCAAGGCGATAACTCCATAGGTGAATTCTATTCGGTGGCACTAACCGCAAATTATCAGCAGGCGGATACCGGCACCAAGATGATTCACATCGGGAAAAACACTAAAAGCACCATACTATCAAAAGGTATTTCGGCCGGCCATGGTCAAAACTCCTATCGAGGATTGGTTCGATTTGCCAAAGGGGCTGAAAACGCCCGGAATTACAGTCAGTGTGATTCGTTGTTGATGGGGGATAAATGCGGCGCTCATACCTTTCCTTATATTGAATCACGCAACAATACGGGAAAAGTGGAGCATGAAGCATCCACTTCAAGAATAGGGGAGGATCAACTTTTCTTCTGCAAGCAACGAGGGTTGTCCGAAGAAGAAGCAATCTCCCTCATTGTCAACGGATTCTGTAAGGAGGTGTTCAATGTCTTGCCCATGGAGTTCGCCGTGGAGGCTCAGAAACTGATGGAAGTGAGCCTGGAGGATGGTGTGGGGTAAACGCAATAAAATCAATTAATCAAAGGTATTTCAGTTTAATTAAATGATAAAAGGCAATCATGCTCAAGATAAATGATTTGAAGGTAACCGTGGCTGACCGGGAAATACTGAAAGGGCTGAACCTGGAAGTTAAACCTGGTGAAGTACACGCCATCATGGGACCGAACGGTTCCGGAAAAAGCACGCTGGCCGGTGTCCTGGCCGGACGAGATGAATTTGAAATTACCGGCGGCAGTATCGAATACTTGAACCGGGATCTCTTGGATCTGTCTCCTGAAATTCGAGCAAGAGAGGGATTGTTTTTAGCATTTCAATATCCTGTCGAAATTCCCGGGGTGAACAACATCTACCTGTTAAAAGCCGCTTTGAACGCCAAGCGCAAGCACCAAGGTCTCGAGGAACTGGATGCCGTCGACTTTCTAAAATTGGTCAAAGAAAAACTCAAATTGGTGAATATGGATAAAAGCTTCCTGAGTCGACCGGTCAACGAGGGTTTTTCGGGCGGCGAGAAAAAAAGAAACGAGATCCTGCAGATGGCCGTCCTGGAGCCGAAGCTGGCAATCCTGGATGAGACAGATTCAGGCCTGGACGTCGATGCCCTGCAGGTCGTCACCAACGGCATCAACAGTATCAGGAATGAAGAAAGGTCCATTATTGTAGTAACCCATTACCAGAGAATTCTCAATTACATAACCCCGGATTTTGTGCACATTCTTGCCGATGGTAAAATCGCAAAATCGGGAGACAAAAACCTGGCCCTGGAAGTCGACGAAAAAGGATACGGCTGGCTAAAAAATTAGGGTTGATTATGACAACACAAACCGATCACTATCAAAATGAATTCTCTTCGGTCTGGTCAAAACTGCCTGGTTATAAGACTTCCTGGCTCGATCGCTTGAGGCTGAAAGCAATTAATGAATTTACACTGGAAGGTTTTCCTTCATTAAAGGCCGAAGACTGGAAATATACTGACCTGACGGCAGTTAAAGAAGCCCGGTTTCGCACCAGGCAGCTACCATCGAGTGATATCCCCCGGGATCAGGTAGATAACATCATTAAAGAGCTGGAAGGCGCTATTAGTATTGTTTTTGTGGATGGCATATTATACCGGGCAGATACCAATGCTGAATCGCAGGGATTGCTTCTTTCCGGCTTCAAGGATGCCGTTGACCAGAGACTGGGTCATTTAAAGGATTATCTTATTGCATACCCGGACACGGTATCTGCTTTCGAGTCCTTAAACACGGCTTTCATGAACGATGGTGTATACCTTTTCCTGGAAGCAGATAAGGTTCTGCAGAAACCCATACAGCTTTTGTATATATCGACACGGGAAAATCAACACAACGGCATGCACTCACGTAATCTGTTGGTTTTTGGCGAAAACTCCAGGGCAACTGTTGTGGAACGTCATGTCAGTCTGTCAGACGGAAAAGAATACCTTTCCAACTCTGTTACCCAAACAGTCTTAAATGCAGGGGCAACGGTTGAGTACACGAAAATACAGGAAGAAGCCGCTTCCGCGTTTCATTTTGCAGTGAATCGTGCCTTTTTGGAAGAAAACAGTAGTTTGATACTACACACCCATGATTTTGGCGCTCGACTGACTCGGCACAATATGAATATTGAGTTAAACGGCGGAAACGCCATCTGCCGCTTAAACGGATTGTTCATGGTGGATGGTGAGCGGCAGGCAGATAATTACGCACTGGTTGAACACAAAGTCCCCAATTGTCAGAGCGAATCCATGTTTCGAGGGGTACTGGACCATAAAAGCAAAGGGGTTTTCCGGGGAAGAATCAAAGTTCACCAGGATGCCCAGCGCACCAATGCCCAATTGAACAATGCCAACATGTTGCTCTCCAATGATGCCGAGATTGATACCATGCCTCAATTGGAAATCTATGCGGATGACGTAAAATGCAACCACGGCAGTAGCTCAGGGAAACTGGATGAAGACCAATTGTTCTATCTGACCTCAAGAGGAGTGGAGAAAGAGGCCGCTCACAAACTGCTGGTTTACGCTTTCTCCAACACGGTTGTTGACCGTATTGAATCGGAAATAGTTCAAAAGCTGGTGAAAACCATCTTACTAAACAGGCTGGCGTCAAATGGTGATCTAAAGGAGCTTCTGCAATGAACTTTCCCTATCAAAACCAAAAAACAATACCATCGTTTCAGGAGATTGCTCTGAAAACAATACAGAATGAGTTTCCAATTCTCAACCAGGAAGTAAGGGGCAGGAAACTGGTGTATCTGGACAATGCCGCTACCAGTCAGAAGCCCAGGGTGGTTATAGAGAGCATGCGAGCCTATTACAACGAGATCAATGCCAATGTTCACAGGGGAGTTCATCATCTAAGTGAAAAAGCTACCGTTGCTTATGAAGCAGCACGAAAAAAGCTGCAGGAGTTTATCAATGCAGTAAGCACCAAGGAAATTGTTTTTTTGCGAGGTGCTACAGAAGCCGTTAACCTGGTGGCTCATTCTTATGGCAGGAAATTTATCGGGAATGGAGATGAAATTCTCATTACCGAAATGGAACACCATTCAAACATAGTTCCCTGGCAATTACTGGCAGAACAAACCGGTGCGGTAGTGAAGTTCGTGCATATCAACCAGGCAGGTGAATTGATTTTGGATGAATTGGAAGAAAAACTGACGGAAAAAACAAAGCTGGTTGCGGTAACCCATATCTCAAACGCGTTGGGAACGGTTAATCCGGTCAAGGATATCATTGGCAAGGCTCACCAGGTAGGAGCCAAAGTTCTGGTGGATGGTGCACAGGCTGCACCCCACCGGAAAATCGATGTGAGAGACCTCGACTGCGACTTTTACGTATTGTCGGGACACAAAATGTATGGTCCGACCGGAATTGGAATATTATACGCAAAGCAAGATCTGTTGGAAGAGATGCCGCCTTATCAAGGAGGTGGAGAAATGATCAGCACCGTCCGATTGACAGGCTCTACTTTTGCAAAGCCACCCTATCGATTTGAAGCAGGCACACCCAACATAGAGGGTGCTATAGGGCTTGGAGCAGCGGTGGATTTTCTAAATCGTATTGATCTGAATGTTGTCAGCAGTCACGAACAGGAGCTTCTGGAGTACGGAACAAAGAGCCTGCTGGAAGTGGAGGGATTAAAACTTATCGGTACTGCTTCGCAAAAAGCAGGCATTCTTTCATTTGTTTTTGAGGACATTCACCCTCATGATATCGGAACCATTTTAGATCAACAGGGAGTAGCAGTAAGGACAGGCCACCATTGCGCCATGCCTGTTATGGAACGATTTGACTTGCCTGCCACAACCAGGGCTTCACTGGCGCTGTACAATACAAAAGAAGATATTGATGAGCTGGTTGCAGGTTTAATAAAAGTAAGGGAGGTGTTTGCATGACGGATGACCTACGCAGTCTTTATGAGGAAGTGATCCTTGATCACAATAGAAATCCCAGGAACTTTGATAAAATACCCCGGGCATGTAGTCATAGTGCCGAAGGAAACAATCCGCTCTGTGGTGATCAGTTCAGTGTTTACCTGACTGTGAAAGACGGCAGGGTGGAAGACGTCGGGTTTAAAGGAAGAGGTTGCGCTATTTCCAAGGCGTCAGCTTCTTTAATGCTGGAAGCAATCAAGGGAAAGTCCCTTGAAGAGGTCAAAGAACTATTCGATAAAACCCATAGAATGCTGACGGATGATTCCGAATTTGATGATGAAGATCTCGGTAAATTGGAAGCTCTGTCAGGAGTAAAAGAATTTCCCATGCGGGTAAAATGTGCGACTCTATCCTGGCACATTATGAACGCCGCCATTCAGGAATCGGAACAGGTCGTTACAACGGAATAGCTATGGATGATACT
This sequence comes from SAR324 cluster bacterium, assembly GCA_028280735.1. GTDB lineage: Bacteria > SAR324 > SAR324 > XYD2-FULL-50-16 > XYD2-FULL-50-16 > JAHJTV01. The sequence continues at coordinate 3,097 of JANQLH010000339.1, read as the reverse complement.
CTAAAACAAAAAATTATAGACACATTGCGGACCATTCATGATCCCGAAATATCTGTAAACATATACGATTTGGGGTTGATTTATAGTGTTCAGCTCGATGAAGAGAACAATGCGTATATCGATATGACCCTGACCTCACCCTCCTGCCCTGTAGGTGAAATGCTGGTTGAACAGGTCAATAGCAGTGTCAAGAACTTGGAGGAAACAAAAGATGTGTATGTAAACCTGGTGTTTGAGCCGCCGTGGGATCCCAATGCCATGTCTGAAGAGGTTAAGCTGGAGTTGGGAATACTATGAAACAAGCCCCGTCAATGCGGGGCCCATTTCTTGAGCGAATTTAATCGTCATGCTGCTTCATGTAATCATCGTACATGGTTTCCAGTTCGTTTTTATGCTTTAATTCCTCCTGCGCCAGCACGTTGAAAAACTCCGCAAATTCGGGTTCTTCAGCAGATTCGGCAAGTGACGAGTAAAGTTTGCTTGCTTTCTCTTCCCTTTTCATCGCCAGTCGCATCAGCTCAACATAGTCCATATCGGGCCGATATTCCATCTCAACCAGAAAATCACTTCGTTTAATATCCTGAATTTTTTCAAACTTGTAACCCTTGATCTTGTTCTTATCGGTTTTCAGCTCTTTCAGAATTTGTTCGTGTTTTCTTTCCTCAGCAGCATAATCGTTGAGAACATGCTCAGCGCCAACCAGCTTGATATTTTTGGCGGCTGCCTCATAAAACTCGGCAGCTTCAATTTCTTTATCAATGGCGTATTGGATGATGTCGTCAATTGACTTGAATTCCATTTTCTTCCTCCCTAAGAGTATTGGTTCTATAAAGCTCCATCACAGTGATGGAGGGACGATAATCGAAGTCAAAATTTTAGCTTGTTTCCCATAAACCATGAAGATTACAGAAAGCCCTTGCCTTGATGTCCTGAGCTTCAATCAAAAAAGTTGCTTCAGCAACCGTATCGCCTTCTTTGAAGTCATGTCTGTATATCTTGTTACCTGCCAGCACTTCTACAAATAAAATGTAATGGTGTGCATCCATCGGATGTGGCGTCTCACCAACCCTGACTGTCACCTTGTTGCCGTCCCTCTCGATTACCGGAACGTGTTCTTCAGCGGCAGCGTTCGCGGTGTTTGCTTGTAGCTCAACCATCGGTTCACCGTCACATTGAAGATCTTGATCTCCGTTCCAGAGAGATTCCACGACAACTTTGTGCTTTTCTGAAAAATATAGGGATGCTTTCTTAACCATTACTACCTCCAGACAGTATTTGACTATTTTGATTCATTTTAATGTAAAACAAATTGTTGTCTTGTTGGTAAAATCGATGCGACCCGGATTTATGGGCTTCTACCAAGTTATTGACAATCAATGGAAATAATAGTTTCTACCTTCTTCAAATGCTGTGCCGTTGTGAATAAACCATCATGTTCACGTTGTTGTCAGGTGTCGAAGGCTCAGTGTAGTTCCACTATTAAAGGGCTCGTAGGAATATCAAAATACCTTCAACTTTTTGATTGCCTGTAAATAGCCCGACCGTATATGACGGTTCCATTTTACTTCGAATTTACGACAAAAAGCAAAAGATGCAACTGATCTATTGGTCTGAATTATAGGATGATTTTCACCGGATGGTAACATTGGCGTCATCAATTGTAAAGTGTTTCACAAGATGATAGGAACCAGTTATGCAGTGATTAGGAGAAAAGTGACAATTTAAACGAATCGACTGTCTCAGTGTTCTTGCCTCGCTCAGTATTAAGTGTTGAATTAAAAGGGTTAGTCACTAATTGTGGCATATATGTATCACCATCAGCTGGGACAGTGAAGCGAGAAAAGCCGGTAGTCAGGCAATAGTATTAGTCGGTGCCTGAACAAAAACCAATTTAACCCCTATCAATAAACGCTTTAAAAGCAGCTTGGTTTATTGACCTTTAGTGCTTTGAAGGTTCGGTGGTCGGCTCTCAGCCGGCACTTGCCTGTAATGGTAATGCCTTAATCTTCAGTCTGAAATTCGCCATCCGGCACAAGGCTGGATAGGGGATTAACGGTTTTACGTTTAAGCACGGGCCATACAAGTTGCCAAAACCTTTCTCCAGGAGAATCTATGGTAACAATAAACAAGGTATATACAAGAACCGGTGACAAAGGTGATACGAGTCTGGTAGGTGGACGCAGGATGGCTAAGGATAATGTTAGAATAGAATCGTACGGCACCGTAGATGAGCTAAACAGCATTATTGGGATTGTGCGTAGCCTGGTTTTGGAGCGACAGCCGGCTGATCACTGGAAACGATTGTCCGAAATTCTGTTGGCAATCCAACAAAAACTATTTGATGTCGGCTCAGAACTGGCAACCCACAGTGACGATTCCTATGAAGGCCAGATTATATCAAAAGAATCCGATGTTCAATGGCTCGAAGGATTGATCGACGCCCTGAACGAAAAAATCAAGCCATTGAAAAGCTTTGTGTTGCCTGGGGGTAATCTTATCAACGCCCATCTCCACCAGGCACGTACCGTTTGTCGCAGGGCTGAGCGTTTGGTGATTCACTTCAGTCGGGATGAATTAACCAATCCCAATATCAAAATGTTTTTAAATCGTCTGTCAGACCTGCTTTTTGTTATGGCCCGTTGGGTTTCTCATCAAATGAACATTCCGGAAACTCTTTGGAAGCCGAATTCCACGCTTCCCACTTGGAAGGGTTGATGGCTTGGTTGTCCCGAATTAAATCGAGACAATTTTTGTACCTGGGACATGTTCATGCCTTGTCGAAAAACAGGTCCCTTGGAGAAATGAGAGAGGGAGCTGTTTGGGTACAGGCAGACACTTGCCCTGGTTGTAGACAAAGAATTACCTTCCCTGAAACCGGATCCTGGTAAGAGCGGATTACCAGGTTAATAAAAGCCCCCGGCTGGTGATCTATTTTTCGTCAATATCTCCATAAAGTCTTTATCGTTGGTACATTTCTCGCAGAAAATACAACACAGCTTTATTAAATAAATATATGAACTACCGATGCGACTCTTGCGCAAGGAAATTTCCTTTGAGGAGGATACATGTCACTAGTAAAGACTCTTACTGCGGAGCA
>JANQLH010000316.1 GCA_028280735.1 SAR324 cluster bacterium | reverse complement strand
GACGTGCTCGTAGTTCGGTCTTTAATTGTTGTATTTCTTTCTGCTGCTCCAGTAATTGTAATCTCAGTTCTGCCTGGTCCTGAAGAGGCAAAGGTTGTTCCGGTTCTCTGTTGTTATCGGTAGATTTGGTGTTGTCCAGTGAATCCAGCTTTTTCAAGGCTACACTAAGCTCATTCTGCAAGGCTTGATTCTCTTTTTTTATTTCCCGATAGCTTTGTTTTTGAGTTTTTATCTGTTCTTTAAGTTTGGAATTGGCGTTTTGGGCTTCCCCAAGTTCACCCTTGATTCTGGATATGGCGTTAACGCCATGATGGGACATCATATGGATCTCACCGAACATGTCCTCTACCAGGTCTTCAGAAACATCCCTTCTTGTACAGGCTAGATAGAATAGACCGGCAAAATTTCCGTCATTTAGTCTTTTATTCCATTCCGCACGCATCTCTTGTTCGTTTGCATGGCCAAATGCTTCAATCTCGTTTTTATATTTCCGCCTCAAATAGTTGTCCACTTTGACAGACACTCTATTTTCGTCATGGAGCATTCTCATAATATGGGCATGAACCTGGTAAAGCTTGAGCCCTTTTATCTGGTATCCGGATTTTTTGAGCATACGCTTGTGCTCTTCCGCATTGAGGCAAGACCCAATCACGGGACATCGATTGCTTTGGGCTACCTCCCAAATCGATTTAATACCAGTTGGAATCTCCACAACAGTTACATCATCTGTCCATTTGTCTAATTCCGCTTTAAGCATGACCAGCTCCAGGGTTATGTTTATTTTGTTTTATGTGCGAATGATATATTTTCGTATATGCAAATAAATGAGTCAAGCTTAAAATCATTAACTGAAACATGACATGTTATGAAAGCTCGATGTGATGTATGATTGCCTTTAGTTAAAATAAAATATGAAATAGAATGAAGTTGACTACACGTTAAACACAAGTTGTGTTTTAAGCATTTTCATTATAAAAATAAGAAAGTGTTGATTCATAGCTACGATGGAAAGATTAGTGATCACAAATGCTCATGAGAACCTGGTTGATAGGAAGGTTGTTGAAGGAAAACTACGATTCTTGTTCAGAATCAATTTAGTTTTCTGTTTGCAGCTTGACAAACACCACTTATAAAAATATCTGATTTCCGTATACACGAAATAAACTTCTTACCACCCGGAAGAGTTATCCGTAACACATGGGTTTTTTATTGAAACCAGGTAAGAAATTGATTAAGCAGAAAACCTTAATTTCGACCTTATTGATAATTAGGAGGCAAGCATTGGCAACAATTAATATGAGAAAGATGCAAGTGAATCAATCCGGAAAAATTGTATCGATTAAAGTGACTGGTGAATTGGGAAGGCGCATACGCGACATGGGATTGACACCAGGTACTGAAGTTACCATTCAGGGGCGCGCTCCTCTGTCCGACCCCGTTGCTTTAAGAGCACGCGGGTTTACACTGAGTTTAAGAAACAGTGAAGCTGACTTTATTGAAGTGGAGGTAGAATAACATGGGTAAACAACTTGATATGATTTCAATTGCCTTGGGAGGTAATCCGAACTGTGGCAAAACAACCCTTTTTAACGAGCTGACAGGAGCCCGTCAGCATGTTGGAAACTATCCGGGAGTTACGGTTGAAAAGAAAGAGGGGTATTCATCTTTGAATGGTAAAGATATTCACATTGTTGATTTACCCGGTACTTACTCCCTTACGGCGTACTCGCAAGATGAGGTAGTAGCTCGAAATTACCTTACGGAGTCAAAAATTGAAGCTGTTGTGGATATTGTCGATGCCTCTAATCTTGAGCGGAATTTATATCTGACAGTGCAGCTTTTGGAATTGGGTGTGCCAGTCTGTATCGCACTTAATATGGTGGATGCCGCTGAAAAACGAGGCATAACCATTGATGATAAAAAACTCTCCGAGCTTATGGGAGTCCCGGTTGTTCCGACTATTGCCAGAACCGGCAAAGGAAAACAGGAAGTGCTGGCGGAAGTTACCAAACTGGCGGGAAGCGAAAAACAACCAAGAGAATTCAACATTTCCTATGGTGATGATCTGGACAACGCTCTCATCGAAATGGAGAAGATAATCCGACAACACAATTTTCTGACGGGTTTTTATCCGGCCCGGTGGGTAGGCATCAAATACCTGGAAAATGACGAACTCATAATCGAAAAAGGAGATGCCAGTAATAAGGCGGTTTCCGATGAGTTGAAACAGGTCGTAAAAACAGTTTCCAAACATCTTGAAGCCACACTGGACACTTATCCGGAAGCGATGATATCCGATTATCGTTACGGATACATTGCATCGGTGCTGAAGCAGGATGTGATCAAACGCAAGCGAGATACCAGTAATCTGGAATTATCGGATAAGGTTGACAAGGTATTAACCAATAGAATTGTTGGTCCGCTGATTATGGCAGCCATTGTATATGGGCTTTACCAGTTTGTTTTCACATATAGCGAAACCCCGGTTGCCTGGGTCGAAAATATCTTTGGATGGCTCAATGGTCTTGCCTCCGATAATATGTCTGATGGTCTGCTGAAATCCCTTGTTGTATCCGGAATCATCGACGGAGTTGGAGGGGTTCTTGGATTTGTCCCCTTAATCATGTTTATGTTTTTTGGGATTTCGATTCTGGAGGATTCCGGTTACCTGGCAAGAGTCGCCTTTATGCTGGACAAGGTTTTTGCCGCCTTTGGCCTGCACGGGAATTCGGTGATGGCTTTTATCGTTTCAGGCGGTATCGCCGGGGGATGCGCTGTGCCGGGAGTGATGGCCTCCAGAACCTTGAAATCTCCCCGGGAGAAACTTGCTACGCTGCTAACAGTTCCTTTTATGAACTGCGGTGCTAAACTGCCGGTTATGGCATTGTTGGTGGGTGCCTTTTTCGGAAAAAATGAGGCAATGATGATGTTTATCATCACTCTTATTGCCTGGGGTGGTGCGTTGATCGTTGCCAAGGTTCTCAGAATGACCCTGATATCGGGTCCTCCAACACCCTTTGTTATGGAACTGCCACCATATCGACTGCCTACAATAAAAGGTCTGCTTATTCATACCTGGGAAAGAACCTGGCAATACATTAAGAAAGCCGGAACCATCATCTTGGGTATTTCAATCATCCTTTGGGCCATGATGACATTTCCCGGATTACCTGAATCGGATCTGGCGGTTTTTGAAAACCAAAGGGAGACCATTATGCAGGCAGCCGGTGCCGAAGTGTTGAGCGAAATTGAAACCGCTGCAGATAATGAGGAGGCAGAACTATCGGCTGCTGCGGCTGATGTCAAAGCTCAGTTAGTCAGTGTAGATATGCAGGAAGCTGAAAAGGCTCTCAGGGGATCTATTGCAGGTTCGATCGGTACCGCCATGGAACCGGTTTCCCAAGCAGCGGGATTTGACTGGAGAACCAACATAGCATTGGTGGGTGGTTTTGCTGCCAAGGAAGTCGTGGTATCTACCCTGGGTACAGCTTACTCACTGGGAGAAGTGGATCCGGAGGAAACAGGCTCACTGGGAGAAACCCTGCAGAATGATCCGAACTGGAATCCCCTGGTAGCTTTGAGCTTAATTCTTTTCACGATTTTCTATGCACCTTGTTTTGTAACTGTTGTTGCTATTGCCAGAGAGGCAGGATCATGGAAATGGGCCGGTTTCTCCATGGCGTTTAACACTGTGCTGGCTTTCAGTATTGCAGCTCTTGTGTATCAAATTGGATCAACATTCGGTTTCTTGGTAGGATAATTATGGAAACACTAATCGTCATACTTATCGTGGCTCTCACCGCAGCCTATGTCGGTCGGAATATCTATCGACAATTCAAAGGCAAAAGCGGTTGCTCTGGCGGCTGTTCATGCAGTCCCCAGGTCAAACATAGTTGCAACGATCTGCCAACCCTGGATAAACAGGAATAATACCTCGCTCCATAAAAAAGGCGTGACTGTACCGGTTTTACTTGGTTCATTTCACGCCTTTTGGAGTTCCAGGTCATTATTTGCAAGCTACTACCATGAATCTCCTGCCTCACTCATGATTTCCCTGTTTTTTATCTATACTATTAGCTTGATGAATCGCTTGTGGCTACGTTTCGTTGCCTGAACTGACCCCCAAGTTTCCTTAAAAAACCCCGAAGGATAAACACAAACAAAACAGCAGTTGAACCATAGGCGATGAATCCGTGAGATTCTGTTTCAGCAACTGACGACCAGTTTGTGATATCCAAATCAAGCAAATAATAGATTTCATTCACCAACAAACCCATCATCAAGGAGCAAAAAAGGATCGATACTACATAAATGGTTGCAGCTTTTTTACCGATCACTTTTGCCACTACGGTAATGGTCGCCACATTTGTCGCTGGA
>JANQLH010000144.1 GCA_028280735.1 SAR324 cluster bacterium | reverse complement strand
TGAAGCGGAACAAATGGGTCTGGCCAATCGAATAACCGAGCCCGGCCAGGCTTTGACCAAAGCATTGGAGCTTGCTGAACAATTAACCGCATTTCCCCAGCAATGTATGAGAAGTGATCGTCTTTCATCCTACAAACAATGGGACTTGACGCTTGAAGAGGCCTTAAGGACGGAAACTGAAATGGGCTTAAGGGTGATTCAATCTGGAGAAACGACAGGAGGTGCCAAACAGTTCGCCGGCGGAAAGGGACGTCATGGCGCTTTCGATTAATGGATTCGGCTCTTTAATCTTCTGAAAATATTTACTCTTCTAATCGACTCATCGTGACGAAAAGAGTTGTCGACGCTAATATAAGAAAAATAAGTTGATTTTTGACCGGGTTTCCCGGACAATTCTAGGAAATGGATTGTCCGATATTGAATGATGTTCACAGTCAAACATCCAAACCGGATCATCACCGGATATGTAGCGGGAAAGCGTAATTCCCGCATGGGGGCATACCTGGTGCTTCAATTAAATGTAACATGGGATCAAATTGATGAAGATATTAATTGTAGATGATGATTTGGCAAACTGTCAGCTAATCAAACATTTGCTGGTATCCTTTTGCGAACCGGATATTGTGACCAACGGCGAAAAAGCCGTTAATGCTTTTCTCGATGCACATAAACATAAAACTCCTTACGATGTTATTTTTCTGGATATTATGATGCCGGAAAAGGACGGTCACCAGGTACTTCAGGAAATCAGAGACTGGGAATCGAAAAACCTGAATTATGGAGAAGGTGAGGGCGAGTCAAAAATAGTAATGGTTTCTGCCCTCGATTCCAAAGACCACATCCTTTCCAGTTTCAAAGAGGGATGTGAGTATTTTCTGGTCAAGCCAATTTCCAAATCCAAGGTATTAAACGTTATGGCTGAAATGGGTTATGAAGCATAGTTGACAGCGTTAAATCCTTACCAATAGATCCGGTAACGCATTGATAAAACGATGGAAAAACCAGCCATTCTCATGGTTGATGACCAACCGGGGAACCTGATCCTTCAGGAGGAGATTCTTGAAGAACTGAATCTGGATTTTGTCAAAGCCACTACCGGCCCTGAAGCATTGGCCCTCTCCCAACAAAAAGACTACGCACTTGCACTGATCGACGTCCAACTGCCGGGTATGGACGGATTCGAATTGGTCAGAAAAATGCGTAAACAAAAAACCACCCAAATTCTTCCTGTCATCTTTATCACTGCTTTTCATCACACTTCCGAAATGATCCTGGAAGGTATAGAAACAGGGGCGGTCGATTATATCGCGAAACCTTTTGATCCCAGGCTTTTGTTGGGAAAGGTCAGGGTCTTTGTGGATCTTTATTGCCAAAGAAAACTACTGGAAAAAGAAATATTGAGAAGACAATCCGTCCAGGAATCTTTGGTTAAGAGCGAAGAGAGTTTCCGTGCTGTATTTGAATCGACCAATGATTGCATCGCTGTCTGGGATAAGAATCTTAATTATCTTTATGCCAATAGGGCGATGATTGAGCATACGGGAACCGATCGTTCCAAAGTAGAAGGTAAAAACATCTACAGCGGTATGATACACATTCCGAACCTGATGAATCGGTTTATTGAACGTATTAAGTCCGTATTTGATTCCCACCAGTCTCTAAAAGCGGAGGACAGCCTTAATATCGGAAAACGATTGGTTTATAGTGAATCCAGCTTCGCCCCGGTGCGCAATGAAAAAAATGAAGTCATTGCTGTGGGTATGTTTTATCGGGACGTTACCAAAAGAAAAACGGCGGAAAAAGAACTGCGCCTGGCAAAAGAAGCTGCAGAGAGGGCCAACAGGCACAAATCAGAGTTCCTTGCCAACATGAGCCATGACATCAGAACACCCATGAACGCCATTTTAGGTATGGCAGATTTGCTTTCCGAAACAGAACTGAACGAAGAACAAAAAAGCTATGTCAGCGTCACACGATCAGCGGGAGAAAACCTCCTGAACCTGATCAACGACATCCTTGATCTCTCGAAAATAGAACGGAACCAGTTTGAAACCGAATCGATCGATTTTAACCTGGAAAGTGTCATTGAAAAGACTTGTGAGGTACTTTCATTAAAAGCATTCGAAAAAGACGTCGAGTTAATACATTACATCCATCCGGAAACTCCCGTCCATTTGATTGGGGATGCCGGCCATTTAAGGCAAATTTTGGTGAACTTGATAGGCAATGCGGTGAAATTTACCCATCAGGGAGAAATTCTGGTGGAAGTGAGCCAAAAACTGAAAAAAAGATCCCCAAAGCAATCCAAAAATACCGTTGAGCTGATTTTTTCAGTTAAAGATACGGGAATCGGCATTAAAAAAGAATTTCACCGAAAAATCTTTCGCAGCTTTAAACAAGCTGATTCTTCCTCCACAAGAGAGTACAAAGGCACCGGGCTGGGCTTATCCATATCCAAGAAACTAGTTGAGTTGTTAGGTGGGAAAATCTGGTTGGAAAGCGAACCGGATCAAGGCAGTCGATTTCAATTCAGTTGTCCATTTAAAATCCAAACAGGCGATCATGCCTCTACAGACACTGAATTAATTGCAACGAACCGAAAGATATTAGTTGGGGATCAAAATCAAACCAGTGGCAATCTGATGATCAAAAGACTGCAGCAAATGGGATCAACGGTAGATTACACAAACAGCGGCAAAGATGTAATCAAACTGGTCAACCAGGCAATTAAATCAGGTGATCCTTACGATATATTGATTTTAGACTGCAGAATCAGCAACGGTGATGCTTATTCAATCCTAAAGAAAACCCGGGATGTTTCAGAGTCAAAAATCGGATTAATAGCCATCCTGACTCCAATCGATTTCGGTGAAGGAGTTAAAAGGCTGGAGCAACTCGGCATCCATACTTATTTAAGCAAACCAATTAAAACCCAACATCTTGTTTTGAATATCAAACGAGTATTAGGCACCAAGGTTTTATTGAAAAACACGCCGGCCACCGATGCAAAGGAGTTGGAATCTCCTGCCGTACCTTTGAATATCTTGTTGGTGGATGATTCGGATGACAACCGGCTGCTGATTGAACTATATCTTTCCAAAACCATCCACCAGTTGTCCTCTGCCGAAAACGGAAGAGTAGCTGTTGATACCTTTAAAAGCAACCAATACGACCTTGTTTTAATGGATATTCACATGCCGGTTATGGATGGTCATACGGCGACAAAAAAGATCAGAAAATGGGAAAAAGAGCAGGGTAGAACACCAACTCATATCATCGCTCTGACAGCCAATGCCATGAAAGAAGATGAGCAAAAAAGCCTTAAGGTAGGTTGCAATTCTCATTTAACCAAACCAATTAACAAAACCAAACTATTAAACACAATCAACAGGTTATCCTCAGTGATTGAACGGTAACCGGATAGTACTCCGCTTTGCTTGTCCGGCAAAAGATTCGAGGAATATCTTTTTTGGTATCAGTATTGTATGGTCATCCTATTATAACAGAACTTTCAAACCGATCACGGCTCACTAGTTATGAAAAAAGTGCTTGTCATAGATGATGATGACGCCACCAGAATGTTGATCTCCCAACTTCTGAAATCCCAGGGATTTGAAACCTTTACAGCAAAAAACGGAATCGAGGGCATCCGCCTGGCATTAAGCCATCATCCGGATCTGATGACCGTTGATTTAATGATGCCTCATCTGAACGGTCTGAATATGATGAAGATCCTAACCATGATGCAGCTGGAAATCCCGGCCATATTCGTCACTGTCAAGGAACAGGCAACGCAATACAAAGAGAATTTTCCCTATGTCAAACACATCTGCTTCAAATCGGAACTCAGAAAAAAGTTGACCGATCAGGTCAACGAAACCATCAACAGTCTTGATCGCGGATATCACGATGTTTCTTACGTTTTAAAAGAAAAAGAGATCCTGAGCCTTCTTGCCAAGTCCGATCGCCAAAAAATCTTGATAGTATCCGACTCCCATACCGTGGAGTCTATCAATACCATGATTGGTGAATCCGAGATTTATGAGCTCTACCGGGCGCCTGATGGTCAGGAAGCTGTTTTCAAAGCGGTGATGATCAAACCGGACCTGATTATCAGTGATATTGATCTGCCAAAGATTAACGGTGTTAACCTGGCGAAAATTCTTTATATTTTAGGCCATCCGTTTCCCATCATCTATCTTTCTGAAAAGGCCGATATAGAAACGATTCAAAAGGCTTCTTCCCTCGAAGGCATCAAAGGATACCTGCTTAAGCAGGAGCTGGAAAACGACAATTCCCTGCTGGAAGACAGGATCGATCAAATATTGCAAATTTCAGACGAAGAAAAAAAGGCACTGCAAGCCAGTTATAAAACAGCGGATCTTGACAAAATCGGCGAATTCGAAGGCGACTCCAGCGTTTGGGCGTCTTTAACACCATAAACCACTGGATTGGACAGATGAATTTAGGAAATAACATCATTGCAGTAAATCAGTCCAAAGAGATGACAGATCTCCTCTTCAATCTCGATTTTAAGATCATGACCGCCAAGGACTGTATCCATTGTATCCGAGACACGATTCGTTATCTTCCCGACCTGATTGTAGCCGATCTGGAATCTCCCCATTTGAACGGCATGTCCATGGCCCGAATCTTAAACACTTTAATGATTCGAACTCCGATCATATTAACCGCTCCCGACATGAAGTTTAGAAAACATGCCTTGTCCTTCGAAAATGTCTTGGGCTTTATACAACACCCTCCTAAAGGCGTTACCTTCCCGAAAGATAAAATGCGGGAAGATTTGGAATCCATCATTTTTGATATCGAAAAAATCGATCCGGAGTCGGTTGAATATGCTTACAGCTTTCGACAACGCGAATGGGCTAATTTGCTGGGGAAATCGGGGAAGAAGAAAATTCTTGTGATTGAAGATGATAAGACTGTAAAAACCGGCATGATGCGACTACTGGATTCTACCCGAGAATATGATTTGTATGGCGCTGAAGATGGCTTGGAAGGAATCTTTAAAGCATTGTTGATTGAGCCGGACCTGGTTCTCACCGATATCAGCATGCCAAATCTGGATGGACTGGCCATGTGCCAGATTTTTAACATTTTGAACAAGCCCTTTCCCGTGGTGTTTATCACAACCATGGACTACAAGGAAATTCCGCAAAAGGCAATCAAAGCTCAAGGTGTTTTGGGATTGATAAAAAAGAGCATTTTGCAGGAAAAGCAGAATTTTTTCGCGCAGATCAGTTTTTTCCTGGATCAAACCGATGCCGTAAAAAGCACCTGGGCCGACATCGAAAAAGATAAACCCGGGGATACTTCAGCCTGAAATCAGGTTTCTAATCCCTTCAAATACGGCTGTCTGATCAATTGACGATAATTCTTCGAATAAAACCTTAGGTACATCAGGTTTAATGGTGCCGCATAGATTTCTACCTCTACCGAAACATCATCAAAGCTATAGATCTTCCTGCGTCCTTTTTCCTGAACCGAACCTTTTTTAAAGCCATATTGCTTTTTTAACGCCTTCAAGGTTTGAAGATTTTCCTTCTCTGCTGCGGATATATCCAGGATGATACGTTGCAGGATATTATCAATGAATTCCAGATAGAATTCAATCTTGCGTTGTTTATAAGGATAGCTACTGCATTTGAAAAGTGCAGCTCGTTTATTACCGTAAATCATGAAACCCGGAAAATCGATATCCTGTTTTTCCCAGGCACATGCATGAACTTTTTTGGACTCTTCCAGGGTCATCCCAAATCGATATTTTTCATATCCATCAACGGCATAGCTGCTGAAAGGGCCAAACAACAAGATACCGGTAAATAATAGATTTCTGAATAGGTTCATCACCAGGGGCTCCACCAAGGGGTTAAGATTGGTAAGGCAGATTCAACAAGAACTCGATATCACTTTTGCCTATTTTCCCAGTTTTCATATTCAGCGACAAGAAAAGTTTGCGAATCTGTGAAAAGGCGAGGAAAAAGCTATTAAAAATAAACTGTCTAACAATCAAGGGCCTTAAACCTTTTGGTTTTTCCATTGGAGCCTTCCTCAAAAATTGGATACATTGTTTTAAACAGGTCGTCATGGCTTACAACAGTTTTCGGTTTTTCGGATAGTCTCTTTTACTAATCATTTCAGGGTAGCAGAACAATATGATAGACAATAAAAATTATCAAGGAGTGACCCGACATTACGATTCTCTGAATTTGATAAAAAAAATTGAAGACGCGTTGGCTTTACAACAAAAGACTTTCGCATCTATTACTCTACAAGACCTGGCAGGTTTTGATGAAATGCATATTGGTGGAAAACCGGCCAGTCGGCATCTGGGGAAAAAGGCAAACCTTCAGCCCGAATCATTGGTGTTAGATGTGGGTTCAGGGATTGGAGGCCCAGCCAGATTGCTGGCTCACGAATTTGGAATGCAGGTTGTCGGATTGGATTTGACAGCTTCATATTGTCAGCTGGCAGAAAAATTAACCAGGTCCGTAGGCATTGAAGGTGTCATCGGATATATCAATGGAAATGCTTTATGTCTGCCTTTCAAATCAAAATCGTTTGATGCCGCCTGGACACAGCACTGTGCCATGAACATCAAGGAAAAGTCGCTACTCTATCAAGAAATTGCCAGAGTTCTAAAACCCACCGGGAAACTGCTAATCCATGATATAACTGCAGGAGAAAACAAACCTGTGATATATCCTGCTCCGTGGGCATCCACAAAGGAGAATAGTTTTTTGGAAACACCCGAAAGCTTAAAAAACATCCTGGCGCAATCAGGCTTCCGGTTTGATTTATGGGAAAATATCACGGATAACGCTCTGGCCTGGTTTGAGTCTTTGAAAAACCGACCAACCACATCGACCTCCCCCACTCTTTCCCAAAAACTGGTTCTTGACGAAAACTTGAAAGTCAGGGCAAAAAATGTGCGAAAGAATCTGTATGAAGGGCGTATCAACGTCATCGAAGCAATCTGCAGACCTTCCTAAAAGATATGGGTCTTGATCCGGATAATCGCCGGAATAAATATGGCTATTGAAAGCTTTTTTTTATTGTTGGTTGGATATAAAATTAATTGTTTATGCCCCAATAATTCACAATAAGTTACACATTATGCCATATATTCTCCTTTACCTCGGTGCCATTGTAGCGGCTAACTTGATTATCACGATTCTGGGACCAACAGCTACGATTGTAACCGCATTTGTGTTTATAGGTTTGGATCTCACTGTTCGTGACTATCTGCATGAGGCTTGGCAGGGCAAAGGGCTGGTTTGGAAAATGGGCTTGTTGATTGCCGCCGGAAGCATAATATCCTGGTTACTGAACAAAGAAGCAGAAAACGTCGCTAAAGCTTCTTTCATAGCATTTGCTTCCGCAGGAATCGCTGATGCGTTAATCTTCCAGCTGTTGAAAGGAAAAACCAGGTTTTTGAAAGTCAACGGTTCAAATGTTGTTTCCTCAGGTGTAGACAGCCTGGTATTCCCGACATTGGCATTTGGACAGCTATTGCCGTTTATCGTGTTGGGTCAGTTTCTTGCCAAAGTGTTTGGTGGAGCGATCTGGTTTTTTATCATCTCTGCGATAAAAAACCGTTTGGAAGCAAGTCGCTCAGCGCAATAAAGACTATCATAACTCAAAATACCAGCTGGAGCTGAACATTTCCGCCATCCCACTGGCGTGTTTGGAATATATCCAAATCCCAGGTTGTGTTGGCAAACAATCGATAGTTATCTTGCTTTGTCAAAATAACACCAACACCCGCCTTTAATTCCGTAGTGCGGTCATCAATAGTTTCCTCAATTCCAATATAATCTTTTTGCAAAACAGCATCTCCGGCCTGCATGGAAAAGGCCCATTGAAACCATTCGGAGCGTTTGCGTTTCCAGAGTCCGTAAACTTGTGCTGTTGTAAACAAAAAATCGTATTCGCTTTCAGGAAAAGAGGAGCTGATCTGGTTGTTAAATTTCGAACCTAAAACGCCGACAGTCAAAATGTTTTTCTCAGACAGCGCAGTGTGAAAATACATATCCAACCACTGCAGCATAAGGTCTTGCTTTAAATCGGGATTGTCTGCCGCCGGACTTTCCGGCAGCTGCTCACGGTATTCACCATGCCCATAACCGCTAACCCCCAATATCCACGAGTTTTGTTCGATCCAATCCACAGTGAATGAATAGCCGGTTGATTCATATGTTGAGGTTTTTTGGGGATTTTCCGCTTCAAGTTCGGTTTTGGTTACCTGCTTGGCGTCTAACTGCAGCATGTGGCTGTCCGGAGAGAAAAACTGAAGTTCCAGGCGATTAAATGTGGGTGTCGTTTTGTATTCATCAACCTTGGTGTTTTTCTCCGTATCAAGGTTTTTTTCATTGTAGAAAAAAAATTGATTGATACTGCTGATCCTGACAAGGCTGGGCGAAAACCGTTTTCCCCGGGACAGGGCATAACCCATTTGAGCATTTTTCTTATCATGGGTGGGAAATCCAATTAGGGAAAGTGCATAGGTTTTACCAAATCTAAACTCGACTTCCTGATAGGCGGATTCTTTACGATACAAAGACGTTTCGGTTTGATTGAAATAAAAACTAACCCATTCTCCAAGCTCACCGGTAAAGCGAATATCATAGTCTGTGTAGAATTCTTCCATGGATATGCTGCCGACAGAAGCCTGCATACCAACCGGTGTCAAAGCCCATTCATATTTCCAACTGATGGGCGGTTGATATGCCTTCCAATCCAAAAAATTCTCTATCGCCAGGTAATGCCGCTCAATTTCAAAGTTTCCGTCAAATTGGGCCGTCACAGTTTTTGTCTTAAACAACAACATCATTATCAACAAAAATCCGGAACATTTTCTCAGTATAATCATGGCGTTCCCCGTTTGTTTTGCGAAACATGCGAGCAAAGTTTAGCACAAAGCAGGCAGATATTAAATACTGTTATCGGTTATCGGAAAATGCAGTTTCTCTTTTTTCCCCTTTAAAATTCAAATCACCTTTTATCTAAATATTTTAACCGGTTATAAACTACTTCCTGGCAGTCGACAACGATAACCGCTTTTTAGTTTGACAGTCAAATAGTTGCAGGCTACAACTATTTTGAAATTAGATTGGGAGAATTACCGATGCAACTTGATAAAATCCAATTGTTCAGAAAAATTCTCAGGAAGTTTGAACGTGATGTTGTAGTCCGTCAAAAGAGAGATGACCGCACTGGAGGATTGAGTGTCGTTCAGTGCCACACTGTTATAGATCTTGGTGATGCGGGACAAGCAACAATCAGCCAAATGGCCGACCGCATGGGCGTGGATAAAAGTACACTTAGCCGTACCATGGATGGGCTGGTTGAAAAAAAACTGGCTGCCCGCACACCAAATCCTGATGATCGCAGAAGTTTATTGGTTTCGCTGACTCCGGAAGGTAAACAAATCTGTAACCGGTTAAACCGGGTTAATAACGATTATATCAAACAGGTTTTTTCAAGAATTCCGGGAACTGAACATGAAGCAGTCGTACACTATTTTCAGCTGTTTGTATCCGCCATGACAGAAGATCACGGGAATTAGATGACTGAAGGGTTGATATTTGATTTAAAACGATTTGCCTTGCATGATGGACCGGGAATCCGTTTGACTGTGTTCATGAAAGGCTGTCCCTTACGCTGCTGGTGGTGCCACAACCCTGAAAGTTTTCGAAACGATTCGCAGGTCTTGGAACGTGACAATAAAATCGGCGATCGAATTGTAGGCACTCAACTCGAAAAGATCGGGCAGACCTTTTCGATTAAAACGTTAGCGAATGAGATTGAAAAAGAAATTGTTTTTTTCGATGAATCGGGTGGAGGTGTCACTTTTTCGGGTGGAGAACCGTTATTTCAATTGGAATTTGTAAAAACCGCTTTGAAATACTGCAAACAGCAAGATATTCACACCTGTCTTGATACCAGCGGTTTTGCACCTTTTTCGGCGTTTGAAGATATTTTGGCAGAAACCGATCTGTTTTTATACGATCTCAAACTGATGGATGATGATGAACACAAATCCTACACCGGGGTCTCGAACCGGATAATTCTGGATAATCTAAAACGATTGGCCAATACAGGTAAAAAGATAACGATTCGCTTTCCTGTGATTCCCGGAATTACCGATACACATCATAACATCAATGCCCTGGTTCAAATGCTTGCGAGCATAAAAACCGTCAGTAAGATATCCTTGCTGCCTTTTCACAATATAGCCGAGACCAAATACCAACGACTGGGAATTATTAATCAGATGAAGGGAGTCAAATCACTCACAAACGAGGATTTAAAACACATGCAATCCGACCTGCAATCAATGGGCTATGAAGTCTCTATCGGAGGATAACCATATGAATAAGCGCATTATGAGATTACGACAAACATCACTTGATACCGTCGAAAGCATATCGTCGGAAAGGGCTATGTTGTTGACCGATTTTTACCGGAGTGTGGAGGCGGAAAGTGCAGCCATCCCGGTAAAAAGGGCTCTTGCTTTTAGGCATCTCATGCTTAATAAAAAACTGGCTTTGGCTGAAAGTGAATTAATTGTGGGAGAGCGAGGACCAGGAGCTAAAGCCACTCCCACCTACCCGGAAGTATGTCTGCACAGCATTGATGACCTGGAAACTCTTGATAGTAGGGAAAAGGTCTCATTCAAAGCCGATGATTCGGTGAAATCTGACTACACCGAAACAATTATTCCCTTTTGGCAGGGAAAATCGATACGCGAACGGATTTTCAGGGAAGTTTCACAAGAATGGAAAGATGCCTACACGGCAGGGATATTCACTGAGTTCCAAGAGCAGAGAGCCCCGGGACATACGGTTCTGGGTGATAAAATATATCGACAGGGTTTACTGGAAATAATTGATGAAATAGAGCAAGGGTTGGATCAACTCGATTTTTTTACTGACCCCCGGGCGTTTGATAAACGTGAGGAGCTTGAAGCCATGAGAACTTCAGCCCGGACCTTGATCGACTTTGCCAATCGTTATGCAGTACTTCTCAAGGAAGAATCGATTAATGAACAAGACGCGAAGAGGAAACAAGAACTGGAGCAAATGGCAACAATTTGCAGCAGAGTTCCTGCTTATGCGCCTGATACTTTTTGGGAAGCTTTGCAATACTACTGGTTTGTTCATATCGGGGTCATCACCGAGACCAATCCCTGGGATTCCTTTAATCCCGGCCGACTGGATCAGCACCTTTATCCCTTTTTTGAAGCGGATATAAACGAAGGCAGGTTGACCAGAGAACGAGCAAAAGAATTGTTACAGGCTTTCTGGATTAAATTTAACAATCACCCGGCACCTCCAAAGGTCGGAATCACTGCAAAAGAGAGCAACACCTACACCGATTTCGCCTTGATTAACCTGGGCGGGTTAAAAGCGGATGGCTCCAATGCGGTTAATGAGCTTAGCTATCTGATTCTGGATGTCATTGAAGAAATGCGGATCTTGCAGCCCAGTTCCATGATTCAGTTGAGCAAAAAAAATCCGGATCATTTTTTAAAGCGAGCCTTGCGTATTGTTAAAACCGGTTTTGGACAACCCTCGATTTTTAATACCGACACCATTGTGCAAGAACTGGTCAGACAAAACAAATCCCTGGAGGATGCAAGAAACGGTGGAGCCAGCGGGTGCGTTGAGAGTGGGGCGTTCGGCACGGAAAGTTACATCCTTACCGGGTACTTTAACCTGACGAAAATTCTGGAGCTGACTATCAACAACGGTCTCGATCCTGAAACCGGAAATCAGCTTGGATTGCGAACCGGAAACCTGGAGGCTTTTGAAGATTTTGAGCATTTTATGGATGCCTTTGCGAAGCAACTCAAGCATTTCATTGATATCAAAATCATCGGAAACAATATAATAGAGCGAATCTACGCCAAGTATTTACCTACACCGTTTCTTTCTCTGTTTATCGATGATTGCATCAAAAATGCTAAAGACTATAATGCGGGAGGAGCACGTTACAACACTGCTTATATTCAAGGCGTCGGCCTCGGAAGCATAACCGATTCTCTTGTGTCGCTAAAGTTGAATCTGTTTGAAACCGGTATTACAACTGCTCAAGAGGTAAAAGCATCATTACAGGCTGATTTTCATGGGTATGAGCATCTTCAACACAGGTTTCGTTTCGAATCGCCAAAATACGGTAATGACGATGACCGAGCTGATGATGTGATGAAACAGGTTTTTGAGTGCTTCTATGATGCGGTAAACGGAAGACCCACAACCAAAGGCGGGTATTATAGAATCAATCTTCTTCCCACCACATCCCATATCTATTTTGGCAGTAAGATAGGAGCAACTCCGGATGGTCGCAACAGACATATGCCGCTTTCCGAGGGGATTTCCCCGGTGCAGGGAGCGGATCGCAATGGACCCGGGGCCGTGGTGAAATCTGCAGCTAAGCTTGACCACATCAGGACAGGGGGAACCCTGTTGAATCAGAAGTTCACTCCGCAACTGATGGAGGACCAGGAAGGATTAGATAAGGTTGCTTCTCTTGTCAGATCCTATTTTAAAATGGACGGACACCATATCCAATTCAATGTGGTAACAGCTGACACCTTGAAACAAGCGCAGCAAAATCCGGAGGAGTACAGGGATCTGATAGTCCGCGTAGCCGGGTACAGTGATTATTTCGTTGATCTTACCAGGGAACTGCAGGAAGAGATTATCCTGAGAACCGAACATGCGGAATCAGGCTAATTCAGAATGCACTGAGAAAAATCTTCTACCTGTTCGAAGAAATAATCACAGTTTTCTTTCATAAAATCCCTGATCTCATCAATCTGGTGAGACCAACCCGCTGCAGCAACAGGAACTCCGGCTGAGCGGGCCATTTCAACCCCTGGTTTGAGATCGTCAACCACCAAAACATCTTCGGCATTTAGATTGAATTTTTGCAGGATCTGCTGAACCGGATACGGATGTGGTTTGCGTTTTGATTCATCCGTTGTCCAGCCAAAGACGACATCGGGAATAAACAAATTTCCGTTGGTGGCGGTTTCATAGTGTTTGCCAATGATATCACACTCGGAATGGGAAACCACGGCGACAAGACCTCCTCGCTCCCGATACTCCCTTAAGGCTTCCAGAAATCCCGGGTAAAACTCAGGAATAATGCTTTCCGTATAGTCCCGCCAAATTTTGTATTCGAGAGTGATTTCGTCTTCATCGAACTGCAATTCGGTTTTAAGAAAATCCATGATTCCGGGATCAAAATTCTTGCGGAACCAGGTCTCAAGGTTGACCGGAATATCGTTGGGACGAAGTTGCTTCATCACTTCGACATGGGCCGGATGATGAATAACGGATGTACTGTCAACGGCGGTATCGTCGTGGTCCAGGACAAGACAGGAATATCGTAAAGTCATAGCGGATTCATTTGTGATCTGTGTTTTTGCCTGTAAGGTATTCGCATGAAGGTATCAGCCTTCGGCGGATTTTGTCACTAGTCTAAAACTAGTCAATTTGGGCTTGATGTTCTTTATGCCCGTTGGTTGTCACTTAATGTACTTATCCTGTGTCCGAACAAAAACCAGTTTAACCCATACCAATAAAAGCCTTAAAAACAGCTTTGCGTTTCGAAGTTTAGTGCCTTCAGCATTCAGCCACCAGCTCTCAGCCAGTTTTTGCTTGTCTTTGCAATGCTTTAAGTTGAACACTAAAAGCTGATTACTGAAAACATGTCAACCCTCAAGATCCATCTGTACGATGGCATTTAAGCGGAATACGGATTTAAGAAGGTTTCGTTCAGGCACTATCTGATAGGGCAGAGCAGAATTAGGATCAGCTCGGGCTTGTCACTTGATCAAGATGGATGGATGTAAGTACTGGATCGGGAGCAGGAACACGAGTACGATTTAGATTAGGATTAGGAACAAGAATAAGAATAAGAATAAGAATAAGAATAAGAATAAGAATAAGAATAAGAATAAGAATAAGAACAAGAACAAGAATAAGAACAAGAACAAGAATAAGAATAAGAATAAGAATAAGAGCAAGAATAAGAATAAGAATAAGAATAAGAACAAGAATAAGAACAAGAATAAGAACAAGAACAAGAACAAGAACAAGAAAAAGAATAAGAAAAAATCTGAAATCAAAATTACAACTTTGAGCATGGGGTAGAACGTTTTATGAAGTACATTGCTGATCTCCACATACATTCACCCTATTCAAGGGCTACGAGCAAAAAAAGTGATTTGAACGGGTTGTTTGCCTGGGCCGGAGTCAAGGGAATTCAGGTAGTTGGTACGGGTGATTTCACGCATCCGGCCTGGTTTTCCGAATTGCGGAAAAACCTGGTAGAAGCTGAACCCGGCTTTTTTAAGTTAAGAAATCAGGCAATCCCAACAGTATTTCCTGATATCATTCCCCAAACGAGTTACATTCGGTTTGTTCTGACTGCAGAAATAAGCTGCATTTACAAAAAGAACGGAAAAACCAGGAAAATTCATGTCCTCCTCCTTGTTCCGGATTTTGAAGCAGCAGAAGCCATTAATTCCAGATTAGCTGTGATAGGAAATATTGAATCAGACGGCAGACCTATTTTGGGCCTGGATGTCCGGAATCTTCTGGAAATCTTACTGGAATGCTCCGAGGATGGCTTTATGGTGCCTGCTCACATTTGGACCCCCTGGTTTTCGTTGTTTGGTTCCAAATCCGGATTTGATTCCATCGAAGAATGTTTTGAAGATCTTAGTTCCCATATCTTCGCCCTGGAAACGGGGTTATCATCTGATCCCGAGATGATCCGGACAATTTCTTGCTTGGATCGCTATACCCTAATTTCCAATTCCGATTGTCATTCCCCTTCCAAATTGGGCAGGGAAGCTAATCTTTTTGACACGGGATTTAATTTCCCCTGCATGAAGCAGGCCCTTCAAGATCCCTCAAAAGGCGGGTTCAGGGGCACCATTGAGTTTTATCCCGAGGAGGGGAAATATCATCAAAATGGTCACAGGAAATGCAATATTTGCCTGACTCCGGAAGAAACAATTCAATACCAAGGAGTTTGTCCGGTCTGTAAAAAACCACTTACTATTGGCGTCATGCACCGAGTTTCAGAGCTCGCTGATCGTAACCATCCTGTTTATCCCCAAGGGCAGGATAGTTTTATCAGTCTGATCCCTCTCACTGAAGTGCTTTCAGAGATCTTGCAAGTTGGAGCGGGAAGCAAAACGGTTTTGAAAGAATATGCAGGGCTGATTAAACAATTCGGCTCGGAATTAGAAATTTTGATGGATACGCCTGTGGACAGGATATCGAAACTGCATTCAAGCACGCTGGCAGAGGCCATTACCCGATTACGCGAAGGTAATGTCATCCGAAAACCGGGTTTTGACGGAGAGTACGGAACGATTCGTTTGTTTAATTCCGGAGAACTATAAGGAAGGTCGTCACAAAATGCTTGATTGGGGGATTAAAAAGCTGAAAGTGGCTCCGCCCTCATCATTATTGGTCACCCAGATTCTTCCGCCGTGGGCTTTGATAATTTCCGCGCAGATAGCCAGTCCAAGCCCGGTGCCTCCAGCCCCGGTGCGGGTTCTTGTGCTTTGAATAAATTTATCAAACACGGCATTCAACTCATTTTCCGGAATCCCTATCCCCTGGTCTATAATCATTACTTTTAAGGCTTGTCCGCTGGAATGTTCCTGTAAAATCTCTTCCTGCTCGAAAGAGATCCGGATCGTTTTACCCTCCAGAGTAAATTTGATGGCATTTGACAGCAGATTTTGCAAAACCTGTCGGATTCGAAAATCATCACAATACACCTCAGTGGGAATGTTTTCACTGTTGATAACGATGGTAATGCCTTTTTCATCCGACAATGGCTGCAGCTCAAGGGATACCTCATCCGCTATGGTCTTTAATGAATAAACATCCATTTTATAATCCATTTTACCGGATTCCAGCTTGGAGAGATCCAACAGATCGTTCAGGAGCACCATTAAGCGATCTCCTGTTTTTCGAATCTGGGAAAAATAGTGTTTGATTTTATCCCTGGTAATGTTGTTAATTTTACGAATGCCGAGCTGGGAATAGTTTAAGATGTGATGCATTGGCGTTCTGAGCTCGTGCGAGATATTGGACAAAAACTCACTTTTTGCAATGTTTGCCAATTCAGCCTGCTGTTTGGCAATTCTCAGGTTGGCCTCAATACGATGTCGGGTGGTTAGATCTTGTTGCAGGGTCTGTCTTATATTTTGCAGTTCCCGATTGGTTTTTTCGAATTGTTTTGCTTTGTATGTGGTTAGATTAAGCTTTTCAGTAAGTATTTTCGCAAATATTCGATAAAGGAAATTCTGCATTTCCAAAGGTTCCATGTCTGAGTAGGTCCCAACGTGCGAAGCTGCTATACTAAACACTTCCGTACCATTGGATGATGCAACGACTGAAGCCAGACATGGTTTGTCATCGATGATGCTCATTTCGCCAAAGATATCTCCAATCCGTTTCAGCTGCAGAATCAATTCGCCTTCAACACTAATTTCAACACTTCCTCTCATCAAAAAGAAAAGACGATCATTTATATCCCCTTCAGCAAGTATGGTGGCTCCGTTTTTATACTTGGCAAACTGAGACAGTGGGATCAATTTCTTCAGCATTTTTTCCGGAAAACTGCCGAAAAGCCTGGATTTCTTGAAAAACTCCAATATCTCTGAGTTCTCGTAAACTATATATTGAAAGCCTTTATCCACAATCGCTCTTTATGAATTAATGTTTGCTGCCACAGTGTATCGTAATTGAATTTCCGTATCAATGTTAATCAAAAGTCACGGTTACGTTTACGGCTGTTGATGAAACTCGAACAATCAATTATAAACACTTTAAATCTTTTTTGAATGCATCCGTAGGTAAAAGTTACGAAGGTAAACATGATTGGTCGGTTTTTGCAATTAATTGGCTGTTTACGATCAATAACCACTACTAAATGATTGCATTAAAAAAGGAAAAAATCATGCTGCTTTTTCACCTTGCTAAAACCAAAAAGCTGCCGCTGTCTCAGCAAATCATTTCAACCAGTGTCTGAACGAAAACCAGTTTAAACCATACCAATAAAAGTTTTCAAAACAGCTTGGCGCTTCGAAGTTCAGTGCTTTCAGCGATCAGCTCTCAGCCGGGTTTTGCTTGTCTTTGCAATGCCTTAAGCTGAAAGCAGACGGCTGACAGTACGTTAATCTTCAGGCTAAGTTCCGGTATCCGGCACAAGGCTGGATAAGGATTTAGCGATTTTCCGTTCAGACACTAACTATACACTTCCACCTGGCGGTTACACCCTTTGGGTTGAAGCAATGAACCCAAATCTCGCCGAAATAACCCTGATCGGCAAACTGTTCCAAAATGGAGTTATGGGATCGCCGGGTAGTAGGTTTTCAGTGGAAAAAGGGATCGTTCCTGTTTCAGGGTTTTCATTGCCCATTGCAATCAGGAAGAAATCGGAATTGGGTTTAAAAAACTGGGAAATGCTTTGAATAACCTGGTTGGAAGCCACTTACCCTTTGCTTTGATGGGAATCCCGGCAGCAAGCGAGGATTTACACCTATGTCATACCGAACGATACAACCG
>JANQLH010000167.1 GCA_028280735.1 SAR324 cluster bacterium | reverse complement strand
CGACTTCATGGCAATTAATCTGAAGGGTGTCTTTTTGGGGTGCAAATTTGGAATACCCGCTATTAAACGAGCAGGGGGTGGATCGATCATCAACACGGCTTCATTTGTTGCCCTTTTAGGCGCTGCAACACCTCAAATTGCCTACACTGCAAGCAAAGGCGGAGTGTTGGCGATGACAAGAGAACTGGCCGTTCTCCATGCCAGGGAGAATATCCGCATTAACGCTTTGTGTCCGGGTCCTCTGAAAACAGAACTGTTAATGAAGTTTTTGGATTCGGAGGAAAAAAAACAACGTCGCCTGGTACATATTCCCATGGGCAGGTTCGGTGAGGCTAAAGAGATGGCTAAGGCTGCTTTGTACTTAGCTTCAGACGAGTCATCCTACGTTACAGGAACGGAATTCACGGTGGATGGAGGAATCTCCGCAGCTTATGTAACCCCCGAATAGACAGCTTGAATGATAAAAGCAAGCCAAATTATTAGGAGATTTAAACATGCCTAAAGGCTTTACCGGCAAAATATTAAAAATAAACTTGAATACAGGAGAAATCGAGAAGCTTGATTTCTCCAGGGATTTTTATAGAACCTATATGGGAGGTGGCGCTGTCGGTGCTTATTTTCTTTTGAAGGATACCAATGTTGCGACCTCACCCCTTGAGCCCGACAACATTTTGACTATCGCTCCGAGCATCACCACGGGATGTAATGTCTCCGGGGCAAGCCGGTGCAGTGTGGTTGCCCTTTCTCCGTTAACGGGTGCGGTTGGAGAGGGGCAGGCCGGAGGCAGCATTGGGCCGATGATAAAACGGGCGGGCTATGATGCCATTGTTATTTACGGGAAAGCAGCTGAATTGTCGTATGTTTTTATTGACAACAACACGGTGGAAATCAGAAAGGCTGATCAGTTAAAACAGAAAAAAATCAGCGAGGTATACGAATACTTTAAAGGTACCCTGGAGAAAACAAGATTTAGCATTATTCAATGCGGCAAGGCAGGAGAAAACAAGGTCCGTTTTGCTTCACTGATGGTGGACCGCAACAACGTTGTAGGTCGCACGGGATTGGGGGCTGTGTTAGGCAGCAAAAACATTCGCGCTGTCGTTGTCAGTAGCAAGGCACCAGTCGATTTCCATGATCCGGCCGGTTTAAAAGAATTTAATCGTATTGCAAAAGAAAGACTCAAAACAGCAGGTTTTCCAGGAATTCTTAAAAAATATGGTACTCCCGGTGTCGTATCGATTCAGGCTAACGGGGGAAACCTGGCTTCATTTAACTATAAAAGCGGATTTCACAAAGAGCACAACCAGCTGGATGGTGAAACATTTGAACCTGAAATCGGAGCCGGTAAAACAACCTGTGTGGGATGTGTAATTGCCTGTCGGAAAAGGGTTAGCTTCGAAACACCCTATCAAGTAAGTGATAAACTTGGAGGACCTGAATTTGAAACATTGAGTACCCTGGGGTCAAACCTGAATATTACTGATGCCAAAGCCGTAGCCAAAGCAAACGAGCTTTGTAACGAATATGGTATAGATACGATTACCATGGGTTCCATAGCCGGATATCTGTTTGAATCGGTGGAGACCGACAGTATCCATTCAGCTGTTTCCCTTGAAAATGACTATCGGTTCGGACAGCCGGAGCAGCTTTTTGATTTAATTGAACGCGTTGCCGCAAGGGAAGGAATTGGGGATGTTTTGGCCGATGGATTTCCGGCTGCGATCGAAAAACTGGGGAAAAGCACTGCTCAATATGCCATTCATTGCAAAGGTCAGGGATTACCGGCTCACATGGCGCAAGTTAAACCAAGTCAAGCCTTGATGTATGCAGCATGTCCAATCGGAGGCGATCATATGTCTGCCGAGCATGATTGGTTTTTGGACCCGGATGATGAAGATAGCAGGGCTCTTGGAATTTTTGGAGATGGAGATCCCAAATCCACCAATACGGCAAAGGTTCGAATGACCGCGTACAGTCAAATTTACTATGGATTGCTTGATACGCTGGCTTTGTGTATGTTCGTATGGGCACCTGGGAATATCCATAATTACAGGGAATTGGAAAACCTTGTGAATTTCACAACGGGATGGAAGACGTCTCTGTGGGAACTCATGAAAGTAGGCGAAAGAAAAATAAACATGATGCGAATGATTAATGCGAAGCGGGGGTTCACCGCTAAAGATGATCAACTACCGCAGCGGCTTTATGAACCGATTCCTGACGGGCCTAGTAAGGGAGCTTGCGTTGATCGGAAGCGATTTCCGGAAATGTTGAAAAAATATTACTATTTCATGGGGTGGGATTCCCAAACGGGAAATCCCACGGATGGCAAACTTTTGGAATTAGGTTTGGATTGGATTTAAAAATCCTAGATTATCCCTTTGAGTTGATTGATGTTTTTGATTTCTCCGGCAATCGTCATCATGTCGTTTTCTTTTAATACCAGGTCCGGACCGGGGAATACCTTGACTTGATGCTGCTGGTCCTGATCAACATACTGTTTTACGGACAGAACATCTATGCCGTATTGGGCCCTTATGTTTATTTCTTTAATGGATTTACCCACAAAAATTTTCGGTACTTGAATTTCAGATATGGAATAGCCTTCCAGAAAGTGAACTTCATTTTGAGTGTTACTGGATTGAATCTTATCCACCATGGTAGCTACCATATCTTTTCGCTCAATTTCCTTCTGGTAGGCATCCAGAATATCCCTCTGCCAAACCATTCCCAGAATTTTATCCTTGTCGGCTGAATCGACTACGGGAAGTGCAATAAGTCCGGACTGCTTCATCATCTCAAGAATGTCATAGCAGTTGTTATCCAAAGTGGCAGATTCAAAATCTTTGGACGCGATATCTTTGGCTATTATAATATTTTGCAGTTCTTCCCCTTCAAACAAAAAGCTTTTGATATCATGGATTGAAACAATGCCGGATAGATGATTACTGCCGTCCAACACTGCAAAATAGGGATCACGTTTCGAGACTACCTGGTTAACCACATCTATAAAGCTATCCGTTTCTGAAATCGCTTCAAACTTGGGTGAGTAAACATCCCTGACATATATGGATTTCATGACATTTATTTCAGTACCTTCTTTCAGATTAATCTTTCTGAGCAGCAATTTTAGTGTATAGATCGATTCGCGGGAAAGCTTTGATGAAAGAATAGTGCTGATAATGCAGGTAATCATTAAAGGCAGGAAAATATTTTGATCTTTGGTTAATTCAAATACAATGATTATTGCTGTGATAGGAGCCCGGGTTGTGCCTGCTACCAGACCTCCCATGGCAACCAATGCATAAGCCCCTGGACCTGCCGTTATGGTAGGGAAAACTTCATGAACAAATGATCCGAAAAAGCAGCCCAGCATAGCCCCGATAAAAAGGGAAGGGGCAAAAATACCTCCTGATCCGCCAGATCCTAAGGTAACAGATGTTGCCAGAATTTTTACAAATATCAGAATTAAAGCCAAAGACCATAGGGTTTGACCATGTAATGCATTGTTGATGGAGTCATATCCGACTCCCATGATCTGTGGAAAAACCAGGGCAATCAGACCAATTACAATACCTCCAAATGCAGGCTGAAGATAACCCGGGATTTTGACTTTGTTTTCAAAGAAAGCTTCAAATGCGTACAAAACCTTGATGAAAATGTAGGAAACCACCCCTGCAAGTATTCCCATTCCTGCGTAAAAGAGAAGTTCCCATGATGTTACTAATTGGTAGTTAGGTACAACAAATGTGGCCAGGTCTCCTTCGAAGTATCGGGAGATGATGGTGGCGGTAACTGAAGCGATAACAATTGGAGACAGCTGCGCAAATGCGAAATCCATCAAAATTATTTCAACGGCAAATAAAGCTCCGGCAATGGGTGCGTTGAAGGCGGCAGCAATTCCTGCCGCAGCACCACATCCGACCAGTGTCTTCATTCGATTTCTGGAAATATTAAAGAACTGACCGACCGTGGAGCCTAGACTTGATCCGATTTGAATAATCGGACCTTCTCTTCCGACAGATCCGCCGGTGCCGATGGTAATCGAGGATGCCAGTGCTTTTATAAGGGCAACCCTGGGTCTGATCAATCCACCTTTGAGCAGCACTGCCTGCATGACTTCCGGTACGCCATGACCTTTGGCCTCCGGAGCGAAAAAGTAAATGAGGGGGCCAACTATCAGGCCGCCAATCATGGGAACTAATATCTTTACATAGATGGGCGCATCAATAATATTCTCTAAAAGCGTCTTATCTCCCGGAAAAGACAGGCTGGAGATTTCCGTAATCAAGAGGCGAATGGCAATGGCGCCAAAACCTGCAAGAACACCGATAATTATGGCGACAATGATCATAAAGGTGTGTTCTGTCATTTTGGCTCTGTCAACCAAAGCCACAGCTAAATTGGAGCAATATGAATAAGGCCTTTTTAAAAAATTGGTCATGTCTTGGTTACAATGGGTTGGAATTACCTAATCTGACTTTTATCCTATATACAGGATTATCGGACCTGGAAGAAATAATAACGGGGTCATGATATCTCTGGTTACCTAATATCGATCGGAATTGCAACACCAAAGCAGGATAGTAAACAGGCACAACTTTTTGTCACATAGTTTGTAGGTCGCTGTTCAAACGGAATAAAATGGAGGGTGTTGAAAGCATCAATGAAACTGCTATAATTTAAAACGAGCAATGAAAGGTTTGCTGTTTGTCGATGTGCTTTTCGTTTACAAAAACGGCTAAAGCTGTAAAATTTAAGACAAAAAAACTAAAAAGCTGTAAGTAAACTGGTATCGTTAGTGATTCCTATTTTGCTCCCTATGGAGGAAGAAAAAATTTAATGCTGATAACCGTAAACTGAAGAGGTATAAATGAGACTTTTGACTCGATCCGATTTTGATGGCCTGGTATGTGGGGTCTTTCTTTCAGAGGTCGGTATAATCGACAATTATAAGTTTGTGCATCCCAAGGACATTCAAAATCAGACTGTTGAGGTGACATCAGATGACGTACTGGCCAATGTGCCTTATCACCCAAATTGTGGAATATGGTTTGATCATCATCTCAGCGAGGAAGATAGAGTTAAAATCAAGGATTTGGAATTTAAGGGGGCATCACATAAGGCAGACAGTGCAGCCCAAGTGATATATGACTATTATGGAGGCAAAGAGACTTTTGGAGATAAGTTTGATGAACTTTTGAGGGCTGTAAATAAAGTCGATTCTGCAAACCTTAATAAAGACGAAATTGTAGATGCCAAAGGTTGGATACTTCTTGCCTTTATTATGGATCCAAGAACAGGTTTGGGTTATTTTAAAGATTTTCGCATCAGCAACTACCAGCTAATGCTGGATATGATCCAATATTGCCGTACAAAACATGTGAATGAAATCCTCGCTATTCCGGATGTGAAGGAAAGGGCCGATCTGTATTTTGAACAGCAGGAGCTGTTCAAGGATATGCTGAAACGATGCTGTAAGATAGATCAGAATGTGATAATTACCAATCTGTTGGAAGAAGAAACGATTTATTGCGGGAATCGATTTTTGGTTTATGGAATCTTTGCCGAACAGAATATCGAAGTGCGAATACAATGGGGTAAAAACAAGAAAAACGTCGTGCTTGCCTGCGGACATAGCGTATTAAACACCACCAGCAAGACAAATGTCGGTAAACTGATGCTTAAATTTGGCGGAGGTGGACATGCCCGGGTCGGCACTTGTCAGGTGGATACAAAGGAATGGCCTGCAATACTTGAAAAAATTGTTTCACAAATGAAGCAGGATGGTTGATAACCATCCTGCCGGTTTAGAAGTCATTAATCCCGATGCGGAATTGCTTTCCTAGGTACTTTAGGCTTTTTCAACTCGGGCTTTTTATTGTCTTTGGGTTTTAAAAGCTGGCATCTTCCATTGAAGAATACATTTTTTTCAATACCGAGATGACAGGTCCGGATATCTCCTTCCACAGAACCGGGCGCGTTAATCTGAACAGTGTCTTCAGCTGTTACATTACCCACGATGGAGCCTCCGGAAACCAGAGATTTTGTTGCAATTTCCGCTTCAATTTTTCCAGTCTCCCCTACATAAAGCACGGATTCACAATTCACTGTTCCGCTTATTTTACCATCAATGCGGATACCGCCTTTTGTATGCAGATGGCCTTTTAGTTCACAAGACTCAGACAGGAAACTGGTTGTTTTGTGTTCTTTTTCGAGTTTGACCATAATCTTAACTCAACTTATTTCAGCAATTGGGAGAATAACCTGTTGAAGTCATCGGCATTGTAGTATTCAATTTCTATTCTTCCTTTCTTGCCATTGGATTTGATAACCACCTTTGTTCCCAATCGTTCTCGTAATCTATCTTGATTGAGAGCCATTTGAGGAGTGATATCCTCCTTTTTTGATGCGGGTTTCTGTAACCCGGGTTTTTTGGCTGTTCTTACTGCTTCCTCGGTCTCTCTGACCGAGAGGTTTTTTTGAATAATCTGGTCTCGCAGCTCAATCTGTTCATCCTCATTTTCCAGGGATAGAAGTGCTCGTGCATGTCCGCTGCTGAGTTTGGCTTCGGAAAGGTCTTTTTGGATAAGCTCAGGTAGTTGTAACAACCTGATAAAATTTGCAATGGTTGATCGATTCTTACCTACTCTTTTAGCGAGGTTTTCCTGTGTATACCCATGTTCTTCCAGTAAGTCGCGATACGCTTTGGATTCTTCGATGGGATTTAAATTATCGCGCTGAATATTTTCAATTAAGGCAATTTCCAGAAGCTCATCATCTTTAATGGATTTTATAACAGCCGGGATTTTGTCGAATCCCGCGAGTTTTGATGCCCTTAATCTTCGCTCACCGGCAATTAATTCATACTTTTTTCCTAGATTGTCTTGAGGTCGAACCAAAATCGGTTGGATGACCCCCTTTGTTTTGATCGATTGGGAGAGTTCTTCGAGTTTTTCATTATCGATAGTCAAACGCGGCTGCTTGGGATTAAACGCAATTTCGTCTATAGGGATCTGTGGTATCTCTTTTTTGGTTTCATCAGCCGGGGTGTCCTCAACGGTTTGCAACAAAGCTCCAAATCCTCTGCCTAAAGCCTTCCTTTCTTTTGTCGTCATTCCTATCCCCCTGCCTGGTTTTTCTGAATCAGCTCTTTCGCCAATTGCAAGTAACTGATGGTTCCTTTGCTGGTTCTGTCGTATAAAAACACCGGTTTGCCAAATGAAGGCGCCTCGCAAAGTCTTACATTCCTTGGAATGATGGTATTAAAGACATATTCCTGCAAATGCATTTTAACTTCCTCGATTACCTGCCGTGAAATGTTGTTTCTCACATCAAACATAGTCGGCAGGATGCCTTCAATCACCATTTCCGGATTGAAGTTTTCCCTGATCAAATTAATGGTGACCAACAATTGAGACATCCCTTCCATTGCGTAATACTCACATTGCAAAGGAATCAATATGCTGTCGGATGCCACCAGGGAGTTTACAGTTAACAAGCCTAATGAGGGAGGACAGTCGATAAAAATGTAATCAAACTCGCTTTTAATCTCATTTACGGAATTACGCAATCTGACTTCTCTGGAGCTGGAATCAACCAGTTCTACTTCCGCTCCTGTTAAATCGATGTTTGCCGGTACTAATTTCAGACGTTTAATGACTGTTGGATAAAGCTGTTCTTTGATGGTGACATTGCCAATTAATGCCTGATATATGCTTCGCTGGCATTCTTTTGGTACCAATCCCAGTCCGCTGGTTGCGTTGCCTTGGGGGTCAAAATCTATCAAGAGAACATCCTTGCCCAGAATTGCCAGCGACGCAGCCAGGTTGATGCATGTGGTGGTTTTACCAACACCACCTTTTTGATTGGAAACGGCAATCA
Organism: SAR324 cluster bacterium; assembly: GCA_028280735.1. Lineage (GTDB taxonomy): Bacteria > SAR324 > SAR324 > XYD2-FULL-50-16 > XYD2-FULL-50-16 > JAHJTV01. Next base: position 4,125 of record JANQLH010000167.1, on the reverse strand, counting down.
CTTTACCCATAATAATAATTTCTCCCGTTTAATTGGACCATAAATCTGCATTCGACCTGGAAACAACATATTGATTCACTGCAACCTTTAATTAATGTGTAGTTCAGGTTTAGCCAAAGACACGCTGCTTAGTTAGCCGGTTTTGGTCTTTTTTACTCTGAGTTTGAGTTTCTGAATGCGGTTATTTGCCAACTGATAAACGACCTCCTTCTGCTCCAATCTGTTCAACACTGATTGATAGACTTGAATTGCTTCGTTTAACTGCCCTGTTTCTTCATAAATATCCGCCAAACTTAAAGCTGACGAGAGGGACTTTTTCTTATAATTGAATCGTTTGTCAGTTTCTTTGAAAGTGAGTTTGGCCAGCTCCAGATTACCTTCATCCCTGTATGAATTTCCAATTTTATGGTAGGCAATGGGAAGCTTGTCTGATTTTGGCAATTCGTAAATCAATCGTTTCAGCTCAATTCTTCCTTGCTCATAGTTTTTTAATTCAAAAAAGAGTTGCGCCAGTTGTAATTGATTTTGCTCCCAGAAATCAACATCTGTATTGGGTGATTCCTGTTTTTGTAGCTTCATCAAAATCCGAATAGCCCTTCTTTTACCTTCATTTCCTTGTTGAGCTCTCACTCTGGCCAAACCAACCATTGATCGTTTGTGGTATTCGGAGTCCTCAAATTTATTGGTTAGAGAGCGATAAAACCGAACTGACTGATCGGGATCTTTCAAATAATGTTCGTAGATATTGGCAATCCAAAATAATGAATCATCCACCAAATGGTGATCAGGAAACGCTTTGGTCAAGGCAACAAGGTTTTGAATTGACTCATCATATTTCTGCTCATTCCAAAGGGTCATACCGCTGTCGTACATTTTTTGGGCTTCATCTTTTTGACAAGCCGAAAACAAGATGCTTAATGCGATAAAAATCACCAGACGGAAGTCATTTATCAAACATCGAGAATTCAACTCACTAGAGCAAAAGGACAGATTATTCATAGTAACTACTCGTCGGTGAACTCTTCACCATCTTTCTCTGATACAATTTTCGCCGATGAAACTACCGATTCATCAGGATCAAGATTGATCAACCTGACGCCTTGAGTAACCCTGCCGGTGTTACGTATTTGATTGACACGCAATCGAATGATCTTGCCTTTTTGGGTAATTAGCATGATTTCATCTTCATCGGTTACCAACACGGAACCAATCACCAAGCCGTTTCTTTTACTGATTTTAAGGTTCATGACACCCATGTTACCACGTTTGCCAAGTCTGTAAGTGCCAATATCGGACTTTTTGCCGAAGCCTTTTTCGGTAATTGTCAGAATTGTTCCTTCTTCAGGAATTACCTCCATGGATATAACCTTGTCATCCATCCCGGGTTTTAAAGTAATGCCTTTGCATCCTCTGGTAACCCTTCCCTGGGATCTTAACGAATTTGAAGGAAATTTTAATGCCATTCCGTTTTTGGTTGCAATGAAGATAAGATCTTTATCCTTGCACAATCTTACTGCGGTCAGGCTATCACCTTCATCTATGACAATTGCTTTAGTTCCGCTCTGCCTCTGATTTTTATAAGCGGGTAATGCCGTTTTTTTGATGATGCCTTTTTCCGTAATCATCACAATGTAACTGTCCTCACAATACTCTGCAATGGGCGTGCAGAACATGACTCGCTCATCTTCGGCTAACGGAAGGATATTGACCCAAGCCCTGCCTTTGGCTGTTCTGCTTGCAGCCGGAAGCTCAAATACTCGCTTCCAGTATACTTTGCCAAGATTGGTGAAGATCAAAAGGGTGTCGTGTGTGGAGGCCACAAACAACTGATCCAGGAAATCCTCTTCCTTGGTGGTCATTCCAATTTTGCCCTTGCCCCCTCGATTTTGCGACTGGTATGTATTGACAGGACAGCGTTTGATATAGCCGTTCTGGCTCATGGTTACAACCATTTCTTCAACAGGGATCAAGTCCTCCTGTAAAATTTCATCGTGCACTTCAGTAATTTCCGAGCGTCTGACCTCACCATAGGTATCTCTTATCTGGATCAGCTCTTCTTTAATAATGTCCAGAACCAACTGCTCATCAGATAAGACACGCTTCAACCACTCAATCTTCTCCAACAGCTCTTTTAACTCAGCTTCTAATTTTTCAATCTCCAGACCGGTTAACCTCTGGAGGCGCATGTCCAGTATTGCCTGAGCCTGGGCTTCAGAAAGTGCGAACTCTGATATCAGCCTGTCTTTTGCGATCTGGCCGTTTTGAGATGATCGGATAAGCTGGATAACGGCATCGATATTGTCTAAAGCGATCTTCAAACCTTTAAGGATATGAGCCCTTTTTTCCGCTTTATCCAGTTCAAATCTTGTCCTGCGAACAACCACATCGATTCGATGACTCAAGAAATGTTTTAAAACATCGAGCAAAGGCAGTACTTTTGGTTGTCCATCAACAACGGCAAGCATGATGGTACCGAAGGTATTTTGCAATGCTGTATGCTTGAACAGGTTTGCCAGAACAGTATCGGTGTTTTCGTAGCGTTTTAGTTCAATAACGATCCGCATACCTTTTCTATCAGATTCGTCTCTCAAGTCCTGGATCCCTTCGATTTTTTTCTCTTTTACCAGTTCAGCAATTTTCTCGATTAAGCGGGCCTTGTTTACCATATAAGGTAGTTCCGTTACGATTATCGCCTCCCTGGAACTGTTTTTGATGGCCTCAATTTCCGTCCTGGCACGTACCCTGATAATACCTCGTCCGGTCTTGTATGCGCTGACTATCCCTTCCCGGCCTAAAATCAGACCTGCGGTCGGAAAATCAGGTCCCTGAATAAAGGGAAGAATTTCTTCCAAAGTGCAGGCATCTCGATGATCGATATAGTAAAGCAGCCCGTTGATAACCTCCGTAAGATTGTGAGGTGGGATGTTAGTAGCCATACCAACGGCGATACCAGTCGAACCGTTTATCAGGAGATTTGGTACTTTTGTCGGCAGAACCAAAGGTTCCTGAAGACTTCCATCGTAATTGTCAATGAAATCAACAGTATTTTTGTCCAAATCCTCTAAAAATTCCTGGGTAATTTTCTGAAGACGAATTTCAGTATATCGCATGGCCGCGGGAGAATCACCATCGACAGACCCAAAATTCCCCTGCCCATCGATTAATGGATTTCTTAAGGAAAAATCCTGAACCATGCGCACAATAGCATCATATACAGCCTGATCACCATGGGGATGGTATTTACCGATAACTTCCCCTACAATTCTTGCAGACTTCATATACGGTCGATTGTGAGCGGCGTTCATGGTGCTCATGGCATAAAGAACCCTCCTGTGAACAGGCTTTAGGCCGTCCCTGATATTCGGAAGCGCGCGTCCTACAATGACGCTCATCGCATATTCCAAATAGGCGGTTTGCATTGTGTCTTCGATATTTACAGGAGTAATTCCGTTGCGATCAGTAGCCATATTAGTTAATAAAAAAAATGTGTTTCAATACTGTTTTCAGAAGGTGTTTTTAACTATTTGGTACCATGCTTTTATCCTTCCGTGAAAGGACACAGCATCCCATTTAAAACCAAAATTGAATCCTACCCAAATCGTGTCAATATGTCATCATGCAAGACTATTAGTAAATCCAGTGTCTTTTCATTGCATTACAACAGATCACATCAAGGTAACTTCGTTACGTGTCCACTGAAGGGATTTGGTGAGCATTTTTTTTCTGGTGGATCAGTGCCATTGCAATGCCCATTGCCGTGAAGATAGTCGTTTGAACTTCTCCATCTCTAAAGTTATTCTCAAAGACCCCGGCAATCATTATTCCGACAAAACCTCCAAAGGTTCCCAGTAACAGGGAATTTGCCCCATTTACATTTGGCAGTTTCGATTTAATCGATTTTAAAACTTCTAATAAAAGCACTAACCACCAGAATAAATAGCCAATCAGTCCAATCAAACCAAAATCTACCCATGTCTGCAAATATATGTTATGAAAACCGACAGATGCCGGATGATGGAAGCGGTGGTTTTTTTCTTTGGAAATCTCATCGTAATACTTTTGTTTTACTGAGCTGTTTTCGGGGCCAATTCCAAGGATTGGGTAGTCTTTGATCATGTTAACGGC
>JANQLH010000165.1 GCA_028280735.1 SAR324 cluster bacterium | reverse complement strand
GGTCTTCGGTGTCATGCAGATCATCCTGATGCGCCAAAAGCATTTCCAGGATGCTTTTGGCATTAGCTATCATGATCTGTTTCAATCATTTCTGGATATGGTTGAAAAGGGTATTTTAGCAGACAATCCCAACTAATTCATTTCTCTGGCACTTTCCTGCATTCTTTTTTCAAGTAAGGCTACATCTTTAGGGTAACGACGCGTCATAAGGAAGATTAGAACCAGTGCACAGGGCAACCAACAGATGGTTGCGATATCCATAGTGGCCATGTAACCCACGCTGCCTATCAACACACCGCCAAGATAAGGACCGGAGCCCTTTCCTAAAGAGTCGGTTAAGGTAAACAGGCTCATCATGGCTCCACGGTTTTCCGGGGGATTTACATTAAGCACAATGGCCCGGATGTTTGAGGAAGTTATGGTAATAAAAAATCCGCCAATCACCCCGGTCACCAAAGGACCTATCATATCTGCTGCTCCCGGTGTTTCACTTAAGGGGAAGTGAATCATAATGAAGAAAAAACACATACCTATCAATGTCGTTATGCCACAGTATAAGGGCAGATAAGCCTTGTTCTTTTTATGAATCCAGTTACCTGTATATCCACCGACAAATCCCCCCAAAATCATCCCTGCTCCGATCACCATCGAAAGATTAGTGGCCAGTGCAATAGAAACATTTTTTTGTACCGAATAGAAAGTAATGATCCAATATGGTATCACTCCCCAACCAATGGTTCCCGGAATACTCTGCATAAAAAAGTACAGGTTGGTCCTGTTGCGGAATATTCGAAGATAATCGCTTAACTTAATTCGTTTTAAATAGGCAATACCCATATCGAGCTCTTTTCGAATGGCATCCTCGCCACCTCCTCTTGGTGGTTCAGTGCAGGTAAACCAAAAAATCGGCACCAACAGAAAATTCGGTAACGCAGCCAGGACGAACGGAAGCCTCCATCCCTGGGTTCCAAACAGCTCCAGAGAAGAACTTCCCAGGTTGCCGGCCATTAACATTCCGATTACCATGCCAAGGCCTTCGGCAAGCCCAATCCAGGCCGCAGCTGTTGAACGTTCCTTATCAGAAACCAGATCCCCAATCATGGAATAAATTATGGGTAACAAGCCTCCTATTCCCAAGCCTGTTAGTGCCCTGACAACAAGAAGCTGCTCATAGGTTTTGACATAGCCCGTCAGCAGGCAGGGGATTTCTCCTAAAATAATAGTAAAAACAACCAGACGTTTTCGATTATAGCTATCTGTGAAGTATCCCCAGAGGAGAGCTACTCCCGCACCAAGAAAGATAAATATCGAGGAAATCAAACCGACATCGGCAGCAGTTTTGTCGAACTCCTTCATAATAAGCTTTACATTCGGTGCAATCAGCATTGAGTCTGCCGTCAAAAACACCGCCATCACCAACATTAAAAACAACGTTCGGACCTGGTCCGCGTCCTTGTTTTCCAGATCCTTCATTCCCATTACTTTTGCCAAATGACCTAGCATGCGGTCTCCTCCCTGTTTATGGTTGCATGAATGTATTTTTCACCACGAAGACACGGAGGACACGAAGTTTTTTATTTAAAGGGCTTTAAGCACAAGAATCAGAGAGCGTTGTAAGATTAGTCGTTAATTCTCATCCGCCTCTCATTGATATTTCTTGCACTTAACATCGTCAGAAACCCGGAGAAAAATCTTTTCCGCTGGCGGATTTTATCTCATTTTTTATCTTTGCTTCGTGAACTTCGTGTCTTCGTGGTGAATAGTTACGCATGAATCAGATGATCAATCTCAGCTTCCGTTCTTCAACAATTTGCTCGCCTCTTTCCACAGCGTAGCTCACGGCAGGTTGGGTAATTTTAAACCGTTTGGCCAGTTCGGTACAGCTGTATCCGAGTTTACGGCAAGCCCAGTACATAAAAACACTGCGGGCCATGACAATGTGCTTTTTCCGGCTTTTGGAATAGAGGTCTGCCTTTTTCAGTCCGAATTTTCTGGATGCCTGCTTTTCGACATCCGCGTAATCCACTCCACGGGTCTTTAATTCGTATGCCTCGTCTACCGGTTCTCTGGCCTTGGATAAAACCATGGAGACGAACTTGTAGTCTCCCAGAATTCTTTCATCCCCTTTTGCTTTCTCTGCTCCGGATTTTCTTAGCTTTTTCAACTCAGTCCAACCCCCGGCACTCCGGATTAAACCACCACCGGTTAGTTCCCGGGTTTGGCCGGACTGGTGGCCTTCCTTGACAAAGGCCAGGTATTCTTTCTGGGCGTCCCCAGCCTTCTTGGCAAATCGGGAAAGGATGTACCTGGTGTCCTGCCACTGAACGTCGGATTCACCCAATAAGGCGCCATGCCCGCAGTATTCGTATTTTGCAAGATTGGGCAAGGAGTTCACCAGCTTGTCTGTCAGCGGTTTCAAATGAATGTAGCGAACCAATTCTGTAAGGTACAAATCCTCTTGACACAAAACGGATTTAAACCGATTTTGGAATAGTGGACCGCTTCGATTGTGCTTTTTGTTAAAGGAAACCACATAACCGGTCAAAAGCCTTCTCATCAAGTAGGAGAGTCCCAAACCACCGCTTTTCATCAGGAGATGTATCTGATTGGGCAGCAAACACCAGGCATAGCAGGCCATTTGAGTTGAAGGCATAAGATGGGAAAGGCGTTGCAGGAAATCGTCTTTGTCCGAATCATCCAAAAAGATTTTTCTTCTTTCAAATCCGCGGATGATCACGTGATTCAACGATCCGGGGTAATCAAGACGAGCTTGTCTGGGCATTATCTACTCCGTCCTCTAGAGGTTGGATCAATTGCTTGGATAACTAAACTATTGGTTTCAGACAGATACTTTAACAAATTCAGACACTGAGTCAATCAACTTTTATGAATTTATGGACGTCCCAGGGGAAATAATGGCAAATAAAATAGTTATAGTTGGAGGAGTCGCCGGTGGCGCAACGGCTGCAGCACGAATCAGGAGACTGGATGAAAAGGCAGAAATAGTTCTGCTGGAAAGAGGAGAATATATTTCCTTCGCAAATTGCGGATTACCCTATTACATCGGGGGAATAATCGAGAAACGCGATAGTCTCCTGGTTACAACCCTGGAAGATTTTTCCGGCAGATATAACATCGATATTCGCAATTTCAGTGAGGTCACTGCCATTGATACGGAAAAGAAGGAAGTGGTCATTAAAAAGGTGCAAAGCGGTGAGCTTTATCGCGAATCTTATGACAAACTGATTCTTTCCCCCGGAGCGGACCCGATAAAACCGTCCCTGCCGGGAATAGAACTGCCGAATATCTTTTCCCTGCGCAATATCCCCGACACCGACCGAATCAAAGAGTTTGTCGATTCTACCAAGCCGACTGCAGCTGTCGTTGTGGGTGGGGGATTTATCGGACTGGAAATGGCAGATAACCTGGTACACCGCGGTGTTAAGACCACAGTGGTTGAGATGTTGGACCAGGTCATGGCTCCCTTGGACATCGAAATGGTTTCCATGGTGCATTCCTATTTGCAGAATAATGGAGTTGTCTTGGAATTGGGAAATAGCGTGACCTCCTTTGAGAAGGGTGGGAGCGGAATTAAGGTAGTAACCTCTTCAGGTAAAATTATCGAATGCGATCTGGTTATTCTTGCCATTGGCGTTAAGCCGGAAAGCGCTCTGGCAGAGTCTGCGGGTTTGGAACTCAACGCTCGCGGCGGAGTAAAAGTGAACGAAGCGTTGCAATCCACCGTTGAAGACATTTTTGTTGTGGGCGATGTCATTGAATCCAGAAACTTCCTGACCGATCAGCCCATCATGGTACCACTGGCAGGGCCGGCCAATAAACAGGGGCGTATTGCGGCAGATAACGCTTTGGGAAGGAATTCAACATACGGCGGTATTTTGGGAACATCCATACTCAAGCTGTTTGATCTGACCGTCGCTTCCACGGGGATGAACGAAAAGATGCTTAAGCAGAAAGAAATAGCTTATCTGAAGAGCTACACCCACTCCTTTTCACATGCCACATATTATCCCGGGGCAGAACGCATGGCCTTCAAGTTGCTGTTTGATCCGGAAAACGGCAGAATTTTAGGTGCGCAAATAATAGGAAAAGAGGGAGTCGACAAACGAATCGATGTCATGGCCACGGCCCTTTATGCGGGATTAACGGTTTTTGATCTGGAAAAGCTTGAACTCGCTTATGCCCCGCCCTATTCTTCAGCCAAAGACCCGGTGAATGTTGCCGGATACGTGGCGGCCAATATTCTTAAAGGAGATTTGAAGACCGTGAACTGGGACGAATTGCCGGACTTTGATCAAGAGAAAACCGTATTACTGGATGTCCGGACAGGTCCCGAAATCAAACTAAACGGTTCCATCCCTAGGGCAGTGAATATCCCTATCGATGATTTAAGAGCCAAGGCAGATAAGCTGGATAAGGAAAAAACCTACGTCGTTTTCTGTGCTATCGGGTTGAGAGGGTATATTGGTTATAGGATATTATCCCAGTTGGGATTCAACGCCTTGAGTTTCTCAGGTGGCTACGAGCTTTATAGATTTATTGCAGCAGATAAAAGGGGCGAGTTCATTAAAGCTGCAGTTCTTTGAGATCAATGGCTTGCGCAAAAAGGCCATCAGCGATCGGCGCTTAGCTTTTAGCTTCAACTGAGTACCTTCGGGGCGTTTATATTGCGGCTAAATGCTAATAATGTTCGTTTTACCTTATATTAGGCATTAACCGCAGAATCAGGTGCCAAACGTGAGTTACAATTGAAAACCGGAGATCATTTGCTGGAGATGAGCAGAGTTCTCCGCCAGTTTTTCAGCATTGCTTGCTGACTCTTCGGAGATGTTTGAATTCTGTCTGACAACATCATTCACACGATTAATTCCCTGGTTGATCTCTTTGACACCCGCACTTTGTTCTTTGGATGAGGCCGATATCTCGCCTATGAGATCGTTTATCTTATCCATACGTTCGCTGATCGCAGTCAGCGATTCTGCCATTTGATCGGCATTTTTCACGCCGCTTTCCACTTCGCTGATAGAGTCCTGAATCAGATCTGTCGTATCCCTGGCTGCAACGGAACTCCTTCCGGCCAGGCTTCGAACCTCTTCGGCAACAACAGCGAAACCCTTTCCGAATTTTCCGGCCCGAGCTGCTTCAACGGCTGCATTTAATGCAAGCAGATTGGTTTGAAAGGCAATTTCATCAATCACTTTAATGACTTTGCTGACACCAAGACTCTTTTCGTTAATGTTGGCCATGGATTGAAGCATGGTTTCCATGCGCCGGTTTCCCAATTGTACTTCACTCAGTGCTTGACCGGTTAATTGTCTGACTTGTTCCGAGCTTTCATCATTAGCCTTGGACTGATTGCCGACCGTCTCCATGGAGGCAGAAATCTCCTCCAGGCTGGAGGCTTGCATGGAAGTCCCCGAGTCCAGGTTTTGAGCAGAAACATGCATCTGTTGCGAACCGTTACTGATGCTGTTGCTGGCAGTCATAACCTGGGAAATAAGCTCTTTGACAATGGATATGGAGCGATTGACGGTGCTTTTCAAACTTCCCAGTTTGCCTTCATAGTCTCCCTCCACAAGTCTGGTCAGATCATACTCTGCAACGCCGGCCATGACGTAATCCACTTCGTCAATCGCCCGGGAAAGCTCATCAGCCATGATTTTGGATGAGCGCTGTTCGGCTTCCAGGTTTAGCTGGCTTTTAAAGCTGGTTTTTTCATAAACCATCTGAAAAGCGATCATGGTGAGAAACAGGATTAAATAGTTGAGAAAAGCTCCAACCAGCTCGGCTTTTTCGATATCCATTCCCCATCCACTCATTTGCATGGCAAAGAATATAACATAGACGACGGTAATCGCTGCTCCCCAAAAAGTTCCGGAACGGAAACCGACCATCATAAAACCTAAAAACGGAATGGCGACATACCAGAGTGTCACTTGGGTCATAATTCCGCCAAAATGGATAATCAGGGAGTTTAAGAGCATAAAAAAGACAAAAGTAATGATATTACCGGTGATCACCAGGGATTTGCTTTTTTTCAACAGGGGCAACATAAAGGGCATAACCGCACTACAAATAAAAATCGGGATCGATGAATCAGGGAGATTCACTGCAATCTGCCTGAAACCCATTAATATGGATATTATGAAAATAAATACGGATATCCCCAATGTGATTTTAGCTCGACTGTGAACCAGGGCATTTTGTTTAAGTTCATCCGGAATGAGTTTTTCGATTAAAGCCATGTTCTTTCCTGTTGCTGATTTTGAATAGTTGGCACATCTTCTGGTGGTACTGCAAACACGTGAAAAAAAAGTGAATAGCATCATTGTACACTAAAGGAGATTGAAAACTCAAATGTCGCTCCTTTTACAATCAAGTGTTCATTCGTTTGAATTGTTGGTGAGTCTGTCCAGTTCAGGTGCTGAGAGCAGGTTGTGTCCTTCAGGGCTCCTCACCTCCGCCGCCGCAACTGCAAAAACCTTTCCGGTGTTTTCCAGCCCCGGCGGCTGAGTTGCTCGACTCTGATAAAGAAAAAGCAAGCTTTCCCGGGTCGGTTTTAAACAAATTGTAAACTTCAACTAACGGCTCAATTAGTGGCAGAAAAATGAGGCACATTTTGGGATTGTAAAAACGTGATGGCTTTCTAATCCATGCCAAACAACGGTGAAACTGGATGAGATGGTGATCAGATATCGCTTGTCGGTTTTTGATGAACAAACAGTAAGCAGTCAGATAGGTCATTGCTTAATTGAAGAGCTGGTTCCACGAATAGGTAAGCGGCAGTCGATAACCGAAAACATGTTTAAAACCCGGATTAAAGCCTTAATTTGCGGGGAACGTAAGGCTTAGCCAAGTCCTAACATGTGTGTTGTCAGGTTGGTTGAGTCGGTTTTAGTGAAGGATGGTTTATCACTAAAACCGAATGTGTTGTGGGCTATTTTAAACGAAAGTTGGCAATCATATTTTCCAGGTGGGAGGAATGTTCAGCAAGGGTTTGCGCTGTTTGGGCCGATTCCTCTGAAATAGCGGAATTCTGCTGCACGACTTCATTGACTCTCTGTACACCAAGATTGATCTCTTTCACGCTTTGGCTTTGCTCGTTGGATGATGCCGAAATTTCACCAATGAGGTCGTTTACCTTATCTATTCCGTCGCT
>JANQLH010000138.1 GCA_028280735.1 SAR324 cluster bacterium | reverse complement strand
CTCACACGGCATAGGTATGATCCACCAGCATTTCATGTTGGTTCCCACGTTAACGGTAGCAGAAAACGTAGCCCTCGGCTTAAAATCCGCACGGGGATTTTTAACGGATCTAAAGACAGTTTCCGGCAGGATTAACGAGCTTTCCGAAACCTTTGGCTTGCAGGTGGATCCCAACGAATTTATCTGGCAATTGTCGGTAGGTGAAAGGCAAAGGGTGGAAATCATCAAGGCTCTCTACAGGGACGCTTCGATATTAATTCTCGATGAGCCGACTGCGGTTCTGACCCCCAACGAAGTGGAAGATATCTTTTCCACCTTTCGCAGGCTGGCCAATGATGGTCGCGGACTTGTCTTTATTTCCCATAAACTTCAGGAAGTGTTGGATTTAAGTGATCGAATTACAGTCATGCGCCATGGTAAAGTGACCGGAGAAACACCGCCCGATCAGACCGATCGTATAGCACTCGCTCAGATGATGGTTGGCAGACAGGTTAACCTCGCACCCGAAAAGCAAACAATTGAACCGGGGGCCTCTCTCCTGGAAATCAACGATCTTTTCGTTGTCGGCGACAGGGGAAAAGATGCTGTGCAAGGTGTTAATCTTGAAGTAAAAAAAGGTGAGATTTTAGGGCTCGCGGGTATTTCAGGTAACGGACAGCGAGAACTGGCCGAGGCTATTTCGGGATTAAGGCAAATCAAGTCCGGTACCATCAAGATCGATCATCAGGATACAACTCGTTGCAATCCCTCCCGGGTGAGAGCAGCCGGTCTTTCCTATGTACCGGAAGAAAGGATGCGTGATGGAGCCATCGCGGACTTTAAGATAAAGGAAAACCTGGTCCTACTCAATCACGCAGATGAATGCTTTTGTACCAAGGGATTTCTTATGTTTAGCCGGATCAATTGCCACTGCGAAGAACTGGTTAAGGAATACGCCGTCAAAACTCCTGATATTGAGACTCCCACCAGAAGTCTTTCCGGAGGCAATATCCAGAAGCTGATTCTGGCCAGGGAGCTTTCCAGCCAACCCAAGGTGCTGATTGCTTCCCAACCCACCAGGGGAGTTGACATTGGCGCTGCTGAATACATCCATGAACGCATCATACAACAACGGCAAAGCGGTACCGCTACCCTGGTGATCTCTGAAGACCTGGACGAAGTCATGGCTCTTTCAGACCGAATCGCCGTCATATTCGAAGGTAGAATAATGGGCATAGTTCCCAGGGAAACCGCTACCCGAGAGTCAATTGGATTGATGATGACAGGAGAGAATCAGAGTTAAACAGGAAACAGTTACCTGACAAAGTGAAGATGAGGTCTCGGCTATACAAATCAATTCGCCAGGTAAGGTTTGCAGGTACAGCGGTTTAGATGCCTTGTCAGAAGCAGGGAAGCTCAGACTTTGCCGACCGGTGCCAAGTAGACAACAAACTCGTCTGTGCCGTCAACTTTAAGCAAAGCATCCATGGCTTCCTGATTGTAAGCTGCGATGGCACATGTTCCGGAACCGATAGCCGCACAAGCGAGATAGAGATTCTGACACACATGACCGGCATCCAGGGCAATCACTTTATAAGATGCTTCTCCATAGCGCCATTCCATTCGGTAGGGGATAGCTGTCCAGACAAAGGTCACTGCGCATCTCCCGGTAAAAAACTGGCCGAGGGTTGCTGCACCGATTTTTTGATCCAGCGCTAGCTCTTCCGATTCGAAAATCAATTGGTGATCCAAAGGCAGGTAACGATAGATTCCGGGTTGTAAAGATTCCACATTGAATACACAGAGATAGGTTTCAAAAGCATGCCGGCAACCGGCAGAAGGCACTGTTCGAAGCACGGAGCCCGCCTTTCGATTTCCTCGAACCCCTTGTGTGCTCCAGAGCAAGTATGAAAGTTCTGTGAGGCTTAACGCCTCATCCTTGAATCTTCGAGAACTTACTCTTTCGGCGATGGCTTTAGTCAAATCCATTTCGACTTCTTGTTGCAGAACATCAACTGAAACCAGTTGGATTCGCTCTTTAGCCTCATCAAACGGTTTCTGGACAGGCGGTGGAGCGAAACCACGGCTCTGATCTGTTTGAGAAAAGTCCATCTGCAATCTCACGGTATCTTTCAAAAACTCCCTGCCTTTTGTTGTCACACGCCTTTTGTTCATTTCTCATCCTCAGCTAAGCAAATTATTATCGGAAACACCGCCCCGGGCTTTCAGTTGATAACATTTTAACACACGACAGTTTCGAGGCAACTCCCTTCCAAGTTTTTACCGATTTCGTCTAATTGACTGATAGCTATACAGAATGGAAGCGTTCGAGAGGCAACAACGCTCTACGCTTTCAGCCCGTTTTAATGGGAGTATAGATTGTTCGTTCCATGAAGACTCGCAGGATAGTGCTGCAGAGGCAGTAAAATCAAATTTAAGCCTTATTTTTGCGCTAAATTTTAATTTTATAACAAAATATTGACAAGTTTGACAGTTTTCCTTTAGGGATATGATTGCTACGACAAATTATCGTTTTTAACAATGGGATTTGTAGAATTTTTGGGATGTCTAACTCCCAGCCAGGAGGAATCAATGTCTCGATTAGAATGGAGAACCGTCAATCCTGATGGAAGCAGACGGGTTGTTGTCACAAAAGAACTGCCGGGAGACCGGTGGCTTGAAGTGTTGAAAGCAGCTGACTGTCGTGTTGAGATCTGCACTTCCAATGATGTGCTCACAACAGAAGAGATTAAAACTGCCATCGGCAAATCCTGCCACGCGGCAATAGGTCAATTGACAGAAGATTGGGGCGATGAACTCTTTGGGGCCTTGAAATCAGCGGGCGGAACAGCTTATAGCAATTATGCGGTCGGCTTCAATAATATCGATTTAAATGCTGCTACAAAGCACGGTATTCCTGTCGGAAACACGCCTGGTGTGCTGACTGAAACCACAGCTGAAATGGCTGTGGCATTAACCTTTGCTATTGCAAGACGCACGGGGGAAGCCGAGAGGTTTATGCGTGCCGGCAACTACCATGGTTGGCTACCGACCCTGTTTGTTGGCGAGCTGCTTAAGGGGAAAACAGTCGGCATCATAGGGGCAGGCAGAATCGGCTCAGCTTATGGAAAAATGATGGTCGAAGGGCATAAAATGAACCTGGTCTACTTCGACCTTTATCAAAACAGGGAACTGGAAGACTATATCTCATCATACAGCCAATTCCTGGAATCCCAAGGTGAACCCGCTGTTACCTGTCAGAGAGCGAAAACTGTTGAAGACCTTTTAAAGCTTGCTGACTGCGTAAGCATTCACACTGTTTTGGACGACACCACTCATCATCTCATTAATTCTGAGCGGTTAAGTCTGATGAAAAAAAACGCCTTGCTGGTAAATACCAGTCGGGGTCCGGTGATTGAAGAGGCAGCCTTGGTGAAGCATTGTCGGGATAATCCCGGTTTCAGAGCGGGCTTGGACGTTTTTGAGAAAGAGCCGAACATGGCTCCCGGTCTGGCGGAACTTGATAATGTTGTCATAGTTCCCCACATCGCTTCTGCCACCCTATGGACTCGATCCGGAATGGCAACCATGGCAGCCGGTAATGTTGCCGGATTGCTGATGGGCTATCCTGTCTGGAATAAACCGGAGGTATTGATGTTTTTGGAGAACGGGGCTCCAAAAGCGGCACCGAGTATTTTAAACGCCAAAGAACTCAAGCTTTCTTTTCATGCTGAATAACCGGTGCAGGAGGCGCAGAACTGATAAACAGAAACGGATAAATTCAAATTACATAAACAGAAGGTGAGCGACTGGTCGTTCACCTTCATCTAAGACAGAAAGGAGGACACATGAATCTATTTGCCGATAGAATGGTCACCCTGGGAACAGAAAATGCGTTCAAGGTGGGAGCTGAAATCGCCAAAGCTGAATCTCAGGGTGTGGAAGTGATTCGTTTTAACCTGGGTGAGCCGGATTTTGACACCCCGGATTTCATCTGCAAGGTCGCCTGTGACAACCTGATGAAGGGGAATACACACTACTGCCCCCCGGCCGGGATTCCTTCCCTCAGAGAAACCCTGGCTGTTGAAGTTTCAAAAACCCGCAACATTGCAGTCAAACCCGAGCAGATTGTTGTGACTCCCGGGGCCAAACCTCCAATCTGTTATACCTTAATGACTTATGTAAATCCCGGTGAAGAGGTAATTTATCCCAGCCCCGGGTTTCCCATCTATGAGTCTATGATAACCTTTGTCGGTGCCAAACCTGTTCCACTGCACCTGCAGGAGAGCAAGGGCTTCAGCTTTTCGGCTGATGAGTTAGGCGATTTGATCACTCCGAAAACAAAACTGATCATCATAAACTCACCCTCCAATCCCACCGGTGGTGTTTTATCCGAAGAAGACATCACCGGTATCGCCGAAGTAATTAATCAGAAGTGCAGCGACTCGGTGCGGATCTATTCCGATGAGGTTTATGAAAAAATCCTATTTGACGGCTCCGTACACAAGAGCATCGCTTCAGCCCCGGGCATGCAGGATAAAACCATCATCGTCAGCGGACATTCCAAGAGTTTTGCTATGACCGGTTGGCGGCTCGGTTTTGCCGTTTTACCAACCGTGGAGGAAGCAGACTACTTTACCAACCTCAACATCAATATCATTTCATGTACCCCTCCATTCAGTCAGGAAGCGGGTGTGGAAGCTTATGTCAGTTCGCAATCGGAAGCAGTGGTCTCAAATATGGTAAGAAATTTTGAAGAAAGGCGTGATTATGCGATTCCTGCCTTAAATGCTATTGACGGCATTACCTGTGCCAATCCCAAGGGAGCATTTTATGTCTTTCCGAATATAAGGGGAATGTGCGAAAACCTCGATGTCTTCGAGCATCACGGGGGTTTACCAAAGGATGTAACTGCCGTCGCCGGCCCTTCGAAATTAATACAGATGTTTCTCATTTATCGGTATGGTGTTGCCACAATGGATCGCCAATCTTTCGGAGCTATCGGCTCCGGAGATCTGCACTTTTTACGGCTTTCCACGGCCACGGATCTGGAATCGATTAAAAGGGGGATCGAACGAATAGACCGGGCTTCAAAAGATAGGGATGGTTTTGCTGATTTTATCAGGCAAGGCAAACACTTATGTTAAGCCATCGTGGGGATCAGGTTGGTTTGAAAATTAGGGGGAATCAATCGATCTGATCCTCAAACCCTATTGATAAAGCACGAACAATAGAGGCTGTAAATTTCCGGAAGACGTCTTGACACCCAAAAACCAAGTTTTTATGCTTTTATCATGTAACCTACAAGTTGTTATCAATTCATGAACACCGGACGTATTGTCCGGACTCCGGAGCTTTCCATGATTTTTAAGCCTCTTAAATTTTTGTCTTCCTTTGTTATCATCATTTTTCTACTGGGAGTCATCGTTGTGACATACGAGGGCGACTACCTACCCGAGTCCATCGAAGATGTTGTTTATGCCATTCAGGAAACCATCGAAAACACTTCCGATACCATTGATGATATTGTTAATTAGTACTTGAACGAAAACCGTATGGACTTATGCTGAATCGTTTTGCATCAGTGAAGTAAAGATCTCTTCGCAAAAGGTCGAACGGCAGGGTTTAAAGGGTTTTCCATTCAGACACTAATTAGATCGCGAATGAATCCTTTCAAGCTTTCATTTCCAATCCGGGACAAACAAACCACCTGATCCTATTCCGGAGGTATCCCGGAACATCTCCGCTAATTGAATAATATCACTCGGTGAATTGGGTTTGCGGGAAGTGAGGATGTTTTCCCGGGTTGAACAGGCAGTGCTTTTTGGAACTCACCAGGGGTTTGGGAAATTGTTAAGCCCCCTTAATGACAGCCTGCCCTGCATAAATGATTTCAAAATCACACATGGCACTCATGGTCGAACCGTTGGAAGGGTTGGTAAACATGCAGGAGCAGCTGCCTTTATCACCGGTTCTCATCACAGGCATTTTCCCACACTTGGTTTTGGCTGCCGTAGCCATAATGGGAACCACCCCAATAGAACCGGTATGAACAGGGAAACCGGGCAAGGAGCATAGGTTAGGGCTCACCACCCAACTGATCTGTTGGGTTAGAATTGCACCCTTGTCGACTTTTTCCTTGGGAGCTTTCATCAGAATCCAGGTAATTACCTGCTGACTGCCCGGTATGGAGCCGGATTTAGGGGTGATTAAAACCTTCCAATTTTCGTTGGCGATTTCTTTTGCACTCAAGAGTACACCTGCATCGTTTGGTTAGAATCCTTTTAGCTTCACTGAAGACAACATATTAAAAGATGTTTGACTACAGCACGTCATCTTTACACCAGAATACAAACAGTTGGGAATACACATCCTTGATATGATAGATCTTGCCTTTTTTATAAAGCACATGGCGAAGAAGGTCGTCCATCCAGAATACCAGAGGGCAGAGTAAAAACCAGTAAACAGCAAACAAGAGAGAAACCTGCCCATCGATATTCAAGGGCAGATCGGAATAATCCCACAGGGATAAGTCAAGCCAGATATTCAATACCACACCGGCCATATATTCCAGCAGCAGAACCATGGCTGTTCCTATGAGTGATTGAAAAAAAATATTGGCATTTTTTTTAAAAACACCGACTTCGTTCAACAAACCCAGTGCCACCCCCAGGCAGCCACCTATAAAGAACATCCACAAGGAGGTCCACCCGGCCAGGGAGGCATATTTAATCCCCCGGATCTCTCCCACCAGATCTCCCATTAGTGCTCTATAGATTACTTCTATGTTTAAATAGAGCAGCCCCATGATGATTAGTAGTGTTAGTAGTTTTTTCATTTATTGTTTCTAGAAATTAGTGTTTCCTGCTTTCCCATTTAAATAAATAAAAGGGATGGTTTTTACAATTGAAAAGATTCCACAGAGTCACCTCGGTTGTTTTAAAAACAAGTTACTCAGCAACAAATGTTATTTTACACAAATGTTAAAACGGAGAAATGAAAGACACTGTTTTCGGTTTTGATGTTTGCTTTTGCAAGTTTTATAAACTTACGCGGCTCTATTCAAATTCATTAAGGTTGTGACTCCTGGCCCATGTTACCAGTTTATGTGTATTGTCTGGACCGCTGTATATGAGTCCGTCCTCAGTCTCACCCCAGTTAGTAAAAAAACGTTGAAACGCATTCTGCCATCCATCAATTCCAGCCATTTGGGTGATTTCCAAATCATCAAATCGATCTTTGATTGCATTCTCTGGATTTGAATACCGAATATCGTCCATGCCAGCTTCATAAGGATTGGTATGATCCCGATCGATGATTTCAAAAAGGTTTTGCAATATATAATCCTGCCAGAACCCAATTTCAATCTCGTTTCGATAATCCACTTCTTTACTCCCGTCAATCAATGGTGTGTGTTTTAATTGTGCTTCATTCCACCATTCAAAAATTGAAAGCAACACGCCTACTCGATCTGCAATGTCCGAATCGTGGGAAATAGTCTCTTTAATACTACCGATGTTAATAGTTAGTTGACGACGGACATCCGCCAAAGCTATTAATTGGGTATTTAGATACTCCTCAGGATGAGTCTCAGAATTGACTACTGGTGAATACCAGCCTCCTTGTGCAAGGTCGATTGTTTCACCAAGACCAGTTTGTATTGCATCTTCCAAAACACCGCGAACCGATTTACTTTTTAATATAGAAACCCAGTTTGCACTTTCAGTTGCCAGTTCACCCAGAAAACCCAGAGAGCCAGCAGAAACGGTAGTTAAAACGGCAGCCCATAAGTCCGCTCGTAATTTAGCCTGTTCATTGGCGTCACTCAGTGTTTGTTGAAAACTCTTATGAGCATTGAAATACGCTCTACCTTGAATTCTCAAAGCTATTTCCCAAGTTTCAAAAGCAGGTAAAACATGAGTGTGAAAAAAATTATCAATATCCTGTTGACACTTTAGGTTTTCAACAGCTGCATCTTGGTGTGGCGATAGACTTGTACAATTCACATTTATCCAACCTACATAACCTTCAATGGTTTCAATCTTAATCCAATCATCACTCTTATCTAAAAGCTTAGCTGAATCACCATTTACCAATGTTATTCCGTAATCTGGCTCACCGCCTGGTTCCTGCCTCAGATGACAACTCAACCAAATACCTAATTCTGCATAATCCTGCTCATATTCCTGCCGGCTGATAACCAATCTATTAACCGTGCCTTTGTTCTGCTGAATTGTATGAGTCAGCTCATGGGCCATGAGGTGTTTTCCGCCGGAACTGTCAGGAGAGTACTGGCCTTTCCCGAAAACAATATTGTTGCCGCTGGTGAATGCTTTGGCATTGATGGATTGGGCTGCTTCGTGGGCTTTTGAATCGTTATGCACCCTGACGGTGCTGAAATCTGCCCCAAAACGGGGCTCATAGAAGCTTCTTTCCTGTCGGCTTAATGGCCGGCCTCCGCTTAATCCATTTACATAAGACGCGGTATTCCCGGAAACAGGAACACCCGATCTTCCGGATTGACCTTTTCTGTTAATAGAACCTGCCAAAGATTTTGCCTGGACTTTTTCATCCGAATCCGACCCGGGAGACGACATCACTTGATCAGTGGTGGCGTCGGCTTCCTTTTCGGACGCATCCTCTGAATCAACCACATCCATTTTCGGATTAATGTAAGTGTCGTAATCAGATTCAGCTCTTCGTCGGATGAGGGGTTTGTTGTCCTCTTTCATTTGAATATAGCGGGAATACAATCCAACGGCTTGCCGGCTATGTCGTGCAGGAGAAAGTACCGTGCCGGACTTGTCTTTGCTTTTTTCAATTGATTTACCCATTCCAAACCTTTTTTATGTCTGATTGATAATCTATGGAGTACGTCCGTGTTTGGTCAGTTCACGTTGGATGCCGTCCAGAAGGTCTTTTTGGGTGATAAAAACCGTATCCCTGGAAAGGGCCATCAATGAGACGTACCGGGCAACATTCACAATGGAGCCACCGGAGAGATCATATTTTTCAGATATTTTGGCCAGATCGATGGCGTCATCCAGAACCACTTCATTGGTGAATACATTTGTCCATAGTTGCAATCGTTCATCTTTTTTCGGTGCGGGAAAGTAGACGATCGATTGAAACCTGCGAGTGAACGCTTCATCCATGTTCTTTTTGAGATTGCTGGCCAGGATTACCATATTTTTACAGGTTTCAATACGTTGCAGCAGATAGGCGGTTTCCTGGTTGGCAAAACGATCATTGGAACTGTTGACACTGGTTCGTTTTCCAAACAAAGCATCCGCTTCATCAAAGAACAGAATCCAATCCCTTGAACCGGATACTTTAAAGATCCGTTCCAGGTTTTTTTCGGTTTCTCCGATATATTTGGATACCAATTGGGACAGATCTATGCGGTAAACCGGTTTTCCCACTTTTTTGCCCACCAATGCAGCCGACATTGTTTTACCGGTTCCGGAAGGACCGTAAAACAATGCACGATATCCCGCCTGAATATTTTTACCCATGTTTAGTTCATTCACAAGTTTGTGACCGTGAGTTGACCAGGCGATCAGTTCCTTCAGGCTTTGAAAGGTGGATTCACTTAAGACCAGATCATCCCAATCCTGCTCGGTTTCCAATTTGTTGGCGGGGAAATCGTAACTGTATTCATACTCGATATCTTTCCCGGTTAGCATGGCATTAATTGCTTCATCGCTGAGACAGAGGTTTTTGTTGATACCGGGATCGGTTTCAGTGACGGTAATTTCCTTGAGAATATTTTCCCGAAACAGTTTTTGTCCTTTTTCAAAAACCTTGGCACAGCGAATTTGTTTACCCAGGGAAATTCCGCCCAAAATAAAATAGGCTGTTTTCAAAGTTGGTAGAAAGCCTGTAAATGTCTTTGAAATGATGCCGCCAAACTCCGCAAATGAGCGTTTGTCCATGTTGTCATGGACAAAAAACACATCCAAAATTTCCGGTTTCACCTCCGGGGCAAGGGCGAGTAGCACTACTTTACGTTCATCTTCACTGAGTTCGTGTTTGTTCAGGAATTCAGCATAATAGGTGCCTGACTCGAGTATGTCCGGTGGAAGCGGTTCGGGATGCCTCCCATCACTGTTCTGAAAATACTCATTAATCCGGTTCTTAATAACGGATTGAAGCCATTGCATCTCCAGTTCAATCACATCACCATTTCGTTCGATATCTGTCATGTTTCTCTGCTGCTAAATGTCCTTATTCGATGTTGTCGGAAATAGAAATCGCCATCTTGGTTTTAATCATCGTCGTCATCATCATCATCGTCATCACCCCCACTGCAGCCATCATACGTTTCTGAAAGATACATATCACCCTTCTTGTAGATCAGGTACATTTCCATTTCAAGATAGCTTTTGTTGTCCTCAACGTAATAATCGGTTTCCACTTCATCCGGCCTTGGCAGAGAACCTACAAAATGTGTATGCCATTCTGCAGGACAATGATCCGGAAAATGCTTTACTCCGTGATTGAAATAGAAACGGCGACAGCGAAAATGTCCGTCTTCGCAATCGAAACCATAGTGTGAGTCACAATATCTATAGCGTGGACTATGATGACAGCGGGATTGGTGATTCCAATGTACTTTGTGAAGTGCCGGATCGATATCGTCATCTGATTTACTAATCATCTCCTTGGAGGTGAAGATCAAAGGATCACGATCCCAGTTGACACGGGCCCTTGGGGGCTCAAACCGGTTTTCGTCATTTGTTTGCACGCTAAACCACTTCCCGTGAGAGATATTGACAAGCTTGATTTTGTATCGCCAGTAGAACTCATCGCTAACTTGAGCAGCGGCAAATTTTAATTCGAACTTTTTGGGATCCAAATACTGCACCCCATCTATTCTCTCGATGATTTGATATGTTGCGGGGACTCCCGGATGTACAAACACATCGATGATAGCCAGGGGTATTCGTCGAATAAATGAAGCACTCAGGCAATAATAAGCATTCGTCTGACCTGCGCTCTGGATAAAATAAAGGCCATCCGGTTTACGGGAAAGGTCAACAATAAACTCATTCCTAATGAGGTCAATTTCAGTGTCATATTCGGAGTCGGGAATCAACTCACCAAAGATATTGTAAACAGTTGTCGTATTTGCATTCTCTTTAGGCAGAATAAACCTTTTGGTGTGAGTATTTAATCGATCCAATTCTGTAACCCCCGCCTTCCCTCCCAGTACCAGGGTTCTGTTTGCACTCTCATCAAGGTTGTTATAGTAGTAAACCACCTCACCTGGTGGATCTTCAGGCAATTCGGAATATTCAAAAAACCTCGTATCATCGGTGAATATCGCAAAAGAAAGCTTGACACCATCATCAAACGCTTGCTTCAGCTCCAAACCGTCAGCGGTTTCCGGCTTATGTGGAGCAGCGATGACGAAACCATCTTTTTTGCGTTTAAAATTCAGCTTATAACTCCGAAGTTGCTTACGACAATCTTCAGTGGGTTCCATTTCAAATAAACCGCCAATTCCCTTGGGGAAACGGGTATGAGAACAGGTCAGCCTGAAAATCTCGCTTAATAGTCTTTGTTCCATCAGTCGTTAGTATCTTTTATATTCGGATCGGTTCCAATTGATTTAATGTTTGGCACCTCATGAGCAACATCTTGCTCATCGATGCTCAACATTTTGACTTTAAAGATAATCGAAGGCATGTATCGAAGCCCTATCATACTCCAGATATAGTGCTGTTGCTCCAATCCCAGGGTATTGAGTTCAAATACCAGTTTTTTTGTTTCCAGGAACTGAATCGACGGAGTGTTATCCACATCAAATACGGGTCTGGTCTGGAAGCAAGAAATAATGAATGAGATATGCTTAAGACTCTCCTCGTAGTTTGTGAAATTGGTTGCAAACATCAATTGCAGGTTCAAATTGATTGGAGGGTTTGCCAGTTGGGTGTTTTGCTCAGAGTATTGCAGCGGCGTCAACCTGGCTGTCTTCAGAATTTTCTCCTCCTCGATATTCAAGAGGCTCAAACCGACGGTATCGCTGGGGATCGCTATATTGCCGGTTTCATCTACAAAAGAAGTCAAAACGACCCTGTTCTCGGCAGCCGTTCCGCCAAGTTTAGTATCGATATAGTCGTTAACCTCTTTTCTAATTAATTCCAGAGTTTGACCAATCAATTATAACCTCCATTCCACAAATATCAGATTTTCCATCCAGGGCAGTTTAACCGTGGTAATTTGCCACGGCATTTTGTCGATTAAAACATCATAAGCCTGTTCTTCTACTCGAAGAACATAGTTCCCGTCCCTGGTTGAGATCATTCCTTCACGATTCAGAAACATCTGTCTAAAACGACCGGGTGACATATTCTTCAAGACGCTCCAGTGCTGAATCAAGGTCGATACCAGTGTTTCTGCCTCCTCGATTTCCTTGTCATCCAATTGTACGACAGTTGGTACGGGATCATTGGGATCAAGACCGCATATGATTTTATTTAATGTCAGATCATACTCGTTAAATCCCTGGTGCCCTTGTGCCAGATACTGAAGCGATAAAACCGAATGTTCCTGTTTGGTTTTGTTGATAAATCGATTCTTATCCAGGCTGCCTGCAGAGGTAAAAAACCTGCCCAGGTAAGGCCAAAACAAAACAAGACCGGCGTTGCTGATATACAACTCCTGTGATTCGGCAAACAAATCGCTGTGACTTTTAGGCCTGGGGTTTTCAATCTCCCGACCCTCGGTTGCTTTCCGTACTCGATCACCATGTTTTGAATCAAATTCGAAACGATAACCCTTTCTTTTTGGTTTGCTCAAACCGTTGTCTATCAGGTCACTCACAAGTGTCAGGATAGTTTCCAGCCTAGCCTTGACAGTTCTGCCCGGGGTTGACTCAGCAAGGGCAAGCTCTTCCCTGATAAGTGACTGAACACATCTATCAAGAAGCAATAGTTTCTCAGGTATTGTTATCACTGCTGTGACAAGTCTGTGTTTTATCTGCCGGTCTGTCGGCTTATCACTGTTTAACACTTCGCTTATTCCGGTCTGCCGGTCCCTGATAGATTTAAGGATTTGCAACAACTCAAAGAGTATTTCACCCGAGGATTCAAACACTATCAGATTTTGCTTTGAGACAAATGCGGAACTATCTTTGTGACTAATCAATGCAGATACTTCTTTAAGCAATCGTTTAAGCTGGGATACCTGATTGGCAATTGTTAAGGCATATGCCTCCCCTGTTTCGCCAGATCCGGATGAAATCGAATGTTTACCCGGAGCAACGTCATTTTCTGCATCTACAGACCCGATTTTCGCCCCTTTTTCAAAGCTTTCCGCTTGATCCGGATTCCTTTGAAAGAGCCCGGGTAGTTTTTGAATCGTCTTCCCCGGCGTTTTCTTCAACGCCGATAATTCTTCAAGACGATAAGAAAGATTTTTAAAACCTTGTCTGATCGATTCCCGATCAGCCTTGCTCAAAACCTCAACAACCCTTTCCAACTGATCTGCAGAAAACTGATATATCAGTCTGTCAGCAAAGGCCGGAACTCGGACCAACATTTCTAGTAACCCGATGAATTCGGAGTCGGCTTTCTCAAGCTGCCTGTCCATCATCAGATGAAGATCGATCTTGTCATTCTTACCTTTCCACCAGGGCAATCTGCCTGTTTTAAGAAAATGAGACAAAAGCTCCAATTCCGACTCATCAGGAGCTGTCTTGTAATGAATTCTTGCATCTTCATCCGTTTCCCCGGGATAAGCTTCTGATTCTGTAGCCAGATGATCGCGAAGTTTTATTTCTTCCTTTGAAGGCATCTCGCGAATTGCCTGACTCAGCCCCTCATAAAACTGCTTGAGAATTTTGGATTTAAATTCTTCAACCAGGTTATTCCGATCGATTTTACCTAAGTCGATTTCCAGTTTGTTTATTTTATATACCTCGGAGGAATCACTGATTTCATTGCAACACCTCTCCAGTAAAGGAACAATTTCAGCATAATAGATATCTCTCAATTCTCCCTGGAACAAAAAAGATCCGATTTCCGACTCCAGGCCAACATGTAACACTTGTCTTTTGATAATGTGATGTTGTTCCATCATGAATTAATCAATAGCTTGTTTGCTCATCGACACGGTGTTGTACATTATGCTACTTTCCATTTTTTCGAAAGATACCGAATTATAGATCTTTTATGGGACGGGCTGATCTCTTTGTCTAAAATCACTATTTCTCCAATGTCTCCTTTAAAATAACCACCACCGGTGTTTACAGCACCAATGGTAATCTGCCGGGGATCACTGACCGGAGCGCCCGGTCCTATAATTGTTGATACCGTCTCGTTATCATCCACAGTCAAGGTGACAAGGCCTGTTTCTTGATTTCGGGTTAACACCGCTGCATGGAATTTATCTTTATCAGCAATCGCTTCTACTTTTTTATCGGCTTCTCCCATTACACCAAATCCACCCAGTATTTTATTATTCCTGCCTATCAAAAGACCGAAGTCCTGTTTGTAAAAATCAACGATATCCCCGGGGCTGTTGCCATCTATCAGGCCGGCCCCTTCAAACCAATTATCAGCCAGGATGATATCGATCATGGCGTATTCAAAAACCTGGATCAAATAGGGAGAAAATTCCGGATCATTACTTGATAACAGGTTTGTCACGTTGCCATCCGAATCGAGGAAATTCATCTCTGTCAGACGATTCCAGATGTTTTCAGATAATGCCCTGGTAATTCCTTTTATTGTGGCAAATTGTTCTTTTGGAACAGGCTCCGGGCTGGAGTGACAGGCTATGATGATATCGATAATTTTGGTTTCAATAGCTGTCAGCGCACTTTGAAAATCGGCCGGGTTTACGTTTAGGGAAAAACCTTGTTCATTGGGATTGAATGACGAGAGAACATTCCCCTTGTCGTCAAAATAGCCGGCTCCGCTGAGTTGCTGCCATGCTTTCTGAGATAATTCCGAGGTCATTCCTTCAAGTCTTTCAAAAGAATCCTCCGCAACAGGCATATATTCCGTTTCTGCCATACTACTGTCGGCTTTAAACACCACGGCAAGTGAGAAGTCGTTTTCCATTAACCTGGGCAGGGTTAAAAAAGAATTATTGAAGCGAATAACAGGCATATTGCTGAGATTTCCGGGGACAAAAATGGGCCGCAATGCATTATCAGCCTGAAGCGCTGCAAGGTCCGGTGAATTAAGGGCTACCCACTTTTCCACTGTATTGTCTCCGGAATCTCGTTTTACGGTAGCTGTTTTGCTTGCATCCAAATGCAGAAGAGGTTTGGCATAAGCATTTAAACCCGGCCGGTCTAATCGCCACTTTTTTGCCAAATACCGCTGAATTGATCTGATATCGTTTTCTTCAATGTCCCTGTCTACAACTATAATTTCGCCGATTTCCCCTTTAAAATAATTCCCGCCGGTATTGACTGCACCTATGGTCAGCCTTTGTGAGTCCCTTAGGGAGACTCCACGGGAAAAATTACCTATCACAGCTTCCGACTCGTCCACGGTCAAGGTGACAAGACCGGAATTCTTGTTTCTAGTGAGTACAGCTACATGAAATTCATCCTTTGAAGCAATTGCCTCTATTTTTTTGTCGGCATCTCCAATAACACCTACTCCTCCAATCAGCTTATCGTTCTTACCTACTAAAAGGCCAAAATCCCGCTTGTAGGTATCGTCCCTGTCACCGGCACTGTTGCCGTCTATAAGTCCGACTCCTTCAAACCAGTTGTCTGCCCTGATCACATTGACAATTGCCTCAATCACTTTGGTTTGCAAACTAGCCTCAAAGGCTTCCGGCCTTTGCTTTTCCGGATCTGTGGTTGGTATGGTGCCCGGTAATATTTCCAGCACGAAACCGTCATTATCGAGGTAATTCAGTTCATTCAAGGCTTGCCGGATCTCGGATGATAGTTCCTTGTTGATGCCTCCTATCGTAACAAATTTCTCACGTGGAATTGGCTCAGCCAGTGTTTTATAGTTTGTCATTGTGCTGATGATCTGATCTTTCACCGCTTTCTGAACGAAGTGATAATCATTCGGACCCAGGGCCAATGCAAAATTGGGATCATTGGGTGTAAAGGCTGCAAGCACCGCTCCCTGCCCGTCAAAATAACCTGCTTGCCTGAGTTTATTCCACATGACAATAGACTGGTCCAATGATACCCCCGCCAGCCTCGTGAAAGCATCTCGTGACACAGGCATATAGGCATCAGGGTTCAAATCGGCATCCGCTCTGTAGACAACAATTAAGGAAAAATCCTCCTCCACCATTTGCGGAAAGGTAAGGTATTGCCCGTCAAAGCGAATCACCGGCGGATGTTCCTGGTTTTCCGTAACATGAACGGGTCTCTTATCCGGAATCAATTGAAGCGCTGCGACATCGAATCCGTTCTTATCGAGCCACTTTTCAACGGCGTGAGTTGCAGAATCTTTTATGACCGTATCCTGCTTGCTTGCATCCAGATGAAACAAGGGTTTGATTATATCATTCACTCCTGAAATATCTATTCTCCATTTTTGAGAGAGGTGTTTTTCCAGGATTTGCCTTTCACTGGTTTTGAGTTCATTTTTTAAATAGATTATTTCTGCGATATCACCATGAAAATTCCCTTTTTTGGGAAGATGGGTCGACCCAATCGTTAAGCTGTCCGTAGGATTTAAAACCACAGTACTGGTAAGGGAAATATAATGATCTGCTTCTATCCCATTGATAAAAGTACGCACTTCTCCCTTGTCGGCATCTCCTTTGACAATTGCAATTTGAGGACTCTGTAAGGAAAACGTACCTGTTGCGGTTGCCTCCCCGACTCTGGTCGATAACTCGTAGGCACCTGTTATCGGGTTTTGCATGGTTGAAAGACCAAAACCGCCGGTAGGCTTGTCTTCTGTATTATTGTCTATTAAAGCGGCGCCATAATCCCAATCGATGTCCACGTTACCCCAGGAAAGTGCGTTGTACACAACAGCTAAAGTGAATTCCGTTTCAGTTCCCATTGGCTCAGCAAGATCCAATTTGCTGTTATTGAAGCGAATTCCGGGCATACCGTTGATACTTTCCGGAATGTACTGGGGATAGAGTTTGGCATCACTCTGTATTGCGGAAAGCTTGGTGGCGTTGATTGTGTCTTCCCACTCGGGTATTTTATGGTCGATGTTTGTGATTACCGTGTCTCTTTCGTTGGCATCAAAATGTAACCATAGCTTGTCGGTATTGATTGGTAACCGTTTTATCGGTATGGACCATTTAAAGGAAAGGTATTTTTCAATTTGTTGTCGTTTAGCATCGGTCAGAACATGATCCAGAATGATAACTTCACCAACATGGCCTCGAAAAGGAATTCCTTCGTCACTGGAGAAAGCACCAATATTTATATACCTGGAGTCATTTAAAATTGCGTCATCCTTCAGATCCGCAGCAACATGAAGCATTCCGTTGGCGTACAGTCTTACTTCTCCGTCTGATTTAGTACGGGTGAAAGTAATAAGATGGACAGCATCAAAAGCCAGTTCTTCGGAGTGAATGGTATGGTTCCGAACGTTTCTGTCACCAATACCCGCCATGACGATCATCTTGTCTCCCTTTCTACCAACAGAGATACCAAAGTCATTGTAGATACCTGAACAATCGGCATCTACTACGGCAGCTCCTTCCGTCCACTGTGTGTTTTTGTCCACATCCGTGCTCAACTCTGAACCGTCTCCTGTGTAATAAGTAAAATCGGGCTTGAAGATCGCGAAAATAGTAAAGTCGTTCTTAATGGTCCGCTTAACGGAAAGTGTGTCATTAAATGTATCTGTACTATCCCGGATTTGGTCAAAACGAATGGCCCCCATCCCTTTTAGTTCCGTCGGGGCAAAAACCGGCCTTCTCATGGAAGCGTTCTGAACGGCATGATTTCCATATGGACTGATATCATTCCATTGTTTGACTTCAAGACGCTGATTATCCGTATTAAACTCTTCCGTTATAGTTGTCAGACGAGTAGCATCCAGATGCACCACCGGTTTGGTTACAGGATTAACACCGGTAGTATCAACGCGCCATTTACGAGAAAAGAAATCTTCCAGCCGTTGCCTTTCCAATACCGTTAATATGTCATCAAAGATTACCACTTCACCGATGTCCCCTTTCAGCTTTCCACCAATTCCCAACATTTCAGTTTCTACAGCAAAACTACCCGGAACCTT
The DNA here is from genome assembly GCA_028280735.1 of SAR324 cluster bacterium. Classification (GTDB taxonomy): domain Bacteria; phylum SAR324; class SAR324; order XYD2-FULL-50-16; family XYD2-FULL-50-16; genus JAHJTV01. The sequence goes on along the minus strand of JANQLH010000138.1, from coordinate 9,668 downwards.
AATTGAATGTTGGAACGATAATTTTCCATCCAGATGAACTGTCACATCAAGGTTTGTCCCGGACAATTCACCGGTTACGATGATAAAATGAGCTTCAAAAAGGCATGATGAAACTTTAATTTCTTCACCGGAATTAACAAGAATTGCCCCCATTTTCCCGATTCTGATTTCAAAAGCGGCAGCCGTAGCGGATGAAGGATCGGAATTGCTGCTTAATAGGATTCCATCGCTCTCATTTGCCCTATATATGATTCCAAGGGAAAACTTGCTTCCCAGTATTGATTGACCGCTTGAATCGATCACCAGGGAATTGGAACCTTTAAACTCGACGGATGGTCTGTTTGCAAGACCACTTTGGTTGTATAAAGGTTGCAAGGCGGGGTTGACTTGCCCCGCCTTGGTTCCATAGTTACTTAGATCATTCCACCGGCTGATTTTACCGGTACTGACATCGCTGGTTACGCTTTTTAGATCGTTCGCATCCAAATGTATTCGAGGGAGCCTTACGGATTGGACCGAGGAAAGAGCAACACGCCATTTCCTTGCCAAATACTCCTCCAGCTTGCGTTTGCGAGCTCCAGTCAAAGTCGAATCCAGGACGATAATCTCACCAAACTCACAGCTCATGCTGCTGGTTTGGTCACCAAGGAAAAAACCCTGATGATCGAGCGGCATATCCAATTTTGGGGCAGCAACTACTTTGTATTCTTCCCCGTCAATTGTGAGTTCAAGCTTTCCGGAATCCTTATCTCCGCTGAAAATCAGTATATGTGAGGTATCCAGGGATGAATCCACACTGACTAAATCCTGGTTGACATTACCTTCAATGACCCCACTGTCATGAATTTTAACACTGATGTGTCCCACTCCGGTGTTATTGCCGCTCAATAATGTATATCCTGCTCCATCATGGCCGGAAACCTTGAATATAAGTGCGAGTGTAAAACTTGTTTCAATTAAATTATTTTTTATCTTAAACTGACCGGAATTTGCGAATCTAAGGTAAGGCGGTTCCGGATCATTTTTGACATAGGTCGCACTGCTACCATCTACACCTGTCGCATGATTCTCATTACGGCTTAGATCGTACCAAGAGCCTATTGATTCTCCATCCGCCGGATAGTTGGCATCATCACTTTCATCGTCCTGATTTGATCCTTTGTCATAATCATAATCAGGCTCTCCGTCACCATTATAATCGGTGGCATCCAGATGCATCACCGGAAGTTTGATTTGTCCCAGTTCAAGCAATTCAACAAGGGCGTTTCGATATGTGTTGTATTGGTCGGACTCTAGCTCTTGAATTCTCTTTAGTTCATCCAGGTAGTTGTGGTAAGTTGTTCTAAACTGCTTTAGTTTTGCTGCTTCAAACTCAAGTACCTGGTAGGAAATATGAGCCGGGGTCTCTTCTTTGATCGTGTCATAGACAAGTTTTTTAAAAGCACTGTTTTTGAAGCGACCTAGACCTGTTGGAATGATGAAAGTCAATTTATAGGAATAAGGGTCCGGTTGGAACTCTTCACCAATGTGCTCGGAACAAATAAAGTCCAGTGAAATTCTTCCACGGGGTCTCAAGAGGATATGTTCAACAACATGGAAATTGATCAGTTCAACTCCGGACTCCGGCTCCTCCTCATGAGCATCAAAACCTACCTTTGATGCAATAAGGTCTTTCAGACCATTTATATTTGCCTGAACGTCATTTGTATCTAATGTGTCGTATGCTTTATTCCTGTTCTGGCTGAGCCGAGGGTAGTCTTTTAAAAAATCCGCTTTAATTTGTATAAACATCGGCTTTTTTAAACCTGAATCGAGATTGGTATCCCGGTAACCCATGATGGAATAGTCAGCGAATCTTTCATTAAACATTGCCAACAAATGATTCAGAATTCTGTTTTTACGAGCAAATGCATTTTCATCCTGGTAGGCACCGGGTTCGGGATCATCTTCGAGGTAGGCATAACCTTCTTCTATTTCAGAGAAATCGCCCTTCCACATCGATTCCGGGAGCAATTTGGAGAAGTAGGTTTTTAGTATCTCACCCCTGTTTTGGTGAAAGGCAAAGAGATGTTTAAAGCTTTCCAATTGTTTAAGGTAGTTGACCAGGATTTGTTCGAAAAACAATAAATATCCCCTCAATTGCCGGGCCTGCGCCTTCCTTTTGGGCGTGGCTGAAGACGGCAACCCGGTTTCACTGATTCCCAAATTAGCGGGCAGTTTATGACCGATTGCGTCGTATTGATAAGCATTGTCAGATACACTCTCGACGGCAGGAGCCAATGCAGTGGAGATACTGAAGGCCTTTCTCCCGGCTTGCTCTGTCAAGGCCTTAACCTTGAAAAGGACCTTGTTTCTGTCTATGTCGGTAAGGGTTTCATGTTTAAACATCCTGATTCGTGACGAGTTGAATGCTTCCAATACCAGCGCTTTTGTATCATCAAGCACCAATGCCCATTCCTGTTTTTCTGCGGCCGTTGCTCCTGGAACATTTGCCACAAACAGGTTTCGAACATCCTTGACTTCTTTGTGGGCCATGATGATTCTGATCAGATCTGATGTGTGCAATTCGCGCCGTTTCTGACCGGATCCCAATTCATCATCATCAACAAAGCCATTTTGGAGTCGGGGACCGTTAAATATCTGCTCCACACTTTTGCCCTTTTCGAGCATTCGTTTTAGTCCGTACTGCCGAATGCCGGGAGAAATGAAATGTTGCAGATCGTAATAGATTCGTCCCATTACCTCATTTTCGTTCGCATCCTCATCAATTTGAATGTCCGTGTAGAGATAGACCATTTCCTGTGGCATGATGCGAATGTCTTCGAAGTCTTCACAAAGATTTCGATGGGCATTTAACTGTTTTTTAACGGCTTTACGAAGCAATTCTTCAGCTTCTTCACGCAAGCTAATTCGTGTTTCGTCCAGGAATTTCTCCCTCGCTTGTTCAGCAAACAAGTCCTTTTCATCATCTGTAAGGCCATTCCAGGTATCGGCACTCAATTTCGCTTTATCTGCCGGACTCAGCAAATCCCACTCAGCAAAACTCTTCTGATCCTTTTGTACTGCACTCAGATCATCCCATGCAGCTTCGACTCGGCTGTTTTCAGCTTCAACATCATCTTTTTTCTCGATATGAACCCTGTATAAGCCGTTAAGGTGGATTTTCGCAGCTTTGGGTGCATAATCATAAAGCAATGCATTGTTGTCTTTATCGTAATAGATATCGGGGTCGGTATCGGAAACAGCTTCCAGCCATGCGTTCTTAACCCCCGGAATATCAATCAGCAGCTTACGATAGTCGTTTATCGTCACGGGGTTAATTGTCAGAATATCACCGGGAGAAAAAAAGCGACTTTTCAGCTGACCTGATTCATCGGTCAAGATGCTTTCTATGTTCCCGGAAATACGTGCATCCAGCTCTTCAATCCCATAGCAAAGGGCTTCAAATAGCGTAACGCCGGGATCATGGACATTGAAATCTGTCCATAAATGCCCCGTCATCTCTTGAAGATGTTTTAATCCTTCCTTTCTTAAATAATCCCAATCTACAGGCAAACCTGATTCTGTTATTGAATCAACCATAGTGACATTCTATTTTCAATAATTATGCGCCAAGAAAAGTAATGTAGGCAGTAATACCAGCACTTGCGATGTTTTCAACCATCAGATTACTACCTGAAATACTGAGGTTGTAACTGGAGTTTTCTCCTGATACCTTTGAAATTGTTGAGTTTCCATGAACTGCAAAGACTCCCAGTTCTGTGGCTCCGCCTGTGACAATGTTGCGGACTATTACCAATCCGTTTGAATTTGATGAAAGACCCGCAACAGCCGCTGCTGATGAGCCTATGCCAACGCTGAGACCGGCTCCGGGAGCCAGTTTAATATCAGCTTTTCCATCAACATGATCTTTAACTGCTTGGACATTTGGTACCGTTCCGGTTGCATTGGATTCGGCATTGATGTTTGCGGAAACACCATGGAGGACATTGGCGCCAAAGGTAAGATTTCCTGTTATGTTTAAATCATTTGTTTGAAAATTATTATCTGCGTGGCCATTAACAGGTGCTTTACTTGCGTCCGAATAATCCCTGACTGCCTGTACCGTAGGAATTGCGATAGTGGGATTCAATTCACCATCAATATTGTCAGAAATCTTGCTGACAACCAGATCATTGTCATTAAACTTCAAGTTCCCATCTACCGTGACGTCGTTGGTACTGTAATTCAGCGCGCTGTTTGCGCGGTTTAGTGCCGTCACTTCATTGACATAATCAACGATCGCCGTGGCGTTCGGCAAAGACCCATCTTTATCCGATTCACCGGTAATATTGGTTGTCACCTTAGTCACGGTTACACCGGTGCCAAGCTGAAGATTACCTTCAACATTTAAATTTCGGGTATTAAAATCTACCGAGGAGTGACCGTTAATAGTAGCTAAATTCGTATCAACAAAGGATTTTATTGCATATTCGGTACAAAGAGAGGTCTGCCTTGGATTGGTCGGGTCAAAACTGTTGGAGATTTCACTAATTGTATGCCCATTGAAAAATCCGAATGAACCATGAACAGTCAGGTTTTGAGCGGCAAATGGCTCAGTGCCGGCACCGTTCTTTTCAGCTTTTGTGTCAGCGTAGGTACGAACGGCAAACTCAGTTGGAATGGCAGTAGTACTGCTATCTGCCAAATCGCCGTCATTTGAGATCTCATTCACCTGGTGACCGGCATTGAACCCGAAGTTTTCAAATACGGTTAAATTCTCTGCGGTAAAACTCTGATCTGAGCGACCTGCTAAGAATGCTCTCTCATCGACATACGTCTTCACTGCGTTCTGGGTCGGCACCGTATAATCATTTGCCTGGTTGAAAGTACCATCATCAGAAAAATTATTGACTGCGATATCTGATACGCCAAATGTCAAATGTCCCAGCACAGAAACGGTGTTGGTATAAACGGCACCTTTAAACATCACGTGGCCATTCGTATTTGTAGGCAGATTGCCACTGATCTCGGATACAATTTCATCACCCGTTCCAGCGATTCGTTCCAGTTCAAAATCCTCGGCCAACACTTCATTCTTTTTCTTCCAATCGCTCCATGCATTTTGCAAAACCGACACAGTGTGATTCTCAGTCTCAGGTTCCAGAATACCGCTGGTTTCAACAACAAGCTCGGTTCCGGCACCGCCAAACTGATCGATAAAAAAGTTGCCGGCTGTCTCCTCATTTGCCAGCTTCCATTCAGACCAATTTGCTAAAAGCTGGTTTGCGGTCTGATTCTCGGCATCCTGCGGAATAGAGATTTGTAAGGTTGTCCCGGTAATACCGAATTGAAAAAGCTCAATTGCCGGATCAGTATTAAGGATCACATTCACTTGAGGGCTTTCAGAAATTGATCCCGAATGACGAACCGAAAGCACTTCCCCTAAGATACTCAAACTACTGGTAACATAAGGAATTAGTATGGTTAGATTGGCACTTTCAACTGCAAATTCGAAGTCCTCGATCTCTCCGTCGGGATCTGTGATAACACTGGCATGTGCAGTCCCACTCGTTCCTGAATAAATCACATTTAGAATGCCCGGGATGATAGCGAGAGACTTATAGGCAACGCCGGATGACTGGAGATTTACTACCCGATTGCGGATTGTCCAATTGTCTGCCCCCATCCTGGCAAGCTGGAAGCCTGTGGCAAGTGCCTGATTATTGGTTTTGTAGGTTTCCCAATCCTCATTGAAATTGGACATGTCGGAGGCGCTGTTGCCTGAAATCGTCACTGCTTTGTCAGCACTAATAGATATTTCAAAATGGCCGTTTTCCACTGAAACGACATCTTTTACAAGCGTTATTATTCTTGGCTGATCGGTGCCGGGTCCTCTATACACTGCACTGATTTTTCCGTCGGCCAGTTTCACATCGTTTGAGACGCTACACATACCGCTGACATCCAAATCACTGACTTGTGCATCTGATACGGATAATGAAGAGAGGCTTAATGTATTTATGGTGAGACCGCTGTTGATTTTCAGTGTGTTTACATCAAGCGAGTCGATAGAGGTGGTTCCCAGTTCAACATCACCTAAAGCAGTTAACGTCCCTAAGACCTGTGCTCCATTGTTACCAATGATTTCCCCCATTGCTGTCACGGAACCGTCAGATGCTGAATTTCCCAACATCACGGCTCCATTTGCAGTCAAAGAGGCATTTTCAACCACAACGGAACCCGTTGTATTCAGTTCGTCTGACAATGTTACAGGCCCAGTGATACTCGCACTGCCGGCAATAGTAATAGTATTCACTTCTGCGTTTCCAGTTGCAATGAGAGATCCTCCGCTAACGGATATTCCCTTGCTTGCTGTTAATTGGCCCAAAACAGAAATATTTCCGGTTTGGTCATTCCCCAGGGAAACGCTTCCACTTGCTATAAAACCGGCGTTTTCAACTGTTAAGGTATTGCCCGCAACAACCGGTCCATTAATTGTCACACTGCTGGTAGCATCACCAATTGAGATATCACCCAAGATTTCTGCTCCATTTCTCGCAATCAGCCGATCACCCGCAATTTCAGCTCCTGCTGCTGCAATCAATGGCCCGTTAACAGAAACGCTTTTCGTGATGGCAGCATCCTTGAAACCCAGGGTAACCTCTCCATTTACGCTGAAACCGGCATGATCAATGATCGAAACACCTCCCTTCGAGGTCAGTAAACCCGACTCGATTGTTGAATTACCGTGTATCGTAATGCCGGATTGAACGGTTAATCCCTGGTCAATGCTTGCTCCGCCTTTCGCTTCAAAGCTTCCGCTTTCAATTGTAGCTCCATTGCTCACAGAAAGCCCGATTCCGGAGTTCAAAATATCGTCACTAACAGCTGTACCATTACTTAAAACAGCCCCGTTGGTAATAACAGCTTTGCGGCCACTTATTTTAGCGCCATCCTTTGCGTCCAGAAAGCCCGTATTGATAGTAACACCCTCATATGAAGTCAATCCTTTATCTGTGGTTAGCTCGGCATTGGAAACATGCAGTCCGCTATTAGCATGTAACATGTCACCGACTGTTGTTTGACCAATTATGTCCACATTTCCGGACAGTTTCAGTCTTTTTCCATTTTCCGGGCTAGTACCGAAACCCATGTTGCCGTTGGCATCAACTTGTAATACTGGTGCGCCTGTTGAATCATCCAATCTTAACATGGGCTCACCGGAAGCGTTTACGGCATGCAGAGTCGCGGTCGGGTTATCTGTATTGACTCCAATCAGAGCTTTTGCCTTTTGGAGAAAGATCCTGGATTTGTTGCCTGATGAAAGATTAAACCCTTGATTCGTTTTATTTTTATCCCAGGCGCTGATTCTCCAAATTGGGGTATCTTTATCTATTGCAAAATCCAAAAACCTGTCTAACGATCCCTGGGCCAGCAATTCCATGGGATTTCCCGGCTGTGAGGCACCAATTCCGTCTTCTTCTATGTTAATCGCAGAATCGATGAGGTCGACAAAATCATCAGATGTCGGCTTCTTGCCTGTATAGAACAACTCATATAATTCATCTCTGCTCTTTGTTGCCATTTATTCTCTCCGATGTGCTTGTTTTTCAGCTTACTTATCCCTAAGGTAAAATCAGGCTCCTGCTGTTAGAATTGATCTGGGATAGTTTTCTGTAATAGCGTGAACAACTTCCGCGGACGTGGCGTTCTCAATCAGTTCCTTAATTCTGTAAAATTCATTTCTAAAGGCTTCAACCGTTGCCGTCATATCAGCTTTTTCGCTTTCATCATATAAGCCCAAAGAGGCGTTGGTCAGCTTATATTCAGGAATCAGCTCCTCTCTGAGTTCAAAGGACATTTCTGAATAGTGATCAATCATCATTTTTTTGTACTCTTCCAGATCAATAAATTCCTGATCATGAAGTTCTTTAGGAGTGAATGCAACGACCTTGTTATCGACTATCCTTTCTCCTGGATCAAGAATCAATGCACCATCAGCCAATTGCTCCTCAAGGGTCTTTTCGACGATTTGTTCATCAGCACCTTCACCGATGATTTTTTGTGTTGGATGAAGTATTAACAGATTTTCATTAATCAATTCAGTAGGAGTTTTTTCCGCAATAATTTCACCTTCCACTGTTTCGATCAGCTTTTGATGGGATTCTAATATAACCAGACCTTCTGACACCTGTTGGGACAGGGATTTTTCTACAACATCCTCTTCTTTTACTTCCTGATGCCGTTCGATTGTTATAATTCCTGCTTCAACTTTCTCCTGCGTCGACAATTCTTTTATTTCACCTTGATCCGTGAACTTATAATGTTCAGGTAGTGTTGGATCATCGGTTTTACCTATTTCCATCGTTTGGGCATCATATTGGTAATAAACGTCTTCACCAGTGAGTTCTTGAGACAAAGGCGCGTTGTTAATATGGATGATCTTTTTAGTGTTTTTGTCCCTTACAACATACATGGCGGTCTCCTTAAAATTTAATACAATACATTAATACAATGTTTACCGGCCTTGTTTCGTTAGCATAACCGTGGTTATAGCCAAGTGATCCTTGAGGAGTATAACTGTGCTCATGGCTTTCCCAGGATGTCCTCGCTCCATTTATGTGTCTTGCGTGAGTTCTGTGTCCACGGTACCCCCTGCGAATACGTCTTGAGCCGCTGACTTCATCTACGTGGCTGTGACCGCTGCTGTTGACGTTTTTCTGCGTCCCGTGAAACGTATGTATATGGGCTGCCATACCATGAGCTTGAGGCGACCCAAGCTTCCTGCTTTGGCCTGGATGCCATCCCCTGATGAAATAATTGCGTAAATCCGGCAGGTTAAAGGTACTGTTCCCATTACCATGTCCGTAAATAGTCGTAATGAGACCAAACAATCTGGAGTATTCTGATCTGGAAACAGCGCGACCATCGCAAAGTAACCAACCGGCAGGAGGTGTAGGCATGGCAAACGGTGCAATCGATCCGGCCATCAGGTTATCTATGTATTCTTTAACGGCCCTTTCGGTGGGAACTGCCGAATTACTGTTTCCTTGCAATGCACTATCGCTTGAGAACTCTTCGATTGTCTGCCCATGTCGTAATCCAAGCGTTTGTAAATCAGTATCTCCCAGAACCTGCAATCGGTTTCTCACTTCCGCATCCTGCACACTGGAATCACCCGTGACATTCAAATCATCCTGAATGTGAACAGGGGAAGTCCCTTCCCTTTGTACAGTCCCGTTCAGATAAATATAATCATCCGGAGTATTATTTCCCAATGTGCTTTTTTTCAAGACTTCAAAGTCAGCCAATACTTTTACTAACTCTTTGTTTGTCTCTCGATTTACCGAGAGAACGTCATTGACAAGCAACTCTTTCTGATAGCCGGTTGAAGTTGGATCTGAATCTCGTCCCGTAATAATATGGCCGTTAATAATGACCCTATTGTCGCTCAGATCTCCCTTGTAAGTACCCAGGGTTGAGTCACCCGCCACAGAAAGATTTCCATCAGATCCGGCAGGACTCCCTGCGGTGATTTGCACATTATCAGTAATTATTACATCCTGCCCGGTTGCCGAGAGATCACCCTTGATTTCGATACTTCCACCCGTAGAATGAGGGTCAAACACAAGGTTACCATCTACGATAACGTCTCCCTTTACATATAAACCATCGGGTCCCGGATT
>JANQLH010000135.1 GCA_028280735.1 SAR324 cluster bacterium | reverse complement strand
GACATCCGGTAAGGTAGCCATTGCCTTGCCGCCGCTGCCTTTGTGAACAACACTCAATTTGTTACAGGAAACAGTTACTTTAGCCATTTTTTCCTCCTTAAACGTTTTGTAAAATCAGTTACCGCCCTCTCTTTAAGAATATATCTAACAGGCAGGCAATGAGCCGAAAATCATCTATCTCCGGAAAATCCACCGTTAACCAGTCAGGTATCGATGCGTTGATCAGACCGGAATCCTGCCGAATAATAGTTCTGAATATCAACATCAAGGGCATAATAAATGATAATAGGGTAGGCAACATTGTGATCAACGTTGCAACAATGTTTTTGATGACCTTTTCATGAATGATTCACGATCGATTCGTACATTGGTAAAGCATGGCGAACAGTACCAAGGGGGAATGCGCCAGAAAAAATAATTTTTAAAAAAGGTAATAGACAGGGTACGATAAACAAGGCGGGTATTGCTTCGATTGGATGGTAATTGGAATTTTTTGCGTTGATGACTAAAAAGTTAACGAATCGCTGTGGGAAAAAAATGAAATCGGATTGAAGACAGCTAGAGGCTTATCGTTCAACTCTTTGGAAGAATCCTACATGCCAAAGCTTTTAAGGTACTGAATGATTTAAGATCGATGAGTGAAATTTTCAATTCCGATTGCAAATATGTTGGTCGACTTATGTAAAATATTTAGTAGTAGTATTACATAGTTGAAATATTGACATTTGAGTTGTTCCGGTTGGTGTTTGAACGGAAAGTCGCTTAACCCTTATCCGGCCTTGTGCTGGATACCGGAATTCAGCTTGAAGAATTACGCGCTATCAGTCGTCAGCTTTCAGTATTCGGAATAATGTATTGAAAATTCGGACAAAAGCCGGCTGAGAGCTGATCGCTGAAAGCACTGAACCTCGAACATCAAGCTTTCCTTAAAGCTTTTATTGGTATGGTTTGAACTAGTTTTCGTTCAGAGGCCGGTTAATTGATGATTTTCATGGCGATCAACCGGGGATGCGATTGATCGTCATTTCCCGGTTGTTTTTCAGATGAGGTGAAAGGCCATATTCGTAGCATTTTTCCGGAATAAGCTGTTTAAGCGACTCTATTTTTTGAAGATTTTCCGGTTTTCCTTTCTGTATTCCTGTACAATCCCTTTTTTACGATGTTTATCATCGTTCATCCGCAATTAAAACTGTGATTATTGCTATCATTGCTCTTGATTCATGAACATGGGCAACCCGGGCATTAAACTTGAGTCAATGCTGTACCTGTGATATAACGTCGTTGTCTGCAAATAGGGAGTCAACCATGCGAATGAAGGAGAAATTATGAGTGAATTTAAGTTCCATGCACCAGATTCCGGCAGAAATAACGCCTGGATCAAGACCTTTGATCAGTACAAAGAGATGTACGATCGTTCCGTTAAAGATCCCGAAGGATTCTGGACGGAAATGGCAGAGATGTTTTATTGGGAAAAAAAGTGGGATACCGTGCGAAACTACAATTACGCAGTTTCCAAAGGGCCCGTCAAGATCGAATGGTTCAAGGGGGCCCAGACCAATATCACCTATAATTGCCTGGATCGACACCTGGAAAAACGCGGTGACCAGACAGCCATTATCTGGGAAGGCAATGAGCCTGGTGAGGATAAAACCATCACTTACAAAGAGTTGCATGCTGAAGTATGCAAATTTGCCAATGTTTTAAAATCCAGTGACGTGAAAAAGGGTGACAGGGTTGCTATTTACATGCCGATGATTCCTGAACTTGCCGTTGCGATGATGGCTGTGACCAGAATCGGAGCAATTCACAGCATTGTCTTCGGAGGTTTTTCAGCCGAAGCATTGGCGGACAGGATTCTGGATTCGCAATGCAAGGTCCTGATCACATCCGATGGAGTGATGCGAGGTGCCAAAGCTGTTCCTCTGAAAGACGGTGCGGACAAAGCCATGGAGATTTGCGAGTCCAACAATCATCAGGTTAACCATTGTTTTGTCGTGAAGCGCACAGCTTCAGATGTTGCAATGAAACCAGGGCGCGATGTCTGGTGGCACGATGCCGTCAAGCCTGCCTCGACTGACTGCCCGGTAGTCTGGATGGATGCTGAAGATCCTCTTTTTATTCTCTACACCTCCGGGTCCACGGGAAAACCCAAAGGTGTGCAACATAACGTGGGTGGATACATGGTTTATACCGGTACCACATTTCGTTATATTTTCGATTATCATGATGGAGATATTTACTGGTGTACGGCCGATATCGGTTGGGTAACGGGACACAGTTACATTGTGTATGGTCCTCTCTCACAGGGTGCCGTTACGATGATGTTCGAAGGAGTTCCCAACTATCCGGATCCGGGGAGATTTTGGGAAATTGTTAACAAATGGAAGATTAACCAGTTTTACACCGCACCGACAGCGATCCGGGCTCTAATGGCGCAGGGCGAACAATGGGTCAACAAGCACGACCTTTCCAGTTTAAGGTTGCTTGGTACTGTCGGAGAGCCCATCAATCCTGAAGCCTGGATGTGGTATTTCAAACATGTCGGCAAGGAAAAGTGTCCTATTGTTGACACCTGGTGGCAAACAGAAACAGGTGGTGTATTAATCACTCCGCTGCCTTACGCTATTGATCAGAAGCCGGGTTCCGCTTCATTGCCATTTTTTGGTATTCAACCTGCTATTATCGATGACCAGGGGAATCTTCTGGAAGGTTCAGCCAGCGGTTTGCTGGTGATGAAAGAACCCTGGCCGGGTCAAATGAGAACCGTTTACGGCGATCATAAACGGTTTGAAGAAACCTATTTTCAGTTATATGACGGCTTTTACTTTTCCGGAGACGGATGTAAAAGAGACGAAGACGGTTACTACTGGATTACCGGACGGGTGGACGATGTAATTAATGTTTCCGGTCACAGAATGGGAACAGCGGAAGTCGAAAGTGCCCTGGTCAGTCACCCGCTGGTAGCTGAAGCGGCTGTTATCGGATATCCGCATGATATCAAAGGAGAAGGTATCTATGCTTATGTAACCTTAAACGTGGGTACTACAGAGAGCGACGATCTGATTGCCGATCTCAAAGGCCATGTCCGCAAGGAGATTGGTCCAATAGCCACTCCGGATATCATTAATTTCTCTCCAGCATTGCCGAAAACAAGATCCGGAAAAATTATGCGTCGAATTCTCAGGAAAATTGCTTCCAATGAATTCGAAAACATAGGAGATACCTCAACGCTGGCAGATCCGGGCGTTGTTCAATCCATCATTGCCAAGCATTCCGATCTTACTAAACGGTGATCGGTAGTTTTAAACGAACAGAGGTATTGTGATTACGGTATCACGGTGCCTCTGTTTTTCAGAGCCCTTGATTTTCCCAACCAGTTAACCTCCATGCCGGATCCAGTTACTCATTTGAGCTTTGGTTTTTTTGTAGCCAGGCGCTTTTTCAGGGAATACAAAATACTCTTTCTCTGTTCCTGCATGGTGCCGGACATCGATGGATTGGTCGGTCTTATCTATATTTTTTTATTCCTACCCGATGATACTCCCAGGGATGAAATAGGACGGGTATTCGAACTGTTTCATCCTTCCCTGCCAGCCTCGCTTTTTTTCCTGCCTGTTTTTGTTGTCTTGGTGATTTGGGCATTTCGGCTTGTTAACAGAAATCTTGTTCCGGTCTCTTTTAAAAAGGCTTACCTACTGGTTTTCACGGCTATTTCTTTTCACCTGTGTTTGGATATGATGATGACGGGCAATCGTCCATTCTGGCCACTGTCAATAGAAGCGGGATTAGGAATAATTCCCTATTCAAGGTGGGGATTGTTTGTACCGATGGGTTTGGGAGTATTGTTGGTTGCATCGGACCTGGTGTTGGAGAAACTGGGAAAAGATAAGGTTTAATCAGGCTTTCACAAAGCTGATGTTAATAGCGGTGCCGTGATCGTTTGGATGTTCCCTTTCCGATTTTGAAGCAACCGATATTTTCGCTTGATATAAATCTACAAATTTCTTGATCAGCAGCATCCCATAGCCTGTACCCTTTTCACCGGAAGTTCCTTTACGACTGGTTGCACGGGTTACCACAAACAGATCTTCAAGCAATGCTTCCGACATACCGATTCCCCGGTCTTTGATCTCCAAAACAACCCGATCGTCTTTTTCAAAGCTGGATATCTCCAGGGCACTATCTTTGTAAGAAAACTTAATGGCATTGGTCAGCAGGTTGTTGACGACGGAATTTATCAATGAGGTTTCTTCAGCCAGAACTTTGTGTTGTCCTGATACATTTACCCCGGGAGTAATGTTTTTTTCCTTAAGACTGTGTTGCAGCAGGACCAGCGCTTTTTCTACGGCCGTGTTTAATGCGATCGGTTTCAGTTCAAACGACTCATTCAAATCGTCCAGCTTGCGGAGGGTTCGAACCAGCTCGATTAAATCAACCGCATTGTTCAAGGATTTCAAAATATCCGGTTCAAAAGTGTCAAACAGATGCCGATTATCCCTGATCAATTCCAGCGAACCGATAGCATAGCTGATTGGTGTCATGAAGTCATGACAGAGTATTTGAAACAACTCTGCCAGCTCTTTATTCTTTTCAGCGATAATCTCCCTGCTTTCCTTCAATTTTAGGTGGTTTTCAATTCTCGTTTTTAATTCTGCCGGGTGGTAAGGCTTGGTTACATAATCCACGGCACCGAGATCAAAGCCCTTGACAATGGAATCCGATTCTTCCAATGCAGTCAGAAATATAATCGGAATTTCGGCAAGCTGCGGGTCCAGTTTTAGCTGCCGGCAGACTTCAAATCCATCCATATCGGGCATCATTATATCCAGCAAAACCAGGTCAGGACGTTCAAGTTTAGCTGTTTCCAGAGCTTGAACTCCACTGGTGACAAACGATACGTCGTAGGTAGGCTTTAGAATTTCGATCAAAATTTTAATATTGCCGATGATATCGTCGACAACAAGAATTCTGCGTCTGATCTGTTTTTCTTCCATGTATGCTTTTAGTCGGTTTAATCAATTCCGATTAATTGACCACTCTTTTTTTTGAACCAGCAAGCAAGCAAAAAACGCACCCTTGGTTTAATAAACGACAAAAGTTCTCACAAAATCCTTAAAAAATTAGCTTTTTCTAATCTCTATCTTCATATCATAAAAATGGACGTCTGAAAATCCTAATCCAGATTATGTTCGCACAGAAATTTTACATCTTTTTGACTTTTTTTTGACAAATATCTGACTCTTGTTTTGCAACTATCATACTTTTACTTTACATCTATTTGAATAACTGGTTTTTTGGATTTGCTTGATTACTTTTACTCAATTAATCGAAACAGCAGTCAATCAGCGACGAAGGTCGGACACCGGTAACAGTGTTCTAATTCAATACCGGTTTTTTGGTGGTTATCAAGTCATTGAATGATTCGGAATAGAATCAAGCAGCTTATTCCCTTTTAATTTTCAGGTTGACAAATGGAAAACACGAAAACATTTCAATTTCAAGCTAATAGAGATGTACTAATTACAGTTTTGCGTATTGTTTTGATCTTGCTTACGCTTTACGCGTTTCTGGTTAGTATCGGTCTTTTGGGTTCCGGATTCAAAGTATTCGGGAAAGGTTTCGCAAAAGCGTTGATTGAGACAACCAGTAATCCGTTTGTAGGATTGTTTGTAGGTATCTTGGCGACAGCCCTGATTCAAAGTTCAAGCACGACAACGTCGATGGTAGTTGCATTTGTGGCCTCCGGCGCTATAAGCGTGCCGAACGCAATCCCTATCATTATGGGGGCAAACGTCGGTACCGCTGTTACTTCTACATTTGTTTCCCTGGGACATGTTACCAGAATCAATGAATTTAAAAGGGCTTTTGCCGCAGGTACCGTCCATGATATGTTTAATTTAATGGCTGTGATGGTGATTTTGCCTATTGAACTGGCAACAGGATTTCTGGCCAGCTCAGCATCCTACTTATGTGATCTGTTAGCCGGTTCATCAGCCGGCATGGAATTCAAGAGCCCGTTAAAGCTTGCTACACAACCAGTCTGCAATGGTATCGTGCAATCGGTTGTATCCCTGGACTTGAACAAAATAGCCACCGGTATCATCGTTGTGGCAATGGGAATTATATTGCTGA
Organism: SAR324 cluster bacterium; assembly: GCA_028280735.1. Taxonomy (GTDB): domain Bacteria; phylum SAR324; class SAR324; order XYD2-FULL-50-16; family XYD2-FULL-50-16; genus JAHJTV01. The sequence goes on along the minus strand of JANQLH010000135.1, from coordinate 7,220 downwards.
TTATCAGTTTGTATTTTCTATCTAAGCTTCTCAAATTATTAGTAATGGACAAACTGCGAACATTTTTTCAGGAATCGTATTACAGCAATAGTCTTATTGCGATCGTCATCGGAATATTGTTCACAGCGGTTGTCCAGTCCAGTTCTGTAACCACTTCCCTGATGATACCATTGGCAGCTGCCGGAATAATGAGACTGGAACAGGTATTTCCCGTAGCATTAGGTGCGAATGTCGGCACAACCGTGACGGCTCTTCTTGCTTCATTGGCAACCGGTAGCGCAGCGGCTTTGACTATTGCTTTGGTTCATTTGATGTTTAACCTGAGCGGAATTTTGGTGTTTTATCCCCTGCCAATGATGAGGAGGATTCCCATCAAATGCGCTGATTACTTATCCCAAATCGTTGCCAGAAACCGGTTGTTTGCACCCGCCTTTGTACTGGTTGTTTATTTCGTGATCCCCGGATTGGCGGTTTTAGTAACTTAATATCAAGGACTCAATATGTTTGAAAGATTAGCCAGATTATGGAAAGGAGACGCTCCTTTGGCAAATGAATATAAGCTCTTTGTACAAATGCTAAACAAAGCACGTGAGCTTTACTTGATGATTCTCCATGTGATTAATACCGGTGACGGTCTGGATGAAATAGAGAAGACGGTTTATGACACGGACATCGAAATCAACAAGATGGAACGGAGAATTCGTAAAGCCCTGGTAACCCACTTGGCTGCGAATCCGGGTCAACAAACCGCGGGAGCACTTGTATTGATGAGTGTTGTTAAAGATGCCGAACGCTTGGGTGATTTTTGTAAAAATCTTTATGAAGCGGCATGTTTTTGGTGTTTATCCTGCGCGGAAATGGAATACGCAGAACGCATAACCGATTTTAAAAACTATGTCAGCACCGTTTTTGATGCCACCATCAAAGCCTTTGAAACGGAGGATGATGTTCTTGCTGCTGAAATTATCCAAGACGAAGTAAAATGGAATAAACGATTTGATGCTTTTATAGGTGAGATTGCCGCTTCAAACCTGAAAACCAGGGAAGCGGTTTGCTCCGTGCTGATGGTACGGACATTGAAGAGATTACAGGCTCATTTATCCAATATCGCCTCTTCCGTCGTGCTGCCTGTTCATCACATCGATCATAGACCTGCTCATCTCAGGGATTAGTCAATACCCTCCCTTAACTTATCAGCAAAGCCTTGCTTTTTCCCCTGCTTTGCTGATTCTCTCAATCAACGTCCGTTCATTTTCAATACCCGTGTACAGCTTTTGATTGCCGGGAAACCAATACTCAAACTTCAATCTGCCTCCGTTGGCAACCGTTGAGCTAACATTTGATTAAATCTCCCTTTGGTGTAACTTTTCAGTATTTATTGAATTCCATAAAAACTAGTGATAAGGTTTTTGCTAAGAATGCTGACAAACCAGCGGATATTCATTGTTTGATAAGAGAAATAGCCATGAAAACATATTTTGCCAGCCCGGAGAGAAAAGCAAAGAATGACCTCAAGATTGACATCGATTTGGTGAGTGAAAATCCCGTAATAAATGGCTTGTTAAACACTGTCAGTGGATTTTTTGCTGTACTTAATCAAAACAGGCAGATCTTATCCGTCAATAAAACTCTTCTAAAAAGTCTACAAATTGAGGATATTACGGAAATCCTGGGATTAAGGCCCGGTGAGGCACTGGATTGTGTTCATTCCACTGAAATGCCCGGGGGATGCGGGACCTCCGAACACTGTGTTACCTGTGGAGCTGCTATTGCCATGGTATTGAGCTTGGAAAGAGGTTCTCCGGAAGAGAAAGAGTGTGCCATGGAAGTTAAAAAAGAAGGTAAAAATGAAGATCTTTATCTTAGGATCAGGTCCCATCCCATTGATGTTAACGGTAATATATTGATTTTGCTGTTTCTACAGGATATCAGCTATCAACAGAAACTAATTGCCTTGGAAAGGATTTTTTTTCATGACATTAGCAACTTGATTTCTGTTTTGATGAATACGAGCAACACACTTGCAAACGGTAAAATTGATAAAAAAGAAAAAGCCATTGAACGAATCAACACAATTACTTCTCGCCTTGCCCAGGAGGTAAACGTACAACGTCGTTTAATGAAATCGGATCTTAATTCCGGAAACAACAGTCAATCCTTGATCCCGGTTTCGCTGGTTTTTAAGACAATCAACTCCATGGTAACCGATCATCCTTTCGCTCAAGGCAAAAAATTACTATTCATTCCATTGGAAAAAGACATTTTTGTTTATACAGATCTCTCCCTGGTGACACGAGTGATTTGCAATATGGTCATCAATGCCCTGGAGGCTTCTGAAAAGGGAGATGAAATCATGATTGGCGCCAACAATGATGACGATCAGGTAACATTCGGTGTAAAGAATAAACAGGTTATTCCTTCCGCCGTACAAAAAAGGATTTTCCAGAGAAATTTTTCCACAAAACCAGGGATTGGAAGAGGCTTGGGAACCTACTCAATGAAATTGTTGGGAGAGGAATTTTTAGGCGGTAAAGTGGCTTTTACCACGAGTGAAGAAGAGGGCACCGAGTTCACAATAACCCTCAAGGGTTCAATTAGTTGATCTCCTCCTAACACCATCATTTCGTTACTTTCTTTCAGGAAATCATCATCAATCCTTCCCCGGCGACCCTTTTTTTTGCCCTAAAATCAGCAAATGATGATTTATAAAGGAAGGATTGTCATGATCCAGGCCTTCCGGTTTCATCCATCCTTTTACCTGGGGAGATCCGTTTTTCAACCTGTCGAGTAGTTCGTTCTTTACATCGGCAGAACATCCTTGCCTGTCTGCCCAAGCATTCAATTCATGGCGTTTGGTGACTTGTCTTGTTTCAATAACATCGAATCCGGCAGCTGTGAACATGGATTGCCATTCCTTACAATCAAATGCCCTATTGTGACTGGGATCTCGCAATCGTTCAAAATCATCAATGAATGTTCCATCTGCCTTTGAATCGGGCAGAACATGATCCTGAATCAGCAACCGACCGGCCGGGTTTAATACTCGAAACGCCTCATTAATAAAGTCCCGGCAACTTGGAAAATGATGGACGGCAATACGGCAGGTAACCAGATCAAAGCGTTGATCCCGGAATGGAAGCTGATCGGCCGCTGCTTTTTCAAAGGTGACGTTTTTAATATCTTTGCTTCTGATAAACTTTTCTGCTGATTGCAACATATTAACGCTAATATCTGTAGCGACAACCCGGTTCACATGTGAGGCAAACAACAGTGCCGTATGCCCACCTCCGGTTGCCACGTCCAGCATGTACCAATTCGGCTGCGGATCAGCCATTTCAAGCAAAAACTTCAAATCCTCACCTTTGGCATGTGTCTGACTGGTAACATAGGAATCAGCAACCCTGCTAAATCGTTGCTGAGAGAGTTCTTTTTGTTTTTTTGATTGGTCGGTCATTATCATTCTCCTGCTATTAAAAACTATATTAACCTTTAAAGGTACTGGCTCCAAAATCACCAAAGGGCTCGTCGCGTTCCCTGACCGCGGCCTTGAATCCATCGGTGAAAGCTTTTTGTTGGAATGCATAGCCCTCTTTTGTATGCCGGGTGATACCGTCAAACATTGTGCCCATGATCTGTGTTGAGGTAAGACCTGCATTAGATACGGTTTGATTGATCAACAACTTCATCATAATCAACTGGTTAACCGGCATTCGCGCTATGCGTTCCAATAGGATTTCAAAGCGATCATCCAGTTTTTCCGGTGTTGCGCTCTCAATTGCCAATCCCCACTCAACCGCTTCTTTACCATTAAGGCAATCCCCGGTAAACAGCAGACGTTTGGCTTTTTCGATCCCCATGCGATACGCCCAGAGGGATGTGGTTGGTGATCCCCATACTCGTGCCGGTGGATAGCCGATCTTGGCATTATCGGCTATTACCAGTAAATCACTGCAAAGGGCCATATCGGTTCCTCCGGCCACACAAAACCCATGAACCTTGCAAACCACAGGTTTGTTGGCATTGAACAGGCTCATAAACCCTTTCATGTTTCTGGACATCATCTGGTAATCGATCATGGGATCCCAGGTCTTACCGGGTGTATGATTTTCTGTCTGAACCTGGCTCGACATGGGATTGTTATCCGGCAAATCACGATCATCGATGATGGTGTTCTTTTCCTGATCATCCTTCATTTGAGTTTCTGCGCTTAATACCAGGTCATACCCTCCGCAAAATCCTTTTCCCTTTCCGCTTAGGGCCATCACATGTACCCGCGGATCAAGGTCCGCCTGTTCCACGCACCAGCTCAACTCCCTGGGTAAATCGAAAGTGATCCCGTTCCCTCTTTCCGGCCGGTTTAACGTAATCCGCGCGATTCTGCCATCCACTTCATACAACATCGTCTTCAGTTTTTTCATCCGCTCTCCTTTTCTATTCAATGCACAAACCCTGTGACTGGAACATTACGAGCAAAACCTACAGAAAATTAGTGATTATGGCAAATGGATCGGCTTTAGGCGGCTGGTTGCCCATCCTTATCGTTTTTTGACAGACTGAATAAATTTAGACAATACTTAATGAATAAATTTATTCAATTAGTGTTATCTAAATTAAAGATACTCATGGATCTAAGATTTTTAGCGCACAACACCCATCTGGATAGGCCGGATCAGTTTTCAGACAACGATCCACACTTAAGATCGCTTAAATCTTTGAGTTATGTATACAGATCAAACTTACTCAAAGAGCTAAGCACTTCAGAACCTGGAATCTATTCCTTGAGCGGAGGAAGACAGATCGGTAAAACAACCCTTTTGAAACAATGGATGGCTGATTTGCTTAACAGAGGAATCAATGCGGAAAACATTGTTTTCTTTACCGGTGAATTGATCGAAGATCATCACTCTTTAGTCCGAATCATTCAGGAAGAGCTGGAGAATCAAAAAGACGGCTTTCAATTTATTCTACTGGATGAGATCTCCTACATTAGAAACTGGGATAAAGGTCTTAAATTCCTTGCTGATTCGGGGCAGCTGGAAAAGGCAATCCTGATTCTGACAGGTTCCGATGCATCCTTCATAAAAGAAGCAAGAGTGCGATTTCCCGGTAGAAGGGGCAAGGCAGATGTGCATGATTTCACCTTGTTCCCATTGAGTTTCCTGGATTGCCTTCGATTAAAAAAAAGGATTTCTGAAGAAGAATTAAGGCAATTGGCCTTGGAGAAAAAAAGTCCCTCTAAAAAGACTCTCGAACTGCTGTTTAGTGAGTTTGCAAACTATTTGATTCACGGGGGATATTTAACTGCAATCAATGATATGGCTGCACAAAATAAAGTCCTCAAATCTACATTGAATACTTATAGTGACTGGATTCGAGGTGATTTCTTGAAGCGAGGTAAGCAGGAAGGCTATCTTCAACAGATAGTCCGCGCAATCATCAAACGATATGGCAGTCAAATTACCTGGAACAATCTCACCGAAGATCTGGCTATTGACCATCCCAAAACGGTAGCAGATTATATCTCACTACTGGAATCAATGGATGCTGCTTACATTCAGAGCGCCCTGGTTGAGGACAAACTGCTTGGCGCCCCTAAAAAAGCCAAGAAACTGGTATTTACAGATCCATTTATCTTTCACGCTTTAAATAATTGGATTTATCCAACTGAACATCCCTATGAGCAGACCATCAACCCTTTTATTTCTAATCCGAAAGATGTTTCAAAGCTGGTTGAGGGTTGTGTGGTATCTCATTTCAGGCGGTTCTATGAGACATACTATATAAAATCCACAGGTGAAATAGATATTGCGTACATTCATCAAAACAAATTCTGGCCCGTAGAAATCAAATGGACCAACCAGTTAAGACCGAAGGATCTGAAGCAGATCATGAAATACCCCAATAGTAAGATCCTGGCTAAAACAAATCACTTTGGAGACCTGAAGAGTGTACCTATAATACCGCTACCAGTGGGTTTGATTGAAATGGAAATAGCAGCTGCAAAAGGTTAGTACTTAGCAAGGAAATCGTAGATGGGCAACTTGTTGCCCATCGGGAGGTTCTGTGGAACATGCAGGCGAGAGGATTGGGTAAGATATTGCTTACCCTCAAAATAATCAACATACCAGGTAATGGATGGATAACGAGTTACCCATCCCATTAATGTTATTCAACGATACCGCCGCGGACACAACGGAAAAATCGGTCATTCGTAAATGTCGAATATAAAGTTGTACCATCGTCAGCTTGAAATCGCCACTTTCTAATACTTTGGTCCATTCTGGTAGTTGAAGACCAGTATCGTGCAGATTCAGTATCTCCCCTAAACTTTGGAAAAACAAACGGTTTTGAGGAAGCTTCAAAATTAGCAATGGAAATCAGCTCTTTGATAGTCGGCAGTCTCCAATCATTGTAATTATCAATGAAAAGATTCTCGCATCCTAAAGCGCCATTTAAGGCGATTGTCCAGTCTACTTCACCGGAACTTGCATATCTCTGCCACATTAAGCCGGAATATTTATCTAAAATTACATTTGAGACCTCCACCAGATCACTGCCTGCTCTAACTCCTCCCCGCACACAGCGGACAACTTTTGAGTCAGTTTTATCGGCACGTTTTATTTCACCTTCGATGAAATCCAAACTCCAGGCTATTGAACTTGAGAATTCCGTAGCAGACCAAACATTATTTGATGTACTAAAAAAATCATCAGTTAAAGCTCTTCTTCTGGAGCCAAAATCAACGAGCATATTTAACTCCCAGATTGTTGGTAATCTCCAATCTGAATATCCACCCTGGATTGAGTTGTTACATTCATCAAATGCATCACCATTTGACCATTTAAAAGATGTACCGGAATCATTCTTCTGCCAAGTCAAATTGGTTATATTGTCGAAAATCAAACTGCCGGAGAGTTCTGTGTAGCGAGGCGGATTAATAGAATAACTTCCATCATCTCCCGCCATATGAGAGATAGTTTGCCCTGTATCCGGGATCAATCTGTTCAGAGGATAGCTATACAGGGTTTGGATTTCTTCGTTGGACAGCTTTCTGCTGTAGAACCTGATTTCATCCATATCACCCGGATAATGTGTTTCACCCATGGGACTACGTCCGATGCCTAAATAGCTGGAGGAATTCAGGTTCTACAGCAGAAAGCTGTCCAACGAAGAAATCCAAACCCTGTATAGCTATCCTCTGAACAGATTGATCCCGGATA
>JANQLH010000133.1 GCA_028280735.1 SAR324 cluster bacterium | reverse complement strand
TTTGCCTGTAGCAAACTATGCAACTCCCCGATTAGTTGGTACCAGGCTCCGAAACCCTGCGCTACTTTCATATCGCTGTGAGGCGTAAAGTTCCAGATTGTATTGGTCGGGTATGCCGGACAGGGAAGATAATACTCCCCCATATAGTCCTTAATATTTTGTTGATTAACTACCGCCCCAACAGAGTAATAAACCCAGTCATTGCCGTCCGAACGCTTCAATATTTCCATCGGATGAGGCCAGTTCGTCGACAATCCGCGAATAGATTTGATTTCACCACGAAGGTTAAACTGAAATTCGTAGTCGGATGAACGTATCTCCGCGTAAGGACCAAAACGTTGCGATGATCCCGATTTGATATAATGGGTTCTCCCTTTTTTCATGGTGCTGACAACCAATTGGTTAATGCGATACGTGGCCATGTTAACTCCCTGTCAATAAAAGATCGCTTTGATATCGATTATTTAACGGTTTCTTCTTGCCTGATAGTTTAAAAACATCATAGTATTTTGATCGATAATTATCAGTCCAATGACAATTTTTGCTTATTATAATCAAATTTTTCGATCAATGACTTGAGAATGGATCTCAGACAATTAAAAACGTTCAAGACAGTGGCCACCACCTTGAACTTCCATCGTGCGGCAGAGCTTCTTCATTATGCCCAGTCTACCATCTCCTTCCAGATACGCGGGCTGGAAGAGGGGTTTGGAGTTCCACTGTTTGACCGGCTAGGCAAGCAAATCCGCCTGACGACGGCTGGCGAAAAACTGTTAAGATATGCAGAACGATTGCTGGATCTGGAGCAGGAAACCTTATCGGGGATGTCTGACATTCAGGTCTCACAGGCTATGATTGCATTGAGAGTCCCCCAGACCTTGTGTGAAAACTATTTGCCCGGGATTATAAGTCGATTTCAGTGCTCCCATCCGAATGTAGGCCTGGATATAAGTGCATGTGCTTTCCATAATCTGCAGCAGGAGCTAAAATCCGGGGTGATTGATCTCGCATTTCTGTATGCTGAGGATTTATCTGCACCGGATCTGGTTTGTGAGACTTTAGGAGAGGAAGCTATTATATTGGCTGTGAACAGGGAACACAACCTGGCACGACGTGACGACTTTCAACCTGCTGATCTGAAAAACCAGACTCTCATGTTACCAAAACATGATTGTGCTTACAAAATGGAACTGGAGCAGATACTGGCTCAAGAAAAGATCCATCCGGTGACCATGATGGCTTTTAACAGCGTGACGGCCATCAAGGCCTGTCTGTTACAAGGAATTGGGATAGGCTTGATACCCGAAAGGATGGCGGCAAAAGAGATAGCCGACGGGAGGCTTGTCAGTCTTCCGGTTCCCATAAACATTTCACGGGTACCGATTCGAATGCTTCGACATCGCAATAAATGGTTGTCACCTATTGTCAAGGCGTTCATCCATGAAACCAGGACTTTTTTCCTCATCTTTTCCGAAGAGCTCGGGAACCACCAGCCCAGCAGGCAATAATTGTTACGAAAACACGCAGTCCAATCGCCGTCAAAGGTTTTAGTGGTTGCCGCCTGCTGTCAGAAGGGATGTTTTATCGACATCATCAATCCGTAAACTGCAATTCCTTCCTTATTTCCACCGCTTTACGAGAGGTAACCTCTTCCCGGTAGGAGATGGTTGTCCTGCCTGACCTTCGTTGGTACAGCGCTTGAGCTCCCTTGGCATCTCCTGTTCTGCTATAATACGCTTGTGGCAAAGCCGATCTTAGGGAATGGGTACCGTATAACCTGGGATTCATATCAAGTTTTTGAAACAGACGCTTTAAAAAACTACGATATGAACTGTAGGAGATGGCCTTGCAAAAACAAGTGCGCTTGTCGATTATTTGGGAGGGAAAAAGAGGATTATTGGGACAGCTAAAATAGTCAGGATAAAAAATCATTGAATAGTCCCTAATCACAGCCTCAATGTCCGAACGAATCGCTCGGGTTGCGGTAACGAGTTGAGATTTTGTGATCTTTTTCTGATTTATCCAAAACTTATCGATTATCCGACCTTCACGAAATACTGTCCCGGTTTTAAACCTTAAAATATCTGAAGAGTTGATGCAGGTGTTGGTATGTAAGTTGATCAACAACAGGTTCCGAGAGGCAAACTTTGCTTTTTCCCTGCGAATCAGTCTTCGAATTTTTCTGTACTGAGTTTCGGTAATTGGTAATTTAGGGTGTTTGGCCTTTCTGAGAAATATCAATTCCCTTTGGTTATGGTTCATCTTGTGAGACAAGGTGTGTGTTCAATCTTGTTAGCTTGTGAATTCTATTTGCACTCTAACCAGTCGAGTTGGCTTTGTACAGGGTACCTTCCCGGATAGCACGGCAATCACATGAAAAAATCTGTTGATAATTAATTATCGTGATTGATTCAAAATCAGGATACAGGTGACGAGAACATGCCTAAACGCAAGATTATTTCCAGATAAGTACATGTCCCCTAATTTCGGCTCGCACTGCATAAACATCGGAAATATATGACAAAATCACAACCGAAATTTTTTATGCGATTGCGCTTCCCGGTTAGGCAGGCGTGAGGTTTTGATGGCGACCAGATAAAAATCTCCATTTTTAGCTTCTTGCTGACATTCCAAAGATCAGTTGTTATCTTAGATCCACATTCGATCCACTTCACGGAATCAAACAGAGCTTACGATGATCATGTTTAAAAAGAGATCCGGGCCATCGTCAGATAAGGGTTTTCGAGCTGTTAAGAGTAATCAGGATGTTGAATCGTTAACGTTTGCAGATGATGGCATCTATCCAAACAGCCATCTTCCTCTTATCATCTACAACCAGGTTTTTGACGGTAATCCCGGTGTTAATCCGGATATTATTGAAGATGTCTTTGATAACAACGGCTGGAAACATGCCTGGAGAAATGGAATTTACAGTATCCACCACTATCATAGCACTGCTCATGAAGTGTTAGGAATTTACCTGGGATGGGTTAAAGCACAGTTTGGCGGACCGGAGGGTAAAACCATCAAAGCAAGTGCAGGAGATGTCATAGTCGTTCCTGCCGGAGTTGCCCATAAAAACATCCAACAATCATCGGATTTTAAAACCATTGGTGCCTACCCCATCGGTCAGACCTGGGATATGAATTACGGAAAACCCGGGGAGCGGCCACAATCAGACCACAATATTCAAACCGTTCCCATGCCAAAAACCGACCCTGTATACGGTGAATCAGGTCCTATGGTAACTTTGTGGGCAAAACCGGCTTAGTTTAACCTGTATGGTCTTTTTTGCATAATAAACCGGAAACACCCGAGTTGTTCCCGGTTTCATAATGGTTTATTCAGCAGCTGTTCTGGCTAGTTCCAGCCAGTCATTCCACTGTTTTTTGTTTTTGGCAATCCACTGGTCAACATGTCGATTGATATCAGCCTTTGATTTTTCCCCGTTTTTCATTTTGGTGTTTTGCTCATTGACATCTTCTAAAGGTAGAGAAAATGCCGCAAAAAATGCTTTCAGTTCGGGGTTTTTATCCATGAATTTCTTGTTGGCGACGATATTGATATCACTAACAACAAATCCCATTTTTGTGGGATTTGAAACCGCACCTTTTAATCCGGTCACGGTCATAAATTCCTTACCTGCTTCCTGATTTTCTTTTGGTAAAATCTTTGGAACATTAATCCAGACCACGTCTTTTCCAGGAACCAGTTTAAACAGTGTCCAGTTAGGAGCCCAGGTATAGTAGAAAACCGGTTTACCCTTTTTATGTTTGGCCAGGGCTTCCGCCATGCTGGCAGCGTATGCTGCTTTAATTGTGTTGATATGGGGCGCTAAATCATAAACCTCCAAATGATGGGATATGATTCCAGCGCATCCCCAACCGGGGGGGCAGACAACCAGATCTGCTTTGCCATCACCATTGGTATCAAACGCTTTTTTAACGTCAGCTCGTTTAAAATCATCCAAGGATTTAATGTTGAACTTATCCGCATATTTCTTTGAGATAAGATATCCCTGCAAACCGCCGGATGGCATCACCGTACCATAGATTCCCGCTTTTTTCTTGAAATTTTTGGGTGTCTGCCCCCAATGCATGGGAAACCAACCGTTTGCCCAATAATCCACATCACCCAAAGTTACCGTCTTGTAAAAAAGTGGATTCTGCAATTCCTTGGTGGGCTTAACTTTGTAGCCGAGCGTTTCGAGTGCCCTGCGAATCAAAGCTTCCTGGAAATACCCGGTATCCCAGGTGGCCCTGGCCGGTCGAGCTGTTTTGCCTTTGCCCGGCAACTCGTTGTAGGCAAAAACTGGCAGTGCCATAAAGATCGACATCAAAAAACAAACGAATAAACGTTTCATGGTTTCTCCTTTTTGAATGTTAAAACCTGACGGATGGTTTAATTACTCCGTCTCCATAATAACTTGGACGTTGATGAGATCATACAGGAACGGTCTTATTTACTGACCATTCCCTGGGTGATTCTGTCTAAAACCATTGCCAAAAGGACAATCCCGATCCCCCCGATTGTGGCCAGACCGATGTCCAGATTGTTCAAGCCCTGGAATACAGGTTCCCCTAGTCCGGCAGCACCAATCATGGCGGCGATCACAACCATGGAAATCGCCATCATAATTGTCTGGTTGAGACCCGCCATTATTGACGGCCAGGCCTGTGGAATCTGAATCTTTAACAAGACCTGCATGGACGTTGCACCAAATGCCTCGCCGGCCTCAACCAACTCCGGATGCACCTGCCTGATTCCCAGGTTGGTTAAACGGACAATTGGGGGCATCGCAAAGATTATGGTTGCAATGACACCGGATACGGTACCAATACTGAAAAGCATGACAACGGGTATCAGGTAAACAAAGGCCGGGGTTGTCTGCATTGTATCCAATAAGGGACGTAAAATCGCTTCAAACCTGTCACTGCGTGCCGAAAATATACCAAGAGGAACACCAAAAATCGTACAAAATATCACGGCGACAACCACCATGGCGAGTGTGGTCATGGTTTCTCCCCAAAGTCCCAGGAGACCAACCAGGACCAATGTAAAAATGGAAAAAACGGTAGTTATTTTACCGGCATACTTCCAGGTTAACAAGGCGAATATAATAATAATGATCCAGGGGTTAGTTGCGTTTAGCACCCAGTCGATACCTTCCAGAGATTCTTCAATCGGGATTTTAATAATCTGAAAGAATTCTCTGTAATTTTCGACCAACCAATCGACCCCGGTTTGAATCCATTGATCCATCGGGATGACTTTTTCTTCAAAGTTATACCAGCTCATTGGTAAATTTACTCGATAGTGTTTTTTTGTAAGGTTTGCAGGAATACATTTTTCGAGATCACACCAATGTACTCCTGCCTTTTATTCAAAACCGGTATCGGCCAAGGCCTGGAGGTGACTTCCTCCAAAATGTCCTGCATGGAATCGTCAGAAAAGACCGGGGTGACGCCCGGCAGAAACGCGTCATTATAATCGTTGTTTTTGCCGTTGGTGTTTATCATCTCTTTGAGGGAATCGGTGCTGACAATTCCCAAAAAGTGCCTGGATGCATCCAGGACATAACCATATTCCCGATCATGGCTGATCAATCGAGATAATGCCGCGCGAGGTCCTTTTCCGGGATGTTTGATGACCGTCGTCTGGGTTTCCCTGGCGATGTCTCCGGCCGCCAATATGCAGGTCGGGTCGACACCTCTGAAGAAAGCCTGAACGTAGTCGTTAGCGGGATTTTGAAGAATTTCATCCGGAGTTCCTACCTGAACAATACTGCCTCCTTCCATAATGGCAATGCGATCGCCAATCCTCATCGCTTCGTCAAGGTCGTGAGAAATAAAAACAATGGTGCGCTGGTGTTTCTCCTGCAAGCTTAACAATTGGTCCTGCATTTCTGTTCGAATCAAGGGATCAAGCGCCGAAAAAGCCTCATCCATCAGGAGAATTTCAGGATCTACAGCCAATGCCCTGGCCAACCCGACTCGTTGCTGCATTCCACCGGAAAGCTCATCCGGAAAACAGTCCGCATTTGCCTCCAGCCCCACCTGTTCCAGGGCCTCCATGGCACGTTTCTGCCTTTTCTCTTTGTCAACTTTTGCCAACGCCAACCCAAATGCGGCATTCTCCAAGACATTCATATGAGGCATTAAGGCAAAGGATTGAAACACCATGCTCATCTGCTTTCTTCTTAACTCCGTCAGCTGCCTGTTATCGAGCTTCGAGATATCCTGCCCGTTTATGAACACCGAACCGGAGGTTATTTCAATCAAGCGGTTCAACATCCGCACCAGTGTAGATTTGCCCGAGCCGGATAACCCCATCACCACAAATATCTCACCGGTGTTAACTGTAAAATTGGCATTTTGCACACCGACGGTCATTCCGGTTTTTTCAAAAATTTCGTCCTTGTTCAGTCCTTGATCTAATAGTTGCAACGCTTTTTGCGGATGTTGACCAAAAACCTTGTAAAGATTCTCAACCCTGATTTTTTCCTGTTGATTCATTTTTTTCCTAAGAGATAGTGATCAACCACCTCTCAACAAGAGTAATGGTAACCGATTCATTTCTATCCAAGTACTTGGTTTAGGCATATTTAACGCTGATACATAGAATACGCATTTGATTGCCGACTTCTTTATAAAGAGAAAATCCAAAACAATAAGTCAAAAAGAGGGACCCGTATTGATGTCGATTGACTATGTGGCTTAGGAAGGCAGTAATCTTTCTCTTGAAGGGTATCGGAAGTTCCATACCGGTTCTCGCTAATTGGTTAATTACCGGGTTGCCGGCTGCAAGGTATGCATTAGCGAACACACGAGGATTCATTCCATTTATAATTTTTTTAATAAAAAATATTTGTATTGAAATTATCACACTAGCAACAACGACAAGCCAATGTCAAATTGTTAGGTCTTCTAAATTCAAAGGATTACAGCCATTTTAGATTATTTGAAACCTTATCATCCTAATGGCAACACCCCTAAACGCCTCTTTAAACAATTTGTAGTCGAAGCATTGAGTTGATAACAGGAGTTTTCCGCATAAAGAGGGACCGTTGGAAAGTAGACGCATTAATCAAATGGTGGAATTTACCCAATATTGTAATTACTTGATCTTTGTATATTTACTTACATTCTGATTTGGTATATCTGGAAATGATGATCAATTGATTTTTACAAGAATACGCGGACGTCTATACCGGGAAATATATTGAACGACAACAATCAAAGCCACGAGCTCCGAATTTTACAATCTCTGAGACGAATTATTCGTGCTGTTGATATACATTCCAGACAACTCAAACAAAAATGTAACATTACGGCCCCGCAACTGGTGTGTCTGTTGACTGTTGTGGAAAAACAGACCATTACGGTCGCCAATCTGGCAAAAGAGATTCACCTGAGCCCCAGCACCGTGGTGGGTATTTTGGATCGGCTGGAAGAGAAAGGTTTGGTAGCCAGAAACCGCGACAGCAAAGATAGAAGAGTGGTTAAAGTGACGGCTACAGATAAAGGTATCGACTTTTCCAAAACAGCTCCATCCCCCTTGCAAGACAAACTTGGAACCTCTCTCAGTCAATTGTCCATTCTGGAGCAATCTACCATTTCACTGTCTCTTCAGCGAATTGTGGAATTGATGGAAGCGGAAGAGATTGATGCCGCCCCGATATTACAAACCGGAAAGTTGGAAGAATCGATCGGGCAGTAATCATCCATCCCCCCCTTGGTAAGAATCCACCTTCAACAAAAATAATTTCAATTCGAATTAAATTGAAGCTTGCTGATATAGGACTCAAGCTTTGGTGTAGCCATGCCGGGCCGACAAACACCCAGGCTTTAATATCATTTTTCAATAGTTTCACAGCAAGCTGCCGACCGGTAACTGGTTGCCGAACCGTTACCCAAAAGTCAAAAGTAAAGCGGAAAACAATCTCCCCGGTCAATAATCAACCTTTTTTATTTGGAATACCGGTTATCTGCATTGAAAGCTTTGATCGCAGAATGGCAACAGATAAGTGATAACTGATCGCCAAACCTCGCGATTTCTGAAGTGGGCGACAAATCCTGGAAACCCTGTATCAGTGAAAATAAGCCTGAAAGGAGGGTAACCAAAAGAGGGAATCTACTTTGGCAGGACCAGACCCCTGAGAATAACACCGATGTATTTTTTCAGTTCGATCTCAAAGTCAAGTTCAAGGAGTGCAAATTCGGGTTGTTTGTGAAGTTCCCGAACAATCTCCGCAGGGTGGGCCAGAGGCCAGAGGCCGTTCATGGTGATCACAACCTGGTACAAAAAGCTTCGGACATGATCCATGGTTAAAGTAGGAAATATCACGTGAATGGTGTTTCCGAGGCGCAACCATAGTTCAAGAAACTGTCGTTTGAAACCGGCTAGCGTTTTCAGTGTTAAGTTTTTCTCCAGTATGCCGGTTAAAATAGAAAGCAACACAGCCATGCGAGGCCTCTCCTTAACACTTTTAGCCATGATCGCCGCAACCGATTCAATGTCACCGGAATCGGCATATTGAGCTAACTGTCTCTCCAAAGAGTTTACCCATTCTGCCAGATCAACCGTCAGTAATTCCAGGTAAATGGCTTCCTTGCTCTCAAAATACCTGTATGTTCCTGCTGTTGTAATCCCTACTTTTTTGGAAATCGAGCGCAGGCTTACATTCTCGAACCCAAGCTCATCCATCAGCTCAGAAGCAGCTTCCAATAAGGACTGCTTACGCTGTTCAATTTGATCTTTACTACGTGCTCGTTGCCAGGTCATATCACCTCGTTAAGTTATTTATGTTTATTTAATATTCACATTTTTGTTTCAATGTCAAATAGTGCAATTACAGGGCTCAAAACCTGTCCAACGGTTTCAGCATATACACTCATGGTTTCAGAACTTTATGAAACGAAGGCCTTAGCATTTGACAAGTAAACACCGTTCTCTTATTATATAAACATCGTTTACTTAATAAGAGAACATTGTTCATTTATACTCAAAAATCAAGGAGAAAATCATGAGAACGATCGATAGAAACAAAGCGGTTTTGGTGACCGGAGCAACAGGTTATGTGGCGGGAAGACTGGTGGAAAAACTTTTGCAGGAAGGATTAACGGTTCATGCACCCGTCAGAAATCCGGACGATCATGCGAGATTAAAGTATCTGAACACCATTGCCGAACATTCAAAAGGAGAGATCAAGTATTTTAAGGCCGACCTGATGCAGCAAGGTTCCTATAACGAGGCAATGGAAGGGTGTGACCTTGTTTTTCACACGGCCTCTCCATTTATCAATTCCGTCAAAAACCCACAACGTGATTTGGTTGATCCGGCCCTGCTGGGAACTGAAAATGTCTTACATTCAGCGAATGAAATTGAATCCGTAAAACGGGTAGTGCTGACAAGCAGTTGCGTCGCTATTATTGGAGACGCCAAAGACTGTGAATCGTATCCCAATGGCATAGCCACCGAGAATCAATGGAATACTAGCTCCACATTAGATCATCAGGCATATTCGTACTCCAAAACAGTAGCGGAAAAAAAGGCCTGGGAAATTAGCAAACAACAGGCACGTTGGGATCTGGTGGTTGTCAACCCGTCTTTTGTAATAGGACCCGGCATAAATCCCAATGGTACATCGGAAAGTTTTAATCTTGTTCTTCAGTTGGGTGATGGAAGAATGAAAGCGGGCGTACCGGAATTCTACATCGGTGCGGTTGATGTCAGGGATCTCGCTGTTGCCCACTATCTGGCAGGGTTTACACCGGAAGCTGAAGGACGGCATATCATATCAGCAGAGAATATCAGCTTTTTGCAATTGTCCGAAGCTCTGCAAGCCAAGTTTGGTGATGCCTTTCCTTTTCCCCGAAAAACGCTGCCTAAATTTCTGGTTTGGTTGGCGGCTCCGTCAGTAGGATTAAAACGAAAAATGGTGAAGCTGAATGTTGGTTACAAGTGGCAGGTGGATAATTCCAAAGGAAAAAAGAAACTGGGAGTGAGTTATCGCCCTGTGTCAGAATCTATCGTCGAGTTCTTCCAACAGTTGATCGATGCAGGATTGGTGAAAGCGAAATAACGCGGTTAATAGCTCTCGAATTATTCTTTCTGCAATGAAAAAACAGCTCCTCTTAAAATGTATATTTGCCCTAACCGGTTAAAAGAATTAGTCTATCAGCATGAAAACCGGACTATTCATGATCCTGCTTTTTCTGTCTCAGCCGTTATCGGCTGATTGGAAGCAGGAAGAGCGAAAAATTGATTTCTTACTGGACCAGATCGGCGGGATTGATGGTGTTTTTGTGCGTAACGGGACTGAGCACACACCGAAACAAGCTGTTGAACACCTCAGGATGAAAATGGACAGGGCCATGAACAGCTGGTTTGCTCCCAAAAAAGATACCTGGACCGCGGAGTTGTTTATTCAAAAACTTGCCTCACAATCCTCAATAAGCGGAAAACCTTACCAGATAAAGTTCAGTAACGGACATTCCGTCAACAGCGGTGTTTGGCTCCTAAAAAAGCTGGAGGAATTTCCGCTATCCCCTTAATTCTTTTCATGGTTGCCTGGTGATGAAAACCATAAATCGGTCTGCCTTGCTTTTTATACTATTATTCGTACTCTATGGATGTACTCAACCGAAGTTCGATGAAAAAGCCTGGTTACACGAGGTTGAATCCACAGCAATCGAGAAGCTTTACGCAGAAAATTACAAAGATGGAAAGTATTTCAATCCCTGGATAGATGTTACCAAAGAGATATCTGATTTACTGACCTGGCATTTTAGCCCGACTCAACAATACTCGGAAGAGGAGAAAACCTACCTGCCCGGGTTTCGTGATGATGCCTTGGATCAGATTGTAAATAATCTTGAAAATGACTTTATTGTCTGGATTGGGCACAACACTTTTTTAATCAAGACTGGTGATCAGGTCTGGTTGACTGATCCCATGTTTTCCAAAAGAGCTCTGCTGCCTCCAAGAAAAACACCACCCGCGTTAAAGGCTGCGGATATCAACCGACTGTTTGCCAGGGTAAATGTGGTGATATCCCATAATCACTACGACCATCTCGATGCGGACAGCATTGAACAACTGTCGGAAGATTATGTCTATTATGTTCCCGTTGGTTTAAAGCGAACTGTAAAGGACTGGCAGCCCAAGGCTGAAATAATCGAAATGGATTGGTGGGAAACGCTTAAACTTGGCGATAGTGTAGAAATCCATTGCCTGCCGGCTCAACACTGGTCCTTGAGGGCATTTGACGGAGAGAATACTTCTCTATGGGCGAGTTATATGTTTATCACTCCGAAAACCACCGTTTATTTTGGAGGAGACAGCGGATATTTTATCGGTTACAGGGAATTCGGCAGAAAATACCCTAAAATCGACTATGCCTTGATGCCGACCACCGCCTATCACCCAAGGTGGTTTATGCATAAATCCCATATGAACATAGAAGAAGCGTTAAAAGCATTTAAGGAATTAGGTGCGGCCTATTTTATCCCTATCCAGTGGGGAACTTTCCACCTGGGAGATGAGCCAGCAGGATATCCCGGTTTGGATTTAAAGCGTACGATCAAATCCCGAAACCTGAATCGAAACAGATTCCTGATATTGGATATTGGAGAGCTCCGTACTTTCAACACAGTTCCCTGAGATTGCCAAGGTGTTTTTGTTTGGCAAACAACTTATTGATTTCCCAGCATGTTGTCCGGCATCCTGACGGCAATCACCCGTCCTGTGGCACAGGTCGTGTTGCCGGCTTGAACCGTGATATCAACCACCACTTTTCGCTCTTTCACCTCCGCGATTGTTCCACGCAGTTCAAGCTCGATGCCCATGGGTGTCGGAGCAAGATAGTCCACTTTTAGTGAAGCGGTCACAAAACGAAGCGGAGGTTCGGTTCCCAGTTCCCTGCCTGCTGCTTTGTAGGCAGCTGCCGACGCGGAACCGGTTCCATGGCAATCGATCAATGAGGCTATTAACCCTCCGTAAACATAACCCGGAATGGCAGTATGATATTCCCTTGGCTGATAACGGGCGACGGTGGAATCTCCGTCCCAATAGCTTTTGATTTGGTGTCCTGCTTCATTGTTGCTGCCGCAGCCGTAACAGTGACTCAATTCGTCGGGATAATAATCCTGAAATGCTTTATCACTCATCCAATCTCTCCTTTTGTTTACAGGGAATATCGCTAAACCCTTATCCAGTCTTGTACCAGATACCGAAGTTCAACTTGAAGATTAAGGTGTTACAAAAACAAGCAAGAACCGGTTGATCGCTGAGGGCTGAAAGCACTGAACTCGGAAGTACCAAGGTGCTTTTAAAACCTTTATGAGTATGGGTTAAGCCGGTTTAGGCTCAGACGCCAACTACAAACCGCATCATACGATCCCGGTGTTGAATAGCCGGGAGTATAAGGTCAGCAGGGTTCAAAAGCCACCAAAAAAGCAGTTTCACCTGTCGGCAAACTCCCGCAGTTTCTCCCCGGTTAGACGATAAATAACCCATTCGCTTTGAGGTCGGGCACCAATGCTTTCATAAAACTTGATTGCCGGTTCGTTCCAATCCAAAACGCTCCATTCAAAACGTCCGCAATTATTGTCAATGGCATGTTTTGCCAGAAATTTAAGGATTTCTTTACCCGCTCCGCAATTTCTATGCTCCGGCATAATATACAAATCCTCCAGGTACAGTCCCTTTTTACCCAACCAGGTGGAATAGTTGTAAAAGTAAACAGCAAACCCAATTGCTTTGTTGTTTAACAGGCATATAATTGCTTGTGCGGTGGAGTCGTCTCCAAAAATTGAATCCCGTATCGAATCCTCAGTCGCTTCAACGGCATCCGGCTCTTTCTCGTAGATGGCCAGTTCCGTAATGAAATGCAGGATCAAACCGGTATCTTCCGGTGTAGCCTTTCGAATTATAAGATTTTCCAATGGTCCCTTTGATAATTGTATCATTGCTGCTTCTCACCATGGAATAGAACAGGTTTAACCTGTTTTCATTCAGTGGAGATTTGCCTTTCTATTCTGAGTTTTTGAATGCCGATGGTCATCTGCCGGTTAATCATCGCCATGTTATAAGTCAAGCCCTCATCTTCAAGGGCGAAATTTGCAATATAGTCTTTATTGGTTGGCTGATCAAATGAAGGATCCAGTCCTTTCCAAACACCATCTTCCAGGTACTCGACCCAGGCATGACCAAAAGCGCTCCATTCGTGTTTCTTTTCGTTAAACAACAGCTTCACGCCATGGATCGTTCTGGCCGGGATCTGGTATTTTCTCAAAAGCGCTGTCAACAAAACGGCATGTTCGGAGCAATCACCCCTTTTGTTTTTTAAAACTACGGACGAGGAATCATATAGCCGATCCATAGTTTTTGCCAACAGCTCATATACAAATTTATTTAGATCCGTTGCTTGTGGAGATTTACCGTACAGATTTAAAACGTCTTTTTCGACTTCGGCAAAAACAGCTTCTTCATAATCAATTAAAAATGTTGATTGTAGGTAAGTACCGGAATTGTTTGCTTTGACCGGAATGTATTTCTCCAGGTGAATAGTCAGTTGGTCGCTCCCAAGGTCGAGGGGATGATGCTGCACAGTTTCCAAGTATTTAGCGGGTTCAGGCACAAAAGCCCTGACAACCAAGGTGTTGTTCTCACTATATTCCGGGTTCACGCCATTCTCAAGCTGCAAGTGGTGAAGGAATCTCATGAAATCCGCAACAATGGGCTTTACAGGTAGAGTTACCAGGAGAAACAACAGGACAAGAATTCTATTTTGCATGATGATAGATCCGTTCCATTTTCATAGTTGACCCGGCAAAAGGGATAATTGAGCTAATAGCGCCATTTTTGTCGTATATGGTTTTCGAGGTGAGACTGGCCACTTTCTCTTCCAACTCCACACGATTCCTTTCCAGTTTATTCAGATATTTGTAATTAATTTCTAATGCAGCAGTAGGGTTCACCTGGGGCGAGTAAATATAAAAATTCCTCGGAGAACGTTTCTTTTTTGAGAAATAATGGTCCAACACTTCTTGACTGACCGTGTATCTCGGCATTAATCCCAATTGAGAATTCAGGTTCATTTTGATGTCTTTGTTAAGGAAAGTACCATTAACACCAAACCTGCCGTTTTTCTGCCTTTCCAGTCGAATTTGCATATCCGGCTCCCCGTTTTTTAAGGTGACATAATCACCGCTGGTCAGCGTTCCATTCTCATTGCTGATCTCGCCGACAAATTTATCGAGAGTGACAATGTCACTTTTAGTCCTGGGAATAAGAATACTGGAATACTCCACATAATAAAGCTGATTCGTTTCCAATGGCACAACATAGGCTTCTACAATCCCGGTTTTTTGAGCGTTTATTTCCACAGAACTGATACTACGTAATTGGTAATCCTTAAGATAAGAGTTGTCTTTAACTTTCAGGCTTTTAACCAATTGTGAAACAATGCGATGAAAGGTTTGTTTATAACCGATTTCATTGTGAACGCACACCACCCCGTTACTGAATTTATTAGCAACGATGGTTTTTAAGTTTCCGTAATGCTTTTGTTCGTTAATATATGCCAGATCAACACGCATAAAAGGGATATCATCCATAGCCGCGGTATTGAGTAAGGTAATCTCCCGTTGTGTTATGTTGAACTGTTTGATCATCAGATTGTGAAAATTCAAGAGAGAGCTCGCCATATCAAGTCTCTCCTTATAGATATAGCATTCCAGGGGCGCTTCAGTGCCTATCTGCAGGGGGAGATAATAAAAACTTCCCGTTTCGAAATAGGAGATTTCCGGCTCATTGGTCCATTCTGCTGAAATAGTCAAATATCCGTCCATGGATGTCGACTCCCGTTTGGCCATGGTTTTCAGTTCCCTTTTCTCCATGGCTTTAAAATCAGGTTTTTGGGGTTCCGCTTTTTTTGCAGAACTCCCGGGACTGCAGCTGAATATGAAGAAAACCATCATAAGAATTAAGATGTTGACTAACAGTCGTTTCATTTTTTCCCCTTTAAAAAGTCGACAATGTTGAATTGGATTCTCACCATGACCGTGAGCATACTTCTATCTGCAAATCTAGTCAAAAAGCATTCCCGGGACTTTCCATTTTTCATTGCACCCGTCATCGGGCACCAATTGAAGTTCAAAGGAACAGGAAAGGCAACATAACAGTTAACACAAAATCCAATGATCATGGCAAAGATCAGAGGGTTTTAAACCTTATCAGGCCGGGTTAGC
This sequence comes from SAR324 cluster bacterium, assembly GCA_028280735.1. Classification (GTDB taxonomy): domain Bacteria; phylum SAR324; class SAR324; order XYD2-FULL-50-16; family XYD2-FULL-50-16; genus JAHJTV01. The sequence continues at coordinate 15,117 of JANQLH010000133.1, read as the reverse complement.
CACTTTTCGTTCAGACACTATTTAAGAAACGTTGATCACTATGCACAGGGATTTGGATGAAGGGCAAAGCAACGGGGCTAATGCCCGAATGATTCTTTGCCGGCCAATCATGTAGGAAATGTGCACGTGTTGGAGACAATCAGGACTGCCGAAAAAGAAGTCTGACTTTATTAAGCGCTGCCCTTGCATTAGTCCAACAAGGAACTGTCTATCCCGTTCTCATTGATGTATTTATGCCAGAGCAATATGCTGAGAATGGAACGATAAGGTTTGTATCTTTCTGCTTTTTTTAGAATGTCCTTCTTTGAATCCTTCTTCCCTATCAATCCAGTATTTTTCAACGACTTGATTAATACCAGATCCCCTACGGGAAAAATATCGAGCTTGTGAAGGCAGTTGAGCAGGTAGACATCGATTGTCCAATGGCCGATACCTTTAATTGTTATCAGCTCCTCCCTGATTTCATCACTTTTTTTTGTCAAAAGGCCCGGCAAGGAAAGCTTCTTTTCTGCTATTGCCAGGGCAAGGTTTCTCACGTATTCGATTTTTTGCCTGCTAAACCCGCACTCCTTCAAATCATTGTCGGAGAGAGACAATACTTTTTTTGGAGTGATGTTACCAACTTTTTTCTTCAGTTTCCAGAAGCAGGCAAAGGCGGAGGCTAATGACACTTGTTGTTCAAGTATAATCCTCACCAGGCTTTCATAACCCGGAGGTCTGTGCCAGAACGGCGGATACCCGTAATCGGTGATTACCTGTTTTAATCGCTTATCCTTGGCCGCGAGCAGATCACAGTAAAAGGTGAAATCATCTTCCGTATAGCTATCAGTCACTAGACGTCCTTTATCACGCGGAAACCAAATTTTTAGAGATGAATCTTCCGGAAATGAGGGAGTTACGTTGAGTTAACCGGCGGTTGGTTTGGATTGTAACTCTTCATTAAACGACTTAAACTGCATATCTTCATGGAGAATATGGTGGGTAAGCCAGCTTTTCAGATAATCCAACAGGATTTTGGGCACAGAATCCAATCCGCTGCTGGCGGCAACACATAATTCTGCAACGGTTTTTCTAAATTCCACATGCTCTTCCCTGTGCTCTTCCAGCCTGGGATAATCATGCTGAATCATCCAATCTTCTTCGCATTTAAAATGCTCCTGGGCGTACCGTGTGAGCTCTGTCAGAATATCGGAAACTGTCTCGGAACGGGTTGATGCACCGGGATCCTTAATCATTCTGTTCAGCATCCTCACCAGTCTCTTATGCTGTTCATCAAATAAAACCACGCCGACACTCAATTCATCGGTCCAAACTATAGGTTCCAATCTCTTTTCCTTGGTTTTTAAATCCTCAACACAAGGATCAAAGCTTTTAGGAAATCATTTGACCGTTTTATTTAATCCAATAGCCATTCCAAAGCTTTTTCCCTGGTTTTGAATATTTGTTGGGTCACATCCCAGACATTGATTTCCACAAACACCTGCCACATTCTGCCTATGCCAAATTCAAGATCCCGAGCTGCTAGAATTGCACATTTTGCAGGTCCCAGACTTTTGCTGTACTTTTTGCAGTAGTCTGCTATTTTTTTCAGGTCGTTTGATTCCAAAGGTCCGGCATTCATATCTGTATGATCTACCAGGATAGGATTTCCAGGCAGCCATTTTTCGTGGTTTACAATTTCGTGGATAAACTCCTTAAACATGATCACGTCCGCATCACCACTTGTTTTAACTTCAAAAATTCCCTGTTTGAACTCCAGTGTGTAGTGCATGCTTCTCCTCCCCTAAGATCTTCGGTGATACCGATTACCAATTAGTATATGCAGCCTTGATCCAAATCTCAAGGGTTTCACAATTTTTCCTCAAAATTCGTTTTTGGTTTGCACGACATTTCTCTTCAAATAGCTGTCAAACACCACACCATGGTGTTTGATAGGAACATCGCATCAATGGTTTAAAAAAGGTACAACTATTCACCACAAAGAAACAAAAAATGGGATAGAATCCGCCAACGAAGCGGAGTTTATTTGTGTAAAATTCGATCGCTTCATCGTAATCCCTTACCACAAGGGCTATATGTGCAATTGATTGTTTCATTTTTATTTCAAAAATATGTTGGTTGTTTTTTAAGAGAGGTGTTTTTACCTTTCGAATCATTTCACCCGAACCGAACCAAGCCTGCAATGTCTAATTCAAGTATGACCCTTTGATCAGAACACTATCAAAATTAATTAATGCTATTCGCCCAAGATTAAGGTATTGTTATGGTGAAGAAAAATAGAAGTCGGGTTGATTTGATAACGGGTTGATATGAAAGCTTTCTTTAAAAACAAAATACTTTTGGACCTTATCCTTGTCCTGGTTGCCACCATCGTCGGTGCCTCCATACTGGCAGAGATGGATGCATTCGAGCAGGTATTCGAATTGACAAGGGATTATGAAGAATTGGAACTCGATGAACTCCTGTTGACTATTCCTGTGTTGGCGATTAGTCTCAGCTGGTTCTCATATCGCAGGTGGAAGGAGAGTATCAACAGCCTCAAACAAGTGGAGAAAGTGCAAGCGGATCTGGTTAAAATCAACAAGGAGCTGGATATTCGTGTTGATGAGCGCACCAAAGCTTTGGCGGATGTCCAAAACCGTCTTATTGACCAGGCCCATAAAGCCGGCATGGCGGATGTAGCGGCCAATACGCTTCATAATGTCGGCAATCTCCTTAACAATATCAAAACGTCAGCCCAGTTGATCGAGGAATCAGTGGAGCGTTTTCCCATCGACGAATTAAAATCAGCCAGCATGCTGATGGAAAATCACAAGGACAACCTGGAGAATTTTATCACTAGCGATTCCAAGGGCAAGATGCTGTTGGAGTATTATTTAAGACTCGGCCACGAGCTGACCGATCAGCGAGTAGAAGTCCTAACACATTTCATGCGGCTGAATGAAAAAATTGACGCTATTGTTGACGTGATCAATGATCAATACAGCCATTCCGATTCGAACCAAATTCTGGAAAAACAGGATTTGCGGGAAATAGTTGAAGATTCGTTATCCATTGTGTCCGAAGCCCTGGAAGAGCTGAATATCCAAATTCAAAAAAAGTATGCCGCTGTTCCAAAAATCGAGATTAATAAAACCAAGCTGGTTAATATTTTGATCAATATGGTTCGAAATTCACAGGATGCTTTAGCAGACATCCAGAGGCAAGAAAAGGTGATCACCATAGAAATAAAAAATGCTGATAACAATATCTTCCTCACATTCAGGGATAACGGGAAAGGAGTCTCTGATGATCAACTGGACAAGATTTTTGCTTTTGGCTATACAACCAAAAAAGACCATCGAGGCTACGGTTTGCATGGCTGTGCCAATTACATGGCGGAGATGGGTTATCGCATGTGGGCCGAAAACGATGCATCAGGCACGGTTTTTATTCTTCGCTTCGGCCAACACTAGATCCGCTATCCCTCTTGATGGGTCTGGCATCGTCTCTGCCCGGAATCAACGGCAAAATAGCTGATCTCTTCAAAACATATATCTTTCCATTCCCAAAAGCCTGCCGGCTTGTCGATACTTCTTGATCCGGGGCATTCAACTTCCGGAACCTGACCTCTCCAAACCAAGGAACTTTTTTCTTCAGATGCTGTGTAAGATGGGTTAAACTGAAAGCTAGTTTACTATGCAGTTGTTTCCATTCTGGAGAAGAGGGAAAACCGGATTGTTAACTCAATTGTTTTTCAAAACAGTCCTGAACAGTTGATTCGACAATCCGGTTTTACCAGTGAAAATTGACGGAATTAATAAGCATCATGTTCAAGCCATCTTGGTTTTTACCGATTCATCACTCCATCAGCAGAATTGAATGGGTATCGTCATGACTTGAACAACCGGTTTAGAAAAAGGTAATAATGAAAGATTTAAAATTGTGGCAAAAAATGACATTGGGTTTTGGAGCAATTGTTGCGGTGATGATAATTGGTGGGACAATCTCAGTGAACACGGCAAACAACCTTTCAGATTTGACCACTAAATTATACCGGCACCCATTGGCAGTAAGCACAGCCATACGAGATGTCGAAACGAACCTGGTCGCCATTCATCGCAGTATGAAAGATGTGGCCATGGCGCAAAACCGTACACAATTAGAGGACGCCCGGGCAAAGGTGGATCAATACACCGCCAATATTGAAAAAGGCTTCAAGATCCTGGATGAAAGGTTCCTTGGAGACAAGTCCGAAATCAAAAATATTGAGAAACTGTTTTACGATTGGGAACCAATACGCCAGAAAGTGATCGATCAAAGAATTATTCAGATTGATAATAATGCGAATGAAGTGTCGCGGGTTGAAGAAGCACCTCATGTTGCAAAAATAAAAGCTGCACTCCGGGAACTGGTCGTCTTCGCAAACAACAAAGCGAAAGAGTTTAACAATGCCGCCAAAAGCGGAGGGAGCGGCAACAATGCTGCCGAGTTGGTCAATAGGTTTTACAGACATCCTTTTACAGTCTCTAATACCGCAATTGAAATCGAAGCCGACACCTTTGAAATTTTGGTTATGATGAAAGACCTGTCCGTTGCGCCACGACCTGAACAAGTTAAAAAAATAGCTAAAAAAGTGGATACCAAAGCTAAAGAGGTTTTGGATGATTTTTCTTTGTTAAAGGAACGGTTTTTAGGAGACCAGCAAAAGATAAATGATGCAGAAACTCTTTACAAAGATTGGAAACTGATTCGCGATAAAGTCATTGAAATGCGACTGGCCCAAGTAACAGCAAACCCGGGGGAAGTCACCAGGAATGAAGGGGCGCCTCATCTGGCAAAAATCAATACCGCCCTGGCCGGTGTTAAGAAATTCGCGGATAACAAGGCTGTAGAATTCAATACCAACGCAGGTAATGAAGCCTCTTCTTCAATAATCATTCTTGTGATTCTGTTTGCGATGGCCGGATTGATTGGTATTTTTGCCGCCCTGGCAGTCACCAAGAACACAATCAGGTTGGTGGGCGGCGAACCGGGAGACATAGAAACGATTGCCCGCAGAGTTGCCGGCGGGGATTTACGTTTGAGATTTGATGGTTCAGGAAAAACCGGGGTTTTTGCGGCCTTGGTGGATATGGTGGAAAAACTGAAAACAGTGGTTACCGAAGTCAGAACAGCCAGTAGCAATGTCCATTCCGGCAGTACAGAACTCAACAGCAGTGCCCAACAAATGTCCCAAAGCGCCACGGAACAAGCAGCCTCCGTGGAGCAAACCTCGGCCTCCATGGAACAGATGAGCTCAAACATCCAGCAAAATGCCGACAATTCGTACCAGACAGAAAAAATTGCACTTAAAGCAGCTTCCGACGCAAAAAAGAGCGGCATTGCCGTTGAAGAAGCCATGGTTGCCATGAAGGAAATAGTTACCAAAATATCGATCATCGAAGAGATCGCCAGGCAAACAAATCTTCTGGCGCTCAATGCAGCCATTGAGGCTGCCCGCGCAGGAGAACACGGGAAAGGTTTTGCCGTTGTTGCATCCGAAGTACGAAAACTGGCTGAGCGAAGTCAAAGCGCAGCCGGTGAAATCTCCGAACTTTCAGTCTCCAGCGTGGAAGTAGCGGAAAAAGCAGGGGAAATGCTGACTAAACTGGTCCCCGATATCCAAAAAACCTCTGAGCTGGTTCAGGAAATCACCGCTGCCAGCAACGAACAAAATGCCGGAGTGGGACAGATAAACAATGCTCTTCAGCAGCTTGATTCGACTATCCAGAGTAATTCTTCCGCCTCAGAGGAGATTGCATCGTCGTCCGAACAACTCACTGCCCTGGCACAAATGTTGGAGGACAGTATTTCCTTTTTCAGGATCGATGCATCCATTAAATTTGGAAAGAGTGGCAACCGAATGTTGATGGCTCCGAAAATCAATACCGGTGCCAATCAACAGCAATCAAGCTTGTCTGCTCGCGACAAACTGATAAAAGCAGGACCCGTAACATCAGGTAACGTTCCCATGGGTTCGGGCGTGCAGCTGGATCTCTCACATGAAATGGAAGATGATAGTGCCTATGAAAGATATTAACCTACAACTGAACAGCTGAAAGGCAATCGCTGAATGCTGAAAGCATTATGCTCCAAAGCAGCCGGCTGTTTTACTAGCCTTTACTGGTGCGAGACAAACTACTTTTCTGCAGGTATTGAGGACCAATAGCTCAAGAGTGGGTTCAATGCTATCCTGCAATTTCCTTTAACCTGTATTAAAACTACTTTTTTATCAATGAACTAGGGTTGATTTTCTGTCTTCATCCCGAGTTTTTGAACGACAAACTTCCAGTTTCCGGGTGGCAATGAGGTCCCGACCGGGTTAATATTCATTAATCGCAAACGTTAAATATTGAAAATATTTCGTATTTTCAAAATCTTAAACTTTTATTCGGGAACTCAGCCATGGAACATTTCAGTCAAGATTCAAGCTATCTGGAAAAACTCCTTCCTGCTGAGGAGGCTATCAAGCAAATTCAATCGGGTCGAAGGATTTTTATTGGTTCCTCTTGCGGTGAACCGATGCACCTCGTCAACACCCTGGTCGAGAAAGCCAACCAGTTTTCCGATCTTGAAATAGTGCGTCTGATGAGCTCACAGAGCTCACCATTAAGCCTGATTGCAAACAAGTCCGCCGGTAACAACTTTACCGTGCGTTCCATCTACCAGGGCTCTGCAGTACGTTCCAACCTGGCTGAAGTTAAAAGGTTCATCGCACCCATGAACCTGTTTGCCGTTCCCGGTTTGTTTAAAAACAAACAACTCCCCTTACAGGCAGCTTTAATTCAGGTAGCCCCTCCGGACGAGTTCGGCTGGATGAGTCTGGGTGTGTCAGTGGATGTTACCCTGGCTGCAGCGCAGTCCGCAGACCTTGTTATTGCCCAGGTTAATCCGCAAATGCCCAGAATTCTGGGATATGGAAACATTCATATCAATGACACCGATATCATTGTGGAACATGAAGAGCCTATTCTTACCATCGATCCCTTGGAAGAATTTGAATCGGCGCATACCATAGGAAACCTGGTTGGTAACCTGATTGAAGACGGCTCCACTATTCAGATGGGCCTTGGGAATACACCGCAAGCAATTATGATTGCCCTTTCCGAAAAAAACGACCTCGGAGTGCACAGTCAGTTTTTAATCGATTGCATGATGGATCTGGCCAAAAAGGGGGTTGTCAATAATCGAAAAAAAGGATTGCACGATGGAAAAATGGTTGCCAGCAGCGCCATAGGTACCCGGAAACTTTATGATTACTTGAATAACAATCCTTCCGTTTCCTTTTTTCCTTCGGACTACGTTAACAACCCCAACACTATTTCCCGGAACAACCGGATGGTAGCCATCAATGTCGGCATGGCAATTGACTTTACAGGCCAGGTCGCAGCCGAGGTTTTACCAAAGGATCACTATTCGGGAGTCACCGGTTTGCTTGACTTTGTCAGGGGCTCAACATTATCGCCCGGCGGAAAATCCATAATCCTGATTCCCTCAACTCGGCTTAAGGGATCAGTCAGCCGTTTCGTGCCGACTTTGGAAGGCAGTTCTGTGGTTGTCCCCCGTAGTGATGTTCAATATGTCGTGTCTGAATACGGAGCAGTCAATCTCTTTGGTAAATCCCTGCAAGAACGAACCATGGCCATGATCAGCCTCGCGCATCCCGACTTCAGGGAGGAATTGTTGGAGAAAGCCAAGGACATGGGATTACTGGCAAAAAAACGCACGCTTGATGAATTTATCACCGGTATCTACCCCGCTAAAATGGAAGAAACCAGGGATATCGACGGGCATAGCGTCCGCTTCCGTGCTGCCAAGCCTGTGGACGGCAGAAGAATCCAGGAGCATTTTTACAACCTGACTCATGAAGATATTCAATCAAGGTTTTTTCATGAGAAATCACAGTTCCTGCGAGACGATATGAAAGAAATGTTTCAGATCGACTATAAAAAAGATCTCACTGTTGTTGCCGTGACAGGAGAATTTGGCTTTGGAAAGGTGATTGGAATGGGTGCTTATTTAAAAGGTCACAGCAGTAATGTGGCAGAAGTGGCTTTTTCGGTATCCAAGGATTGGCAGGGGAAAGGATTGGCAAAGATTCTTATGGAAAAATTGTATCATGCCGCTATCGACAACGGCATCGAAGGGTTTGTGGCCTTTACGTCCCCAACCAACAAAGGCATGATCAACCTGTTCAAAACTCTTCCCTGCAAAGTGAATTCAGGTATTGAAGAAGATATGTTCGTGTTGACAGGACGCTTCAGTGAATCCGCCTAACCTTGGATGGAATTGTAAAACTCCTGAAGTCGGGATTTAATTTCATCCCTAACCTCACGAAAGACCTGAATCACTTCATCTTCAGTCCCATTGGCTTCTGCGGGATCTCTAAAGCCAATGTGCCGCCTGTTTGAGACCTTCCCTGTGAACACGGGGCAGGTCTCGTTTGCATGGCCGCACACGGTGATAACATAATCGATATCCTTGTCCATAAACTCAGCGGTCGACTTGGGATAACTGGCACTTAGATCTATCCCCGCTTCTTCCATAACCTTAACTGCCAACGGATGAACCTCTGAGGTAGGTGCCGTGCCTGCTGAGTAAATCTCCCAATCCGGAGCAAATTGCTTAAAAAATCCTTCCGCCATCTGACTGCGACAGGAATTCCCCGTGCATAGTATTAATACGCTTGCCATAAGAATGATATTTAGTTGATGTGAAAACTCAATTAAAATGGAGGATGGATAACTCTGTTACCCATCTGCTGCCCCTGTTCCTGGTGGCGGGTAACAGGTTACCCACCCTACAACATGCTCAAGTCTAGCGATAGCCGATAATTGATTACCAATAGCCGCAATTACACCGGCTTTGTCGGCAAATGAATCGTCCCTGTTTCTCCCCGTGCCGCATAAGGAAAAAACTTCGCTTTAATCCATAGGGCGACGTTCACCAAACCAATCAATACAGGAACCTCAACCAGAGGACCGATCACGGCGGCAAAAGCCTGACCCGAATCGATTCCAAAGACTGCGATGGCCACGGCAATAGCTAATTCAAAGTTATTGGACGCGGCAGTGAAGCTAAGAGTAGTGGATTGTTCATAAGTAGCACCAACCTTGTAGGACATGATGAATGACACAAAAAACATCAGAACAAAATAGATGCAGAGCGGAATGGCAATTCGAAAGACATCCAGCGGCAGTTGGACAATATATTCTCCTTTGAGGGAGAACATCACGAGTATAGTGAACAGCAGCGCTACTAGAGTGATTGGACTGATCTTAGGGATGAACTTGGTTTCATACCATTCCTGACCTTTTAATCTCAACCCCACAACACGTGAAATGATCCCTGCAATGAACGGAATCCCCAGGTAAATAAAAACACTTTCTGCGATTTGTCCGATCGATATATCGACTATTGCTCCCTTCATTCCCAGCCATTGGGGAACGACAGTTATGAAAATATATGCGTAAACCGAGAAGAACAATACCTGGAAGATAGAATTGAAAGCAACCAGCCCTGCACAGTATTCCGTATCACCGTCGGCCAGGTCATTCCAGACTATCACCATGGCAATGCAACGGGCCAGACCAATCAGAATCAATCCCACCATGTAATCGTGATAGCCGCTCAGGAATGCTATTGCCAATAAAAACATCAGTACTGGGCCTATCAGCCAGTTTTGGACCAGGGACAGCAACAGAACCTTCCAATTTCTGAACACTTTGCCCAAGTGCTCATACTTCACTTTAGCCAGGGGTGGATACATCATTAAAATCAACCCGACGGCAATGGGTATATTGGTGGCACCAACCTGGAAGCTGTTGATCACCTGCTGGATGCCGGGAAAAAGATATCCCCACATCACACCTATGAACATTGCTAAAAAAATCCACAAGGTTAAAAACCGATCCAGAAAAGTCAGTCTCTTGGTTGCCATTTTACACCTCTTTGTTTGGCATTAACGGGAAACCGGTGCCGGAGCACCTGAGAATAGTGAATATCAATCAGCAATAAATTCTTTCAGCTGATCCATTGCAGGCAGTTTTCCGACTGATTTTACTTTGCCGTCCACCACCAATGCAGGGGTAATCATCACGCCGTAATCAGCAAACTTATCAATATCGCTGACTTTCTCGATTTGATAGTCAATACCAAGCTCATTTGCCGCCTGATCAGCCAACTCATATAATTTGTTGCATTTGGTGCAACCCGAACCAAGAATTTTAATCGTTTTCATTGTAGCTTTTCCTTTTGTAAGTGCTCCCTGCAATGATTTATGATGAGGAGCTTCTTTGTTAATACAGCAGTATCCGCATACACATTGCTATGTCCAACAAACCGATTATTCGACTGTTTTGGAAATGTGTTCTCCGGAGGATTACTCCATAAGCGCACAGGATGGGTGTTACGGCACCCCGGAATAAGTAGCGAAATAAAATAGATTCTGAAGGGGCATTCTTGTATAATCGCACTCCTTCAACGGAAGGAAGCAAATTCACGCCATCACCGCACCAAATATCATCCCACACGTTGTGGACATGGTTATCACCAGAATTACAAAGACCAGGGTCTTTTTGGTCCCGAGAACGGATTGAATAACCAACATATTCGGAAGCGACAAAGCGGGTCCGGACAGCAACAATGCCAATGCAGGACCATGACCCATTCCATTACCCATCAGTCCCTGAAGGATGGGTATCTCTGTGAGTGTGGCAAAATACATAAACGCTCCCACCATGCTTGCCAGCAGATTAGCACGAAAAGAATTACCCCCCAACGCCCGGTCCACCCACTGAGATGGAATAATCCCTTCCATGCCCGGTCTCCCTAACAAGAATCCCGCGATTAGCACGCCAATCAACAACAAAGGCATGATCTGTTTTGTAAAAGCCCAGGATTGTTGGAACCAGTCTTCAGCAGGGCCACCGCTCGTACTTGTAATTACGGAAAGACCAAGCGCACCCGCAACAAATGCCACCATTGGCTGATCCGGTAGGAACAAGGCGAGCAATGTCACCGGCATCATAACCAGAAGACATTTCCACCATTTTAAATGCAGCCAGAATACAAGAATGGCTGAAAGCCCCAGGGCTGACAGACTTGTGATGTACCATTTCATTGAATAGACAACAAACCAAAAGCCGCTTACAGCATCCGGCTTACCCCAGTTCGCAAAAACCAGAATCAGAACCATCGTTAAAAAAAACAATGCGTTTTTCCAGAGTGGCAAATCATCTTCATCTTCAGGAATGGCGAAAGCTGCCGTTTTTCTCTTTTCTTCTTTATAAAAAAAGACGTGCATCAGGAGGCCAATGATAATACTGAAAAATATCGCTCCAACAGCCCTGGCTATACCCAGCTGAACACCAAGAACCTTGGCGGTGAGTATAACGGCCAGCACATTGATGGCAGGTCCGGAATATAAAAACGCCGTAGCCGGACCTATACCTGCCCCCATTCTGTATATTCCGGAAAAAAGCGGAAGCACTGTACACGAACAAACAGCCAGAACGGAACCGGAAACGGATGATACACCATAAGAAAGGATTTTGTTGGCTTGCGGTCCCAAATATTTCAACACAGACCCCTGGCTGATGAAGGAACCGATCGCCCCTGCGATGAAAAAGGCAGGAATCAGACAAAGAATAACATGTTCCCGTGCATACCATTTCGCCAGCTGAAATGCTTCCATGAATGCATTGTCAAACCTTGGCATTCCCAGGGGCAGAAAAAAAAAGAGTAGAAACACCCCCGTGATCCACACCAAGGGACGCCATTCACTTTTCCAAATCATATCACATTCAAGTCTTGTTAATTGCTTATTTGGCCAAACTGGAAAACATTTGATCAGCGGCCGTTTCGTTATCTTTTTTTACAGTTGATGACAGTTTCCATCTGACCCAAGGCGTTTGACTCCATCACCGATTCAACACAGCGAATAAAGTCCATTAAGCAAGGCATACGCAAATGATAGAAAATAGTAGTTCCCTGTCGTTCATCGGCCACAAGTCCCGCATTTTTAAGCACACTCAGGTGTTTGGAAACCGTTGAGGTATCAACCCCAATCATTCGCGTCAGGTCAGCTACGCATCGTGTTTGTATGTTTAGTTCATCCACTATCATCAAACGGCTGGGATGAGCCAAAGCCTTTATTATTTTGGCTTGTTCCTCGTATCGTGTTCTATCCCGGGTTTTCATCAAATATCTCTCCTTGTTATTTGGCTATTTTGCCAAATAGAAAATTAATTAGCAATCGATTATTTTGAATGAGTTATTTTTCTTATGGTTAAAAAAAAACCAATCAATGGCGGGATCGATCAAACACTTAGGGCGCACAAACTCGTATTGCGGATCAGTCTTGGGGGAAAGGCAGATTTAGAGGCCGGGTATTGAACTCCGGAGAGGATAAGCACGCCGGGGTTGCATTCCCGAATCACAACGAGGTTGATTCGGGAATCAGATTAATAGCCGCCAGCCAGCATTGGAAGGGCTCCCAAAACAAGCTGAATCAACACTATTGCAATAATAGGTGTTATATCAAATCCACCAAGTGGCGGAATCACTCGCTCTAGCGGTCTTAATATCGGATCGGTTATCTTTACTATCAATTGTACAAAATAATTCCTGGGATCAGGCCGAAACCAGGAAAGCAACGCTCTGATCAATATGGCAATGGCCAAGCCGTTCAAAATCAGACCGGCGAATTCTATAAACATATGCATCGGACTGTTCATCTAAATTTCAAAATTGGGTTAGGGAAAAGCAATAATTAAGGGATATTGCATGGGTTTATTCTAAAAGGTCATCCAGATTCAAGCAAGGGCAGTCATTCCGATAAATGGATTAATTGCCGTTTTTGAATTGTGGATCGAAACCGCACTATATTACCGGCAGTTGAGTTGGTGCGGTTTTCAATTGATAATTCTGTTTTGGCTGACCATAATAACCAATAAAATATGACATTTTTGAAGCTTGAACTAAAGGATTTACCTGTTTCAGTCTAACCTATCACCGATAAAACAACACAATCGTCATGACATCACCGACAGATGAGCAAAGCGAACGCATTGGAAAAATACTCGCCAATTGCGCCAAAAAAGACGTCAACACCGAAACCCTTTCCGTTTTCTTTCAATTACTAAATCAAACCTTGACTCTCCCCTGCGATGTCATTGGAAAAGCCGATCTCGAAAGGTACGTACTTTATGGTCTGGAAAACTCGAACGATGATATGTACGGACTGCTGGGAAAATTAAAACTGGTCTCTGATGAAAAAAAGGAATGTGTTGTTCCCTTGTGCGATATAAAAGCTGTTGATAATCGCTCTGTGGATTTCGTATTGCTGCACGACTACGGCACCTGGTTTATCGATTCCCAGGTTTGATTCGCTTTGATGGACCCGTAGCAAAAATACTCCGATGCTTTCCAAGATTCGGTGAACCAGGTTACTAAAAATCTACCACAGTCAAAAACTGATTGCATTTTATGAATTCGTTACCATCAGCAACAAGGCTTGATAAACCTGGTGGCTTTTGTTTACATTTCTGTAAGAAGCTTGATTGGTCATAGAGCGAAAAGGGTTGCTTTATGCTGGTTTTGACTTATTTGCAGGGCAAAGTGTATAAAAGGATAACAGGTGTTTCCTGGAACATTGGAGGCATGGAAGAAGTTCACCACAAAAGTTCAATTATAAGGTCTATTGCATGGGTGTTAACAAAGAGATTCGAATCCTTCTCGTTGAGGATGATGATATTAACAGGAAACTGCTGGCAAACATCCTGAAGACATTGGGATTCAACCATGTTTCCGAAGCGGACAACGGTAGGTCGGCTTGGGAAATGATGCAGGATGAGAAGTTTGATCTGGTTATGACTGATTGGATGATGCCGGAAATGGACGGACTTCAGCTTTTAAAAGCAATCAGAGAGGAGAGTACGGACCAAAAGCAGATTCCTGTCCTGATGATCACAGCGTTAGGAAAGCAGGACGATATTATGAAAGCAGCCAAGCTAGAGATCGACGGTTATATAGTAAAACCGTTCAGTGTTAACACGGTGCTGGCAAAAATCGAGGAGATATTAGGCTAACCAAAGGGGTTCAGCTGTTTAGTCGCTGAATCCATACTTCCCAATCAAAGGAACAAACACGACGCCACCGATATTGTGTTGTGTCCAGCGATCCTCAGCTTCCCTTTTTACCAACAGCAATTCCTGGTAAAAATTCTTACTACCGACCGGTATGATCAATCTTCCATTCACCCTGAGTTGCCTTTTCAGCATTTCGGGGACTTCCGGACCAGCAGCCGTTACCAAAATTTTATCATAGGGTGCGTGGGCTTCCAAGCCCATTGTACCGTCTCCATGTATCACTGTGATCCGATCCGCATAGCCGGCTTTTTCAATGTTTTTACGGGCATACTTCACCAGCGGTTCTAACCGTTCCACAGTGACCACTTGTCCCCATTTTTCACGGTAAGCCTCATAAACCGAATCATCATAATATCGGGTAAGCGGTTCCCAGTTTTGTGGCTTGACATTGCTGGGGGCACACATTTCCGCCGCAATGGAGGCATGGTAACCGCTACCGCTGCCAATTTCAAGGACCTTGTCGCCGGGAAGTATATCCAGGGCGTCGCATTCCATAAACGCCATATGGGGAGCGCTGATAGTCTGACCGTGACCGATCGGCAGGGGATTGTCGTTGTAGGTGTGGGATCTTTGACCGTTTGGAACAAAAAGGCTCCTGGCGACTCTTTCAAAAGCATTGATACTGAACTGGGAGTTGGCGTAATTCATGGTCACGTAATACTCCAGCAGTTTTTGCTTGATATGATTAAATTCCGGATTTTCCGGAGTCCAGGTGTAACTCGCCATAACCTCAAGTCCCTCGTTCATAATTCAAACCTGCAATTGAATATTAATCCTGTAACTCTGCTTTCAGACTGTGTCACAATAGTAAAATTTATGGTTTTTCTATTTTAATAGACGAAACGTTACGCTTGTCACCCCGGACTTGATCCGGGGTCCATTAATTATTTCAATTGGTTGCAAATGGATTCCGGGTCATGAGATGCGAAGCTTGCAGCATCGATCG